>JBDRBC010000364.1:0-24497 GCA_043823125.1 bacterium | reverse complement strand
GGCCTGGTCGAGGACCTCGTCCTCGGTGGCGTCACCCTCCACCACCAGGTAGCCTTGTTCCCGCAGGTTCTCCCCCTCCGCCGTATCGCCTTCCACCACCACGAACGGCACGGCCTCCTGGCGCAGCTCCTCACACAGGATTTTTCCCATCCGGCCGTGGCCGCAGATGATGTAGTGCTGCTTCAGGCTATTGATCTCCCGCTGCATGAGGCGCCTCCCGAGTAGTTTGCGAAATTGCCCCTCGATGATGATCTGCGCGATGGCGCTGAGAGTGTAAGTCATTACCGACAGGCCGATAATGATGAGGATGATGACAAAGACGTGTCCCCGTCCGCTGAGGGCGCGCACTTCCTGAAAACCCACCGTGCTGATGGTGATGACGGTCATGTAGACGGCGTCGAGAAACGGGTACCCCTCGAGCACCATGAAGCCGTAGGCGCCGATGGCCAGCACCACCAGGAGCAGCATCACCGCTCGTCCGACGTGTTTGAACCGTGATGACGCCCCGAACATTTTCCCTCCGCAACCGTGGCCAGCGAGACCCCGGGTGAATTCCGATTTTGACGTATCCCAGGTTACGACCTTGCCACAGAGACGGAAAGTAGCAAATTGGTAGAAGGAGAATTTTACGGCGGCGGTGGAACCCGGCTTCCCCCGTTGCGTTTCACCAGGTCGTGTTACCTCTGGCGAGAGATCAAGCGAAGGACGGTGCTCAATATGTTCATGAGTTCACGACCAGGGTTGCCCCCTGAGCGGGCCGCGAATCAGTCCCGGGCCCTCTCCCACTCCAGCACCCAGCGGATCGGTTTTCTCCTGCTCTGTCTGTTGACAGTGCTCGGCACCGCCGGCGAAAACTCCGCCTGGGCCCAGGGCGCCAGGCGCGCGGTGATCAGTGTCCAGCCCGACACGCTCGACTTCGGCTCCATGATCAGTTTTCAGAGGATCGACACCTCGGTCACCATCCGGAACAGTGGCGACGCGCTGCTCATCGTCAGCGGCGTCGAGAGCGCCTGTGGCTGTACGGTGCCCGATCTCGAGGTTTCCGAGATCGAACCGGGGAAATCCACCGAGATGAAGGTCACCTTCGACAGTGAAAAGCTTTCGGGCTTGCAGTTCAAGACCGTCAAGATCATGTCCAACGATCCGCAGACGCCGACCCTAGAACTCTCCATCCTGGCCGATATCCACGTGCCGGTGAGAGTCGATCCGATACTCAGGATCATCGGCTTCAACAAGGTGCGGCGGGGACAGACCGGCCGCCAGGAAGTCACCTTCACCACCCAGGACGTGGCTCAACTCGCCATCACCCCCGTCCGCTTCAACGACGAGATCTTCGATGTGGAGGTGGTGCCCGGGTCGGGTGTCGAAGCACAGCGGGTCGTGATGAACGTGACCGTCGACACCACCGCCCCCGTGGGCGATCACCGGGAATTCATCCGGGTGGAGACCAACGTGGCCGACATGCCGGTCATCGACATCGAGGCGTTCGTCAACGTGGTGCAAGATCTCTTCCTCGACAAGAACCGGATCCGCATCGGTTACGTGCAGCGCGATCAAGCCATCGAGCAAGCCGTGCGGGTGCGCGCCTCGGAGGAGGGAGTCCGGTTCAAGATCACCGGCGCCGAGATCGACCTGCCCGACTTCGAGGTGGAGATCGAGGAGACCATCGAGAATCTGGAGACCCTGGTCGTCATCAAGGGCCGCCCCCTGCTCACCAGCGACCCGCGGGCCCAGGAGGTCAACGGCCGCATGAAGGGCACCTTGCGGATCTTCACCGACCTTCCCCAACAGCCGGAACTCGAGGTGTCGGTGAGTTACCTGCTCAAGTTGTAAGTGAAAGAAGTGTGGTCCATGGGAAAGAGTGGGACAAACTACGCCACCGCCCGATGGTTCACGGTAGTTCGCGAAGCCGTGATCCTGCTGGCGGCAGCGCTGGTGCTCGCCGGCGGCTCCTGGCTGCTGCGCGCCGAACCTCTCCCGCTCGCCGCCGACGCCTCACTGTATGAAATCGAACTGGCGGCGCCGCTGATCTCACTGGAACAGGCTTTCTCGCGCTACGACAGCGGGAGCCATCTGTTCGTGGACACCCGGGAACCGGCGCTAATCACGCAGGTACGGATCGGCGGATCGTTCGCCATCCGGGCCTCGACGTTTGCTGACGACCTGATCGAAGCCGCTGATTTCATCTGGCGCGAGGACGCTCTCGTGCTGTATGGCAACGGCGACCTGCGAGATGTGTCCTCCGTGGCGGCTCGTTTTCTGGAACGCGGCTACGAAAATATCGAGATCATGGCGGGTGGCATCGAAGCCTGGCGTCAGAACGGTTATCCCGTGTCCAGTGATGATGTGGGTGGTGATGAATAGCGCCGCCGGAACCAGTCGTTTGCCCGTCGCCCGGCTGCGAGGCCTGTTCTCCCTCGGTTGCCGTCTGGCGGTGGCCGCGGTGTTCATCTACGCTCCCCTGGACAAGATCGCCCATCCGGACGCCTTTGCCGCGGTGGTCTACAACTACCGCCTGCTGCCGATCACGCTCCTGCACCCCTTCGCCATGGGCCTCCCGTGGCTGGAACTCGTGGCCGGGATCGCGCTGCTCCTGGGGATCTTCCGGCGGGGGGCGGCGGCGCTCTGCCTGGTGATGACCGTGATGTTCATCGTCGCCATTACGGCGGCGCTGAGCCGTGGCCTGGACATCTCCTGCGGCTGTTTCCACACCGACGGCGGGTCCAGCGTGGGACTCTCCTTGCTGTTCCGGGATGTCCTGCTCCTCGCTGGCTGCGTCTGTATCCTGCTCCTGCGCAACGCGGCCGATCTGGAACGTGGACTGTTCAGCCGCGGTTGATCCTGCCCCCGCCAAATGTTGACCTCCGGCTCCAGATTTATCCCGCTCAAGGAGTCGCTGACCCGGACGATTTTCCCAGCACATTCAGGGATTGACAACGGCGATGTCATGATTTTCTTTTCCGTAGCGTACAGCGAGCCGTGACCGGTCACCATGCAACGAAGGAGCATGAACATGCCCACCATCGTAGATTCCGAGAAGTGCGACGGCTGCGAGGATTGCATCGAGGGTTGTGCCACCGAGGCTATCTCGCTCGTCGACGAAAAGGCCAAGATCGATCCGGAAGAGTGCATCGACTGTGAGGCGTGTATCGACACCTGCCCGAACGAAGCGATCTCCATGATTGATGAATAGACCGGCTTTTAACAAAGATTGAAGGCACCCTCACGGGTGCCTTTTTTCTTTGCCGCCGTTTGGCGGAACCGGTTACGTCGCGGGATAATCAGGCCAGGATGACGCCGGCTACGGTTCGTCTCGCGTCAAATATCTTCAATGATCACCGCCGTCCCGTACACCAGCAGCTCGGCCGCCTTGTCCATCACCTCCGAAGTCATGAACCGCACCCCGACCACGGCGTTGGCGCCGTTGGCCTCGGCCTGGGCTACCATCCGATCCAGGACCTGTTCCCGACACTCGGCGATCATCTTTGTGTAGTCCGTCACCTCACCGCCCACCAGGTTTTTCAGGCTCGCCAGGATATCGCTCCCGATGTGGCGCGCCCGTACCGTGTTGCCCATGACCATGCCGATCACCTTGACAATCCGCTTGCCGGCGATCTCATGTGTCGTTGTCATCAACATCCAGGCACCTCCCGCCCGTACCGGTCAACGAATGACGTTTTTGTAACGAGTCTGTCTGCGGACGAAGATCCGTTCACGAATCACGGAAACCAGCAGCAACAGGATACCGAAGCAGAGGACGAAAATGCCACCCTTGAGATACCACGGCATCTGCGGCGTCTCCACGACGGAGAGGACGAAGTGGTACAGACCGAAGCCGCCCACGATGACCGCCCCCAGAACCAGGGCGAACCAGCCGATCCCCCGTTCCGCCTGATTGTAGATGTTGTTCCAGAACTGTTCCCAGACTTCCGGCGGGGCTTCCTTGATGATCATGGCATCCGTTACCTCCTGCAGACGACGTAAGCGCTCGATCTCGGCTAACGCCTCGGGATTCGCGGCCAGATACGCCTCGACGCGAGTTACCTGGTCCGTTTCCAGTTCTCCGTCGACGTAGGCGGAGTACAGATAGGCTTCTATCTCGGGATCGAACGGTAACGAACCGGCGCCGGGAGGACGCTGGGGGTTTTGGTGATCCTTCACTGCTGCTCCTCCTGGTCCAGTACCCGACGGAGTTGCTGACGAGCACTGTGCAAGCGCGACATGACGGTGCCGATGGGCAGCTCAAGCGTAACGGCGATCTCCCGATACTTCATCCCCTGAAAATGATAGAGGGAAAGACCTCCCGCTGCTCCACCGAGAGCGACTCGATACCTGCCCATAACCGTTCACGCAGGTCCACCGCCATGGTTTCAGCCAGCGGGGTCGGTTTGCCGTCGGACTGACGCACCCATTCCAGTGGCAAATCACCCCTGTGACGCTGTTCATCGCGCCGCTGATTCAGCGCCGCGTTTCTGACGATACGGTAGAGCCAGGGGAAAAACGGTTCGCCCTGTCGGAAGCGCGGCAGCGCCCGGTAGATCCGGATGAACGCCTTCTGGACCGCATCCATGGCGTCGTCGTGATTCCCGGTCAAACCGAGGGCGATGCTGTACGCTCGCTGCTGATACCGTCGCATGAGTCTCCCGAAACTGTCCCTGTCGCCGGCCAGGAACCGGGCGATGTCCCGGCTGTCCTGCTGAATATCGTCCGGCGACGACGGACCAGGTACCCCGGGTTCGGGAGATATATTCGAGGCTGACATCTCAGTCATGACGTCGGGCCTCCCGGCCCGCAAAATCGTATTCCCTGGTGAAAAACCAGAGCAAACCGGCGCAGAAGATCAATAACAACACACACAACGCCAGCCACGGGAAGACGGCGGCCAGTTGACCATCCGTCTGCCAGCGACCGACCAGGAATACGGCCAGAGCGCCCACCCCGAAGGTCAGGATGAACTTGAGCCCGAACCCGGTGCTGCGCAGCCGCGGTGGCGTCAAGGCGGCCACCAGCGAATTCTCGATGGGCTGCATGCCGAAGGCGAAAAAAGCATATCCCACAGCACTGAGCAACAGTGGGATTTCGGCCAGATACCCGAGCAGGAGCAACAAGGGCAATGAGCAGACGTGAAACAGCAGGTACAGCTTGCGTAGATCGTATCGGTCCGCCAATCGTCCCCCCACGATCTGTCCCCAGGCGCCGCTCAGATACGCCAGGGAGGTCAAGGTCGTCGCGGCCACGGTGGTGCTCCCTACGGCGGGGAGCCAGCGGAGTTTCTCGATCTCGCCCACCAGGAACTCGATCTGTTCGGCGAAGTGGGCCGGCAGGATCAAGGTTTGCCCGCGGTAGGCGATCCCGCCCAGCATCATGGCGAGGCAGAGCAGCCCGAAGTGGAATATTCGCCGTCCCCGCTCCCGGTTGCCGGACGGGAGCTTCTGGGGCGATTCGACCTCACCTTCCACCGGCAAGCAGCAGGCCAGGATCCCCCCCAGCAAACCCGGGACGGCCAGGACCAGGTAGGTACTCCGCCAGCCGAAAGCGACGGCCAGGATTCCGGTCAGGAACGGGGCGCTCACCACGCCCAGGTTGCCGAAGGCGCCGTTGATGCCGAGAGCCCACCCCCGGCGCTGGATTCCCCGGCTGATGAGGGCCATGCCAGCCGGGTGGTAGATGGAGGCGAATAGACCGAGCCCCGCCAGCGCCCACCGCAACTCCGTCACTGAGGCTGCCCGCCACGCCAGCAGAGCGCAACCTCCGCATCCGAACAGACAGATCCCGAGCATGAGCCGAGGACGCCACAGATCGGTCAAGATTCCGGCCGGCAGGGCGCCGAGGCCGTAGAGCAGATACATCCAGAAACTGATGGCCAGGACTTCATCCAGCGGTAAAGCGAAGGCCGACTGCAAGGTGAGCGCCAGCGACGGAAAGACCAGCATGTAGAGGTGGGACAGATAGTGGGCGGCCGCCGTGACCACGAGGATGTTTCGTTCCCGGGTGTTCGCGGTGGGAGTGGCGCCGCGCCCGGTCGCCGCGGTATTCACGAAGTAGGATCCTCCCATGCCTCCGGTTGCGACCAGACCTCATCCTCGACTCCCAGAATATGGTTCGCCCAGCGCGCGGCCACAAAGAGATAGTCGCTGAGCCGGTTCAGGTAGACCATCACGCCGGGAGGAATGGCGTGCTGACTGTCGACCTCGACGGCCCGCCGCTCCACCCGTCGACAGACGGAACGGCTGATGTGCAGAGCGCCAGCGGGGACGGATCCGCCCGGGAGAATGAAGGAACTGAGGGGCGGCAGCTCTGCCTGCATCCCATCGATGTGTGACTCCAGGGTGGCGGCGGCGAACGGCAACTTGGCCGCGGAAGACGCCAGCTCGCGGGAGCGCTGGGGGTTGGCCAGGATGGAGCACATCTGGAACAGGTCGCGCTGGATGTGGTGCAACTGGTCAACCAGCTCTTGAGCCCGATCAGTCGGGACTGCCTCGCCATGGGCAGACTGCTGGAGCAGAGCGGCGCCAAAACCGAGAAAACTGTTCAGCTCGTCCACGCTGCCGTAGAGATCGACCCGCGGATTGGTCTTGGTGGTCCGGGTTCCGTCCAGCAGGGAGGTCTCGCCTTTATCGCCGCCACGCGTGTAAATCTTCACCATGTCCGCATTCTCCTTCCGGCAGATCTGGAAGACCTTTGGGGTCAACCCATCCTACCAGTTCTCGCCCGGAAGCGCCTCCCTGGATTCTGTCTGGATTCTGTCCCGTGACCGCCAGAACACTGCCCCACGTGATCACCGCACCAGGGTGAAAACACGTCCGATCCGTTCGGCCTCGGCCACGGCCCGATAGCTCCCCGAAGCGACGGGTCGTCCCGAGTCGTCGGAACCGTCGAAGAAGTACCGGCCCTCGCCGGCGCCGTCGAGCTGCACCCGGGTTCCGCGTACTCTCCGTCCGCGCAAATCGTAGATTCCCAGTTCCACGGTGTGATGGGGCGCTCCCCGTAGCTGGACAGTGCAGCCGGGATTGCTCGGATTGGGCCAGGGCGGGCTGAGCTGGAGCCGGGAGGTCACCGTCGGCGGGGTGGCGGTCAACGCCTCGTCGCGTGGCAACACGACGAAGTGCGGCGGCAGGCCGCAATCGATGGGAGACGTGGTCAACTCGGTGCCGTCCGGCAGCGACACCACCCGGAGTCCCGGATTGCTGTAGGTGCGATCGACCACGTAAAGCAGACCGGCGCCATCGTAGGCCAGATCATGATACGCATACCCCCCCGCACTGAGGATCGTGCTCACGCCGCCGCCCGTCACCGGATCGTAAACCACCAGAGACGTGGCGAACGCGGCGTCGGCCACCGAAACGCAGCCCAGCGTGTCGGCCACCGTCTCGAAGTCGATCAGATCCCCCCCCAGGGTCGACTCCGTCACCTCGAAACCGAGGCTCGTGCGCGTGGCCAGATCGACGATCTCGATGCCGCCGTCCAGCGAGCCGTACCAGCCGTTGCAACCGACCCGCAGTCGCTGCCGATCCGGGCTCAGCTCGAGCTGGGTGTACGGGCTTTCGCCGGTCAGCACGATACCGTCGAGTTCGGGACTGCCCGGGATCACGTCGACCCAGGTCTCGGTCGTCATGTCGAAGATGGCCAGGAGACTCAGACCGGTGGGGACGTACCAGTTCTCGCTGTCGAGTCGCTGCACGGCAATGTACAGCAGGTGCCCCACGGCCTGCATCCAGGCGGTCTCCGGCAGGCCGTCCGCATCGGCGAAGGCGGCGGTGGAGTACGTGTCGAGGATCGTGCCGGCCGCCACGTCCACCTTCAACAAAACTGCCTCCTCGTAACAGGAGACGAAGGCGATACCGTCGTCACGAAAGGCGATGTCCTGCGGATTCCGGTCGCTCCCCAGACTGAACTGAGACACGGTCTGGTAATTGGCATCGGGATCGATTATCTGCAAGTTGCTGGCGCCGCCACGATTGACGATGTAGTACAACCCGTCGTGAAACCGGCCCACCGGATCGGGGCCTACCGGTTCCGTCGTCCCGGTACAGGACCACGGCGAATACCGCTCCACCACGACCAGCTCGCCCACGGTGGAATAATCGGTGCACAGGACAACGAACTCGTTCCAGTCGGCGGCGGCGAGGGTCACACCCACCAGAGCGCAACCGAGAAAAACCGGCGCCAGGAGAAGTCGTACGGTATTGGTGAGGCGGCGTGGCGGGGTGGTCATGAGCTGATCCTTTCCGTTTTCTGCCAGAGATGCAGCGATACCCGATAGGTCTTGCCGGGAAGTGGATAGTTCCAGACGTCGTAGACGACGTTGTCGGTCAGATTGAGGGCCTCCACGGTGACGGTTGCGCCGTGGAAGCCGAGGAACGGCAGGTCCACGCGGCGGGCCAATGAGCAGTTGAAAACCGTGCGCGCGGGCACTCGGGTGAACGGGTTGTTGTACCGGTCGAGATGATTGGCGGCCTGGTGATTGACGGCCAGGCCGAGGCGCCAGCCGGCCACAGGTTGTGCTATCTGGATCGCGAGCTGTAACGGCGACAGGCCGGGCAGCTCGTTGCCGTAAGCGAACGGTTCGATCCCGTGATCGCGCGCCTCGAGCCAGGTGCAGTCGAAAGAACAGGTCCCGTCGTGAGGGAGCGGAAACGTGGTCTCCAGCTCGATCCCCCGGCTGCGGGTGGCGCCCTGGTTTTCGGCGCGACTGAGCTGCCGACCCACCAGGCGGTAGACGATGGCGGTCTTGGTCCAGGTCTGGAAGAAGGACAACCGTCCTTGCAACCGACTGTCGAACAATCGCCAGCGCGCCACGAGATCGAGACTCTCGATGGATTCCGGCTCGAGATCCCGGTTCCCCACGATGCCGTTCCAGCTCCCGAACAGCTCTACCCAGTTGGGCGGCCGGACGATCCGCGCCGCGTGGGTCTCCAGGAACAACCGGTCCGCTGCCGCTTCCCAGATGACACCGATGGACGGCGAGGTGGCGTGAACGACGTGTGTTTCGGCCAGTGGCGTTTCGGCCTGGTAGGGGAGCTCCGGCACCTTCGGGAAGTTGTCCGCCAGCCGCTGCCAGCGCCAGGCCGGGAGCAGACTCACCCGCGGCCCGAACAGATCGCACTGCAAGGTGATGAACGCAGTGTACGTGCTGCGGATCCGTGACGGGTCATCACGCTTGACCAGGGGTCCGTCGGTGATCTTCTCGGCGTACCATTCCCTTCGCCAGTCGGTCCCAGCCAAAAGGCGCGTTGTCCCGAAATCCGCCAGGAACAGCTGTTGCTGATAGGTAAGCTTGCCACTTACCTGATCCGCGTTGCTGAATACCGTGCCGGTCACCGGCAGAACGTCTCCGGCATCATCGTGTAGTCGTTCCCGATTCCGCGAGGCCGCCAGATCGAGCTGCAGTGACTCGCCGTCGTTATGTAATGAAAGCCAGCCATCGCCGCGCTGGAGACGGGTCACCGCCTGGGGGCTCTCGTAACCCATGGGCCCCGGACGGCCGGCGTCCCGGCGGAAATAGCCGGCGGAACCGGTCAAGTTCCAGCCCCCTGCTCGCCGGCGCCCGGAACCGAAACAGCCGTACTCGCCGAGCTGGGCATTGTCGCGCCGGCGCTGTTCCGGCGCCACCAGACCGAGATCGGGAACGATGTGTTCCTGGTAGCAATAGTTGTTATCACTGCGCCGACCGTGGACCAGCAACAGGGCGGCGGTCTCGAGGTCGTCGGCACTCCACTGCTGCAACCACCGTCCCCCGTGATCCCCGAAGGAGCCGCCGAAGAAACGGAGATCGGTCCCCCGCCCCTTCTGCTGTCGGCTGACGAGATTCACGGCACCCACGGCTCCGATGTCACCGAAACGAGCGGGCAACTGTCCCCGGTACACCTCCACCCGCTCGAACCGTTCCAGTGGCAACGAAGCCAGACTGACGCTGCCGTGGTGGGAATCCGCCAGCGGGACACCGTCGATGAGTATCGTGATCTGTGCAGCGGTGGAGCCCCGGATGGAAGGCGAAGCGAACGCTCCCAGCCCGCCGTAGCGACGAATCTGCAACCCGGCCGTGAACGACAGCAGTTCGGCCAGATCGGCGCCGCCGCTGCTCTCTGTCAGCGGCACCACGGTCAACACGGCGGCGGCGGTGGGATACTCGGTCTCCACCTGACGCCAGGCATCGATGTAGACCGTATCGGTGAACCCGCCAAAAAACGTCTCCTCGCCCGCGGCTTCCTCGCTGAGCGTGTCGGGCGGCCGGCAACACAGGGCCAGCCACACCCACAGCAGGAGCCGCATGCACGATACAATTCGGCCGCCAACACCCAGGAGAATTCTGGAGGGGAGAAAAGAAAGAGATACCAGACCGGAAATCCGTCCCACTGCCTTACCCCGCCCGCGAAGGTGTGGCAAAAAGGCCCGGGATCGGTCTCCTGGCTTACGGGTCGTCCTACTCGCTGCGCCTTCCCGGTGGGTGACCTCCATCACGGAATGGGTCACGGTACCAGTGGCCTACCTGCAGCTTTCGTCTCCGCTTACAGTGGCGGGGCCGCGCCGGATTTGCACCGGACTTCCGAGTGATCGGCCGGGCCGACGCCCGCCGGGATGGCGGGCTCACTCGAGACAGAGATTACTCGCCGGGAAAGTCCCTGTCAAGAACCCGCCGCCAGATCAGCTCGTGATCGTCGGGATCGCTGCTGGCCAGCAGCCTGCAGTCGTCGTCGCCCACCGGGTCGTCACAACGGGTCTGGATGAGCGGGGCCGGCAACGCCGCCTCGAAATCGGCTCGATTGAACGGGCGATAGCGGTGCCAGAAACCGAGGTGCCAGAGGAAGAACCGCTTGACGCGGATTTGTCCCTTCTCGTCGTCACCGAAGTACTCGGTGGCGAATTCGCAGTACCTCCGCATGACCTGCCAGCGTGAAGCGATACGGTAGGGAATGGACTCTCGCCGGTGCAATTCGGTGAAGATCCACGGTTTGATCAGGGCGCCGCGCGCCACCAGCACCGAACTGACGGCCGTGCCGTCGAGGCGCTGTTCAAGATCCCAGGGAGTGAGGATATCGCCGTTGCCCACCACCGGGATGGACACGGTCTCGGCCACCTGGTTGATGAGGTCCCAGTCCGCACTGTACCGGTACCGCGCTTCCCGGGTCCGGCCGTGCAGCATCACCGCGTCCGCGCCTGCGCCCTCGCAGATCCGGGCCACCGCCACGGCATTGATCTTCTTGGCGGACCAGCCGGCCCGGATCTTCACCGACAGCGGCAGCGGACAGACTGCACGCACGGCCGCCACGATCCGCCCCAGTTTGGCCGGTTTCTTCAGCATCGCGGCCCCGGCCCCACGCCGCACCACGAGATCGATGGGACAACCGAAATTGAGATCGAGCCAGTGACAGCCGGCGTCGAGGGCCAGAAGCGCCGCCTCGGCCATGGTCTCCGGAGATTTGCCACAGAGCTGGATACCGAAGCTGGTTTCGGATTCGTGAGAGCGGAGCAGCGGCAGCTCGGACCGGCTGCCGCGTTTCAGCTTGTCCGCCATGATCATCTCGCTGCAGGTGAGATCGGCGCCGAACTCCCGGCAGAGACGACGGTACGGGAGATTGCCGCCGGTGGCCATGGCCGCCAGGGCGATCTTCCCGGTGAAGTTTTGCCGGGCTGTCAAGGAGTCGTCGGTCACCAGGTACCCCTTCTCGCAGAACCGGCCGCTCCAGTGGAGCGGCCGGTTTCCCTATCCAGATCCCGGATCTCAACCACCGTCGAGCATGGGGCTCTCGTCGAAGGCGTTCCAGCCGGAGGGGTTGGTCAGGTAGGTGTAGGTGTTGTTCAAGAGCAGATAGTGATTCTGCTCCTCGGCTGCCAGGTGCTCGAACAGGGCCTTGGCCTCGGGCGAGATCACACTGTCGGCAGCGCCGGCGTACATGGTGTGCCCCCGCCGCTCCACGTCCATGGCGCCCTTCAAGATCTCCAGTTCGGCGTCGTCGGCGCCCGAGACGGTCTCCACCAGCGCCAGAGCGGACTCGAAGATCTCCCGCGGCCCCTGGTGTTCGTGGCCCTCGGGCTGCAGACCCTCCAGCTGATTGGTGGCGAGCAGATCATCCAGGAGCTTCCGCAGATGCGCCTCGTGGCCAGCTTCGTCCTTGGCCAGGGAGCGAAAGATCATCCGCTCCATCTCGTTGGGAGCGTTCTCCGCCTTGTCGCGGAAGAAACGGATTCCCTCCCGCTCGAAGGCGATGGCCTTCTCGAGAATCTCGACACAAAGCTTCACGTCGTCGCTCATCGGTTCCTCCAGTGGGTCCTGAAAAGTGCGCTGGTTCTCTGACCAGTCGTGTCATTCCTCCTGATCGCTGAACAAGGTAACGCCTTCACTGCAAAAAGCCAATCTGGCATAAAGGCGGTTCAAGTTATATTTTTAACGGGTCCGGCAAGAGATCGTTGATTTAATAACAGCGTCTCGATAATATGGCCCGCGGCGAACGATTATGATGCCGCGGCGAGCGGACTGGATCGAACTAGGCCCATTGTTAAGGAGGAGACATGGCTAAGCTGCAGACAACCCTCGCGAATAAGATCCCGGCCTGGCGGGATGAAATTCGCTCCGTCATCAAGAAGAAGGGAAACAAGGTCCTCAGCGAGTGCACGGTGGCTCAGGCCTACGGCGGCATGCGTGGTGTCAAGGCCATGATCTGCGACACCTCCGAAGTCCCCCCCGACGTCGGTCTTCTGGTCCGTGACATCCCCATCGGCGACCTGACGAAAAAGACCCCCGAGGACATTTTCTTCCTGCTCTGCACCGGCGAGCTCCCCGACGCCAAGGCCCGCCGTGCCCTGACCCAGGACTGGGCAGCACGCGCCAAGGTACCCAACTACGTCTGGAAAGTACTCGAGGCCATGCCGAAGGACTCGCACCCCATGTGCATGTTCAACACCGGCATTCTCGTCATGCAACGCGAGTCCGAATTCGTGAAGGCCTACAACGCGGGCATCACGAAGATGGAGTACTGGAAGCCGATCCTCGAGGATTCAATGAACCTGCTGGCCAAGCTGCCCGCCCTGGCCGCCGGTGTCTACCGGATGCGGTTCAACAAGGGCAAACGGATCAGTCCGAGGAAGGATCTCGACTGGGGCGGCAACTACGCCCACATGCTCGGCATCAAGGATCCCGACGGCAGTTTCGCGGACTGCATGCGTCTCTACCTGACCCTGCACTGCGACCACGAGGGCGGCAACGTCTCGGCGCACACCGCGCACTGCGTCGCCTCGGCGCTGAGCGATCCGTACTACGCCACGTCGGCCGGTCTCAACGGTCTCGCCGGTCCGTTGCACGGTCTGGCGAATCAGGAATGCCTCAACTGGGTCCTGCAGCTGCGGAAGAGGTTCAAGGGCGTGCCCTCGGACGAGCAGCTCGAGAAGTTCGCCTGGGACACGCTGAACAGCGGCAAGGTCATCCCAGGGTACGGACACGCCGTGCTGCGCGTGACGGATCCGCGGTTCACCGCTTTCCGCGCCTTCGGCAACAAGCACTTCCCCAACGACCCGATCATGAAGATCGTGGACAAGGTCTACACCATCGTTCCCGAGGTGCTGAAGAAGCAGGGCAAGGCCAAGAACCCGTGGCCCAACGTGGACGCCGGTTCGGGCGCGCTGCTGTACCATTACGGCATGAAGGAGTTCTCGTACTACACGGTGCTGTTCTCCATCTCCCGTTCCATGGGCATCTGCTCCCAGATGGTGGTGGAGCGGGCGCTCGGTATTCCCATCGAGCGGCCGAAGTCCGTGCCGACGGCCTGGATCAAGAAGAACATCAAGTAGTTCAGCGGTGTTCGTTGCAGACAGTGAGGGCCGACTTTGATGTCGGCCCTCTTTTTTTGCACTCCGAAGTATGTTAGACTATATATGTCGCCAATCAACCGAGTTGCTCGAACCCCTGGCCAAGGTGGTCGATAAATGCGTTCACCCGCTTCGGTATACCGATGGATCGGTCACGGCTCCCTGGCCGTGATCATGATCTGTGCGTTCCTGGCCCTGGCGCCGGCACTCCACGCCGACGTGACCATCCACTGTCTGGACGTGGGACAGGGCGACGCCACCGTGATCCTCTCCTCCAGCGGCCAGAGCATGCTGTTCGACGCCGGCAACAACGGCAAGGGGACCGGTGTGGTCAATCCGTTCCTCAATTCCATCGGCGTCACCACCCTCGATTACATGGCCGCCAGTCACTACCACGCCGACCACATCGGCGGACTGGACGAGGTGTACACCTACAAGGGCGTCTCCGAGGCCGCCTACGACCGCGGCTGGAGCTACACTACGGCGACCTACACGAGTTACGCCAACACCGTGTCGTCCAAACGCGCGGCCATCACCGACAACCTCGTCATCGACCTGGGCGACGGGGTCACCGTGACCTGCCTCGCCGTCAACGGCAACGGGCTATTATCGGCGCCTTTCGACGACGAGGAAAACGACTACTGCCTTACCTTCCTCGTGGAGTGCGGTGATTTCGATTTCTACGTGGCCGGCGATCTGAGCGGTATCAACAACAGTTCTTACCACGACGTGGAGACCAGCACCGGCGTGGAAGCCGACGAGATCGAGATCTACCGGGTCAATCACCACGGTTCGTACTCCAGCAGCAACGCCGGTTTCCTCGCCACGACCCAGCCCGAGGTGGCCATCATTTCCGTGGGCAGCAACAGTTACGGCCACCCGGCTCAGGATGTCCTGAACCGTCTACAGAGCGTGGGCGCCTTCGTCTACCAGACCGAAGCCGGATCGGGCGGCACTTTGCCCGGATCGGATCTCGAAGTGGTCAACGGGCACATCACGATCACTTCTGACGGGTACGGCGAGTACTTCGTCAACGGCGACGAGTACGCCATGGACGAGGACGATCTGAGCGATGTGGTGATGGCCCGGGAGTTCGTCTTGCTGGGCAACAGCCCGAATCCGTTCAATCCGGTCACCAGCATCGTGTTCGAAACCCCGAACGCGGGTCCGGCGCGGCTGACCATCTACGATCTGGCCGGCCGACGGATCTTCGATCAGTCATTCGTGGCTCTGGCCGGTCAGCAGTCGGTGCCCTGGCGGGGGACCACCGGCAGTGGACAGGCGGCACCTTCGGGAATCTATCTGTATCGGGTGGAAACCCCGGACGGTTTCGGCAGCGGCAAGATGTCGTTGCTCAAGTAGTACGCGTGTTCCAGAAGACCGGGCCTGTCCTTCGCAGCGACAGGCCCGGCTTTTTGTCCTCTCCAATTCGATGATTGCTCCGGAACGAGCAGGTCACTCGAGAATAATCCCCCCGGGTTCGCTCCTATCCTGCACCGCGTCGACGGCGGTCCAGGCGATGCCATACCCCAGGACGATCTGGGAGAGATAGTGCATGCGGTCGTTGAGTCGCGACCACCCGGTCACGGTGGAGCCCAACCGGGCCAGGAGCCGTGTCGGTGGCTGAGGACTACGCGCCGCCAGATTCAACCACGGAATGGCGGCCATGAAGGTGTGCCCCGAGGCGGCCTTGTCGTCCGCCAGGGGACGCCAGCGGGGGCCGTGGCTGTCCGCGTTGGGCCGAGCGCTGCCCAGGGCTCGCTGGCTGGTCCACAGCAGCGGCAGCCCCACCAGCATCGCCTCGAAGTTTCGCCGCCCCCAGCGGGTCAGCGCGTTACTCTTGACGGTGACATCCACGGCGGCAAAAAACGCCCAGCAGGCGAAGAACCATCGTTCTCCCAGCATTTTGACCAGGTGGGCCAGGCGGTCGCTGGCCGGGGAGCGGACCGTCTCGCGGTGCCAGCGATCCACCGCCTCGTCGGCGCCGGAAAAGGCCAGCACGCCCGCCACGACCACACCACCGCCGAGACGGAGGAAGGAGCGTCGACTATAGCAACGCCGCCAGTGCGGCTTGGTCTGTCGGAAGAAACGAGCCGTATGTCGCCGATTCACGGCGGAGTACAGGCACCAGACGATCACGGGCAGCAACGGTAGATAATCCCACACGGTGTCACCTCAAGCGGGCGTCCCGGCACGAGGAATGAGGGGAGTTTTCTGGCCGTTCCGGTCGACGGCTACGAAGACGAGTTTGGCCTCGGTCACCCGGTTCACGGCCCGGGTGCCCAGCCGCTCGGCATCCACCAACACATGTACGGTCACCGAGGTGGTGCCGGAATCGATGACCTCGCCCCGGAAGGTGACCAGATCCCCCACGTACACCGGGTGCAGGAAACTCATCTCGTGAATGAAGGCGGTGACGAAGTAGTTCTCGTAGACATCCCGCGCGCAGTGAGCCGCCGCCAGATCGAGATGCGACATGATCACGCCACCAAAGATGGTGCCGTACATGTTGGTATCCTTGGGCAGCAAGGAGATCTTCAGGTATTCCTTCATATCGCTCTCCACCTCCGGCCGCTAGACCTGGAGCAGATCGGCCACGGCCCGGGCGATGGCCGGCCCTGAGGTCAGACCGGGTGAATCAATGCCGATGAGATTGATCAATCCCGCGAAATCGCCGCTTTCTCGCTGCAGGTAGAAATCGCCCCAACCGTCACGCGAGAGCTTGGGTCGGATCCCGGCCATGGCGGGGGTCAGTTCGTCCGGACGTAGCCAGGGCAGGAACAGCGAAGCACTCTCGAAAAACCGGGCGCCGCGGGCGGGATCGACTCCGTAATCGCTCCCTACCGCCACCGGTTCCACGTCCGGGCCGAGACGGAGCTGCCCGCCCAGGTCGATGCAGACGTGGATACCGAGGCTCGAACCGTCGGCCGGAGGGACGGGATAGATGAGGCGCTGGATGAGACCGGTCCGTTCCGGAGCGATGGCGAAGTAATTGCCCTTGACCCAGGAAAGCTCCAGTCCGGCCGCCACGATGTCGATCCCCGCCAGGGCCGCGATCCGGTCGGAACCGAGCCCGGCCGCGTTGATCACCCAGCGACTGGAATGACTCCAGCCCTCACGGTTGCCGCCGCCCACTTCCACCCGCCAGCCGTCCCCTGCCCGGGCCAGTCCGGTGACCTCGGCGCCGGTGAGGACCTCCGCCCCGTGTTCGCTCGCCAGTCGGGCGTAGGCGCGGGCGGCGCCTTCGGCGTCGAGAATGCCGGTGCGCGGGGACAGCAGCGCCGCCGAGGCCTTGATATTGGGTTCCAGGCGCGACAGCTCGTCGCCGTCCACCAACCGCAGATCCTCCACCCCGTTGGCCTGCCCGAGCTGGAGCAGCCGTTCCAGTTCCGGCTCCTCCGCTGCCGTCACCGCGACGATGAGTTTCCCGTTTTCCTGGTAAGGAATGTCGTTGGCCTGGCAGAACTGCCTGAGGAGCCTTCTACCTTCCACGCAGAAAACCGCCTTGAGGGAGCCGGTGGGATAGTACATGCCGCCGTGCGCCACCTCGCTGTTGCGCGCGGTGACCCCGGTGGCGAGACGGGCTTCCTTCTCCAGTAACACGGTCGACACGTTGCGCTCGGCCAGTGCTGCCGCCACGCAGCAGCCGACCATGCCGCCGCCGATCACGGTTGCCTCGACATCGATCATCGGTAGTCCGTCATCCTTCCGTTTCCTGCGCTTTCAGAAAGGCCTCGAAATCGATGGCTGCATAAGCGCCGGTGGCGATGTAGCGCAACACGTTCAGGAACATGGGTGCGTCCACGTAACCGGGCAGATTCGAGATCCGCTCCCCACTGGACGACAGGAACCAGATGGTGGGCAGGCCGCGGACGGAATAGCGCGCGGCGATATTCTTCTCCTTGGTCGTGTCCACCATAATCGGCACGTAGTGCTCGCTGATGTAGGCGATGACTTCGGGGTCGGCGTAGGTTTCCTTTTTCATCTTCTTGCAGTACCGACACCAGTCCGCGGTGAAGTTGATGAAAACGGCCTTGCCGGACTCGCTGGCCTGCTCGAGTCCCTGACTGTACTCGAGCCACTGGATAGCTGTCGGCGCCACCGCGTCTTCCGCGGCGACTTCGGCCACCCAACCCGCCAGGCAGAGCGTCAGCAGCAGTATCGTTTTAGAAGTCTTGAACAACACGGAATGTCCTCCTGTGAGTCAGTTATTTCATTCGTGTCCGGCCCGGAGCAGATCGGTGAAAGCCGCTTCCCGGATATCGGCGGCCGGATCGATGAGGAGCTTGACCCGTCCACCGAACCCCACGGTCCCGGCCACCCGGGCAGTGGCGGCGACGACCACGGTGGTCGAGTCAGCGCGGCCGGGTCGGCTGTTCACCACCTGCAAACCGGCGTTCAGATTGGAGCCGGCGTTGACTTCGAGACGTCCGTTTTGCAGCGCCACGAGTCCGCCGATGGTGGCACCGTTCACGGTGATGAGACCGTCGGTCATGGTGATGGTCCCGAAACTGGTCGCCCCGGCTCCCAGTTCGATGACGCCGTCGATCACCGTCACCGAGCGGACCTGAACGCCCGCAGCGAGCCGGACGTTCCCTTTCTGCACCACGATATCGCCCTCGATGACACTCCGTTCACCCACGACAATGTTGCCCGCGGCGAGATCGATGTTCCCCTCCAGGCGACAGTCACTGCCGATGTCCACGTCCCCCACTGACATCTTGACCCCACGGCCGTGATGTTGACCATCGGCGAGCTGGAAACTGTCCGCGGCACAACCACCCATTGTGAACAGCACCAGCACCAGAGCGGTGCTCCGCCACCATTGCGGCGATCTCGTCATTTTACTCTCCTTCCGCGGCCATGGCGTACGCCTGCTTCAGCGTGGCGGCCAGGGCCAAGAACTCGGCAGCGCCGCCTGGAGGCGCACGGTTTCACCACTCACGGGATGCGCGATTTCCAGTTCCCGGGCGTGCAGGGCGACCACCCGGTCCGGTAAACGGGCCACGGCGCCATACTTGACGTCACCCAGGATCGGCCAGCCGAGAAGGGCCAGCTGTGCACGGATCTGATGTCGGCGCCCGGTCACGGGCCGGACCTCCACCAGCGCGTGTTTTCCGGACTGCTCGAGAACCTGATACCAGAGCCGCGCTTCCCTGGCGCCGGGAAACGGCTCCCGCCGCGCCTCGGTACGGCCGTGACGATCCGCGCGACCGGCGAGAAACGCCACCGGTTCGTCTCGCGGCGGGTCGGGTCGTCCCGTGACCACAGCCAGGTACCGTTTACCCACCGTCCCGGCCCGGAACTGGGCGCTCAACCGACTCGCCGCCTTGGAGGTCCGCGCCAGCAACAACACCCCGGACACCGGCCGGTCGAGGCGATGCACCAGCCCGAGAAACACCTTGCCGGGCTTCGCGTACTTTTTCCGGAGATAAGCCTTGGCAAGATCCAGAACGGTAGAATCGCCGGTCCGGTCACCCTGCACCAGCAGCCCCGCCGGCTTGATGATCGCCAGCAAGTGATTATCTTCGAAAAGAATGTGCAGGTCTTCAGGCTTCATCTCGGGCCTTACAGTAACAAGCCGACACCGGAGCGGAAAGTGTAATCCGCAACCGGAGCGGCCACAAGGTCGGCAGGGTGTGCAGCTCCCGCCAGTATCCGCGCCGTCCGCTCACCACATTTCGCAGGGAACGATTGTCGATTCCCGCTGCAGGAGGTCTTCATGCGTTGTTCTACTTCCGTGACAGGGGCCGCAACAGTGCTGGTGTTCGGAATCGTGCTGCTGGCGTCGCCCCGGATCGGAGCTGCCGATTTCGACTATCCCCCAGCTCGCACCGAAGATCAGGTGGACGACTATCACGGCCATCAGATCGCCGATCCGTACCGCTGGCTCGAAGACGTGGACTCGGCGGAAACCCACGCCTGGGTCGCAGCCCAGAACGAAATCACCTTCAGGTATCTGGAAGCGATTCCAGCCCGGGAGCAGATCAAGCTGCGACTCACCGAGATCTGGAACTACCCCCGGTACAGCTCGCCCTTCCGGGAGGGCGGCCGCACCTTCTACTTCAAGAACGACGGCCTCCAGAACCAGCGGGTACTCTATGTACAAGAGCCCGGCGAAAGCGATAGCCAGGTGCTGCTCGATCCCAACACCTTGTCGGCTGACGGCACGGTGGCCTTGCGGGGACTGGCTATCAGTGACGACGGCAAGTTGCTGGCCTGGGCCAAGAGCGAAAGCGGATCGGACTGGCAGACCTGGCAGATCCGGGACATCGACACAGGTCAGGACCTGCCGGACGTCTGCAACTGGGCCAAGTTCACCGGCGCCTCGTGGTCCAAGGACGGCAGCGGCTTCTACTACAGCCGCTACGAAGCTCCAAGTCAGGACGACGCCTACGAAGAGGTCAACTACTACCACAAGCTGTACTATCACGCCGTCGGCTCGCCCCAGAGCGACGACGTTCTGGTCTATGACCGTCCCGACCAGAAGGAGTGGGGTTTCGACGGCAGCGTCAGCGATGACGGCCGCTATCTGATCATCCACGTCTGGCAGGGCACGGCCGAGGAGAATCGCCTCTTCTATCAGGACCTCCACGCCCCCGGAAGTGACGTGGTGGAGTTTCTCAGCGACTTCGACGCCAGCTATGGGTTCATCGGCAACGACGGCGACACCTTCTTCTTCCAGACCAACCTGGACGCTCCCAAGGGGCGGATCATCGCCATCGACCTGGAACAGCCCCAGCGTGACCGCTGGCGAACCCTGGTCCCCGAACGTGACGACCCCCTGGAAGGCGTGACCATCCTCAACGAGAGCTTCGTGCTGACCTACCTGCACGACGTCTGCAACCTGGTGGAAGTGCGCGCGCTGTCCGGTGAACTGCTCAACGAGATCGGACTGCCGGGGCTCGGCAGCGTGGGCGGTTTCGGCGGCGATCCGGATGATACGGAGAGCTACTACTCCTTCACGTCGTATCTCAACCCGTCCGAGATCTATCACTACGACTTCACCACCCAGCAAAGCACATTGTTCCGGGAGCCGGAGATCGACTTCGACTTCAGTGGCTACACCACGGAGCAGGTGTTCTACGAGAGCAAGGACGGGACACGGATTCCCATGTTCATCATCCAGCGCAAGGGCCTGCCGCGGGACGGCGACAATCCCACCATCCTGTACGGGTACGGCGGCTTCAACGCCACCATCAGTCCGGGCTTCCGCACTTCGTTGCTGCCGTGGCTGGAGCTGGGCGGCATCTACGCCGTGGCCAACCTGCGGGGCGGCGGGGAATACGGCGAGCAGTGGCACAAAGAGGGCATGCTGCACAACAAGCAGAACGTCTTCGACGATTTCATCGCTGCCGCTGAGTACCTCATCGCCGAGGGCTACACCTCCACGCCGAAGCTGGCCATCAGCGGCGCCTCCAACGGCGGCACCCTGGTGGGCGCCTGTCTGAATCAGCGCCCGGACCTGTTCGGCGCTGCGTTGCCTGACGTGGGTGTCATGGACATGCTGCGATTCCATCTGTTCACAATCGGCTGGGCCTGGGTCTCGGATTACGGTTCGAGCGAGGATCCGGAACAGTTCGAGACCTTGCTGGCCTACTCCCCGTATCACAACCTGGAGCCCGGCACGCACTACCCGGCGGTAATGGTGACCACTGCCGATCACGACGACCGGGTGGTGCCAGGCCACAGTTTCAAGTATGCGGCGCGCCTGCAAGCCGTACAGGCCGGAGACGCACCCACCTTGATCCGCATCGAAACCAAATCGGGGCACGGTGGCGGCGCGCCGACCTCGATGATCATCCAGCAGGTCGCCGACAACTACGCGTTCCTGGTCAAGGCGCTGGACGTGACCTTGCCCTAGCCCTGGGCCCGGTTCAGCGCTGCCGGCCCTGACCGCAAGCAAGAACGGACGAGAGACCGGCCACCGCCGGTCTCTCTTATTGTTCATTAATGATGATTCTGCTGCTGAGTCGGTGGATCGGTATCGCCGCGGCCCGCCAGGAACAGCGCCGCCACCAGGACGGTGAGGCTGAAAAGTACCCGCAGGTACTCGGCGGTTTCGCCGAAGATCAACCAGGAGCAGACGACCGCCAGGGGAATCTTCAGGTTGTTGCAGACTGCCAGCAGCCCCGGCCGGGTGGACGCCGCCCCCTTGTTCCAGAGTGCGAAACCGATGGCGGTGGGGACCGCCCCCAGGTAGAGCAGTACCAGCACGGCGCGCCCGTCGAAATCCGCCCGCGTCCAGTCGGCCCAGAACAGGCAGGTGAGGGCCGTCACCACGCTGGCCCCGAGATACATCCAGCCCAGGAGCGACATCTCGGGCGCCGGCTGCCGGCGGAGTCGGCGGTAGCCGAGCTGTCCCACGGCGAAACAGACGTTGGCCAGTTGCAACAAGACGATTCCCGGCCAGGCGGTGGCCAGATCGAGTTCACGCCCCAGCACGAGCCAACCACCGCCGACGGCCAGCAGGGCGGCGGCGCTGTGACGCCAGCGCCAGCGGCGGCCGGAAGCGTCGTGCAGCCAGGCGACATAGAGCGGAGTGAAGATGGTGAAGAACGCCACCCCGTAGGCCGGCAGGTACCGGTACGAGGCGATATAGCAGCAGTACATGAGCCCGAACTGGAGACCACCCAGCCCGGCCGCGCGCCAGCCCAGGGACCACGGTAGTCGTTGCCGGCCAAGCCACGGCAGGAACAGCAGCAACGAGATCAGCAGACGCACGCCGGCCACCACCAGCGGATCGTACTCGACGAGATACCCTTTGATCAGACCAAAAGAGAAGGCCCACACCAGCGATGCTGCGATCAGATAAACCAGTGTCCTGCCCCCTCCGCCGGAAAACGACTACAACGGCGGCGTGGATCCTGTCACGGTCAGCGAACCAGTGTCAACGATTTCACCCGGGAGTTTTTACCGGCCACGAGTCGGACGTAATAGGTGCCGGATGCCACCCCGCGACCACGGTCGTCCTGGCCGTTCCAGACGACTTCATGGTCGCCCGCCGGCAGTCCGGTGGAGACGAGGGTGCGGATCAGACGCCCCGCCAGATCGAAGATCTTCAACTCCACCCGGCCGGCTGACGGCAGGCTGAACGGAATGACCGTGCTGGGATTGAACGGGTTGGGTCGGGCCGTGCCGAGGGCCAGTGGCGGCGGCGGGTGGTCCCCGCCTCCGTCCAGGATCTCATCCACAACCAGGGTCACCGGAATCGACACTCGCGAAGCCAGCGGATCGTTGGAAACGAGTTCGATGGCGGCGCGGTAGGTGGCAGTGGCGAGATCGGCGCTGTCGAAGGTCACCTTCAGATGGCCGTTCCCTTCGGGCTCCAGCCACCCGGCGACCGGCGACACCGACAGCCACGGCACGACGGCCTCGGCGGAGAAACGGATGGCCAGCTCGTCATGCAGATAGTCGGCATTGAACACCACTTGCAAGCCATCGTCGCCAACACCGTTCTCGATACCCACCGTGCAGCCGGAGTCGTTAGTCACTGCCAGGTACTGGAAATGGAGGGAACCGTCGGCCGCGATGACTACCTGAAAGGTCTCGGGATCCGCGCCACCATAATGCGGCACCTGATCGTACGAGACGATGAATCGCTGGTTTTCGCTGTCCTGGTGGTAGGCCACGACTCCACCCCGGGTCGGGTCGAGATCGTCCCAGAACGGTGCGAGCAAGACGTTCGGGGTGGCCGCATGCGGAATGACCTGGTTCGTGTACCGAGCGGAACTGGCGGCAAAGGAGAGGAAGCCGTTGCTGCAGATCCAGATCGAGTCGTAGCTGGCGCTGTAGAAATCGCAGCTGAAGCCGAGCGCGAACGGGCCATGGACGGTATCGTCGCCCAGGGTCACGGCACTGCCGATTCCGGCGAGTTCCTCCCAGACGAACAGCGGACCGTCCGGATCGTCGCTGTCCCGCCAGCGGTACCCCCAGTTATCCGGTCCCCCGCTGCCCTTACCGGGCGCCTGCCCCGGCCGCACGTCCTTGGCCGCCTTGCCCAGGGTGATCGGTACCGTGGCCGCGGCGGTGACGGAGCGAGCGGGTTGGTGCTCCACCAGCGCCACGGAGTACTCCAGATCCTCGGCGCCGAGATTCCGCAGAACGATGAGCCGGACGGTGCTTGCGTCGGCGGGCAACACCACCTCCAAACCCGTGGGCGAGTACGCGAGCTGCGGCTGTGGCAACTGGGCGAGGGTGGGAAACTCGATGCGATCGAGCAGGGCCCGGTCGAGACCATCGGATACGTTGCCATCTTTCACGTATCGCCAGCTGAAACTGTGCGGCCCCGGCTTGATACTGAAGGAGGCGAAACTCCAGGGTATGGCGCCGGACCACTCGGCCTCCAACTTCTGGTCGATGGAGAACTGCAGGAAATCGTAGTTCTCCTCGGAGGAAACCCGGTAATAGAAGGAGAGGTGACCGGCGGTGATCACATCGAGGGTCACCGCGAGCACGGTCTCCTGCCCGTGCCCGATGGGACCGGACCGGACACAGTAGGTCCCTTCCTGGGCGGCCGTATCGATTTCCCAGCCGCTCTGACCGTCGTGCGCCCAGGGATAGGAGACGAAATCCCCGGTCTCGAAGTCCTCCACCGACAGGATGGGCAGCCGGAAATTCAATTCGGTGACCCCTGCGAAATACACGGTCTGCTCCACGGCTCCGAGATCGGGTGCCCGGCTCAGGAGCGTGTA
>JBDRBC010000363.1:0-6647 GCA_043823125.1 bacterium | reverse complement strand
GGTTTTTTCTGCTCTCCCGTAGGTGTCCGAGTGGTCCCGATTCTTACACTGATTCCTGTTCAGTCCCTCGACCAGCGACCGATACTGAGATATCGAGATATCCTGGCCGCTGGCCTAACCTGGTGTCAGCAGGCGATATGGGTAGATACCGCCTACAGCACCAGCCGTGGTCACTCGTTCACCATCGCGCAAAGAAAGAAGTGAAACCTTGCAGACAACACAGTGCGTCTGGACCGAGGAAGCGGGCTGGAGTCCGTTTCCACCCGGTGCCGTGGAGAGCGGAGCCGATCTGGTCTTCATCTTCGCCGCCACCCAGCATCTGCGGACTCACGAATTGTTCGACGAGGTCCGGGCGGCGTTTCCGGAGGCCATCCTGTTCGGTTCCTCCACGGCGGGTGAGATCTCGGACATCAACGTCTTCGACGAGTCCTTCACCGTGACCGCGGTGAAATTCGCCGGGACCCATCTGGAATACGCGACCACCAGTATCGACGAGGTGAGCGACAGCTTCGAGGCCGGCGTGAAGCTGGCTCAGTCCATCCCCCACTTCGACCTGCAACACGTGCTGGTGCTATCGGACGGCCTGCGGGTGAACGGCAGCTTTTTGATCGAGGGATTGAGGAGCGTCATGCCGGAACAGGTCCCGGTGACCGGCGGACTGTCGGGTGACGGCGCCGCCTTCTCCGAAACGCTGGTCATCGGCAATGACCGACCCCGGAACGGTCTCGTGGCCGCCATCGGTCTCTACGGGAGCCGGATCCGGGTGGGGTACGGATCCCTGGGCGGCTGGGATCCCTTTGGACCGGATCGTCTCGTCACCCGCTCCCGGGAGAACGTCCTGTTCGAGGTGGACGGCAAGTCCGCTCTCGATCTCTACAAGACCTATCTGGGCGAGCATGCCGGCGGTCTGCCGGCCACCGGGCTGCTGTTCCCGCTCTGCCTGCGACCGGCCGAGCAGGATGACGGGGTAGTGCGCACCCTGCTGGCGGTGGATGAACAGGAACAGAGCATGACCTTCGCCGGCAACGTGCCCGAAGGGGAATACGTGCGGCTCATGAAGGCCAACATCGACCGGCTGGTGGACGGCGCGCAGGGCGCCGCCAGAATCAGCCTCGAGACCCTCGCGGATCAGCCACCCGAGCTGGCCATCCTCATCAGTTGCGTCGGGCGCAAGATGGTGCTCAAGCAACGGGTGGAGGAAGAGGTGGAAGTGGTGCGCGAGATCCTCGGTCCGGACACCACCCTCACCGGCTTCTACTCGTATGGTGAGATCTCGCCGTTTTCGCCAGGCGCTCGTTCCCGACTGCACAACCAGACCATGACCATCACGACCCTAGTGGAGATATGACACCTGACACCCTGCACCCGCTGCTTCACCGGCAGCTCAAGAAACACCTGGTGGACCCGGAGGCCTTGCCGCCGGAGCTATGGCGACTGGTATCCGCGGTGGACAACGCGTATTCCCAGTTCGATGAGGATCGCCGCATGCTGGAGCGCTCCCTCGAATTGAGTTCGCAGGAACTGGTTCAGGCCAACGCCCAGATGCGGGCCATCTTCCAGGCTTTTCCCGACCACCTGCTGCTGATCGACAGCCACGGCACCATCATCGACGCCAAGAACGGCCAGGACAACTGGCTGGAGCTGCATCCCGAGCACCTCATCGGCAGACAGCTGGCCGATACGCTTCTGATCGATTACGCCGATGAGATTCTGACGGCGGCCCATCGGGCCCGCGAGAACGACCAGATCGAAATGCTCGCCTACACCAGACAGTTCAAGGGTGAGCCCGTGCACCTCGAGGCGCGGATCATCCCGAGCAAGAACAGGAATGTGGTCCTGGTCCTGCGGGACAACACCGATATCAAGCGGGCGGAAGCCGCCCTGCGCATCAACGAGACCCGATATCGGACGCAGTTCGAGAACGCCACCGACGCCATATTCATCATGAAGGACTACCGCTTCGTCGAGTGCAATCAGAAGACCCTCAACATGTTTTCCTGTCAGCGCGAGGATATCATCGGCAAGTTGCCGGGTGATATCTCGCCAATGTACCAGCCGGACGGCCGTGCTTCAGAGGAAAAGGGCGGCGAGTTGATGGATCTCGCCCTGTCCGGGGCGCCGCAGTACTTCGAGTGGCAGCACAAGCGATTGGGCGGGTCACTGTTCGCCGCCGAAGTGAGCCTGAAACGGTTCGAGGTGGAGGGCGAGGACTACCTCATGGCCATGGTGCGCGACGTCACCGAACGCAAGGCCGCACAGCAGGCGTTGGCCGCCGAGAAGGAAAGACTGGCCGTGACCCTCGGCAGCATCACCGAGGGAGTCTTCTCCACCGACGTCCAGGGCACCATCATGTTGATGAACCGGGTGGCCGAGGAGTTGTGCGGCTGGTCCGCCGCCGAGGCCGTGGGCCGTCTCATCTCGGAGGTGCTCGATATCCGGGATCAACGCACGGGAGAACGCATCGGCAATCCTGTGGACGAGATCATCCTGGCCAACTCGGCAATCGAGGTGAGCGACAACCTGATCCTGACCACCCGTGACAACGAGACCAAGACCATTTCCAAAAGCGGGTCGCCCATCATCGACGCCGCCGACCAGGTGCTCGGGGTGGTGCTCGTGATCAAGGACATCACCGTCACGAAACGGTTCGAAGAAGAGATCTTCAAGGCCAAGAAGCTGGAATCCATCGGCGTGCTGGCCGGCGGCATCGCCCACGATTTCAACAACCTGCTCATGAGTATCATGGGTAACATCGCCCTGGCGAAGATCTACCAGAAGTCGGGCCGTCCGGTGGCTGAGACCCTGGAAAACGCGGAACGCGCCGCCCTGCGCGCCCGCGACCTGACCCAGCAATTCCTCACCTTTTCCAAGGGCGGCGCTCCCATCAAGCAGACCGCCTCCATGGTGAAGATCATCGAGGAATCGGTGCGATTCGCCTTGCGAGGATCCAACGTCAAGTGCGGCTTCGAGTTCACGGACGATCTCTGGCCGGTGGATGTGGACCGGGGGCAGATCAATCAGGTCATCAACAACATGATCATCAACGCCGACCAGGCCATGCCGGACGGCGGCAAGATGACCATCAGCGTCCAGAACCGGGTGATGGACGACCCCCACACCAACGCGCTGCCGGAGGGGAACTACATCGAGGTGACCATCGCCGATGCGGGTACCGGCATCGCCGATGCGGACCTCAAGCAGATCTTCGATCCGTATTTCACCACCAAGGAGCACGGCAGCGGACTCGGCCTGGCCAGCTCGTACGGGATCATCAAGAAACACCACGGCAGCATCACGGTGGAATCGACCCTGGGTGTCGGCACCACCTTCACGATCATGCTGCCGGCATCGGCCGGGGAAGTGGTCGAGGTGGAAGAGGCGGAGGTCATTTGCCTGGGCCAAGGCAAGATCGCCCTGATGGACGACGACGAGAGCGTCTTGAACACGGTCACGTTCCAGCTCTCCGAGCTGGGCTACACGGTGGAGACGGCCCTCGACGGAAACGAACTCATCAATTTATACAAGCAGGCTCAGCAGCAGGGTGAACCGTTCGACGTGGTCATCCTGGACCTGACCATCCCCGGCGGCATGGGCGGCGCCCAGACCCTGGAAAAACTGCGTGAAGTGGCTCCGGAAGTGAAAGCCCTGGTCTCCAGCGGCTACTCCAACAATCCCATCATGGCACATTATGCGGATTACGGCTTCTGTGGCGTCGTCGCCAAGCCGTTCAGCTTGAAGGAGTTGAGCGAACAGGTGCAGCGCGCCATCCAGGAGGGCATTCCCGCCTAGCTCGGATTCCAGGCAGTTCGAATCACCCCGTCTGACGAGCCCATGAATCCAGTCGAAACCCCCACCAAGATCAGTCAAGTCCCTGTAATCCTTACCGATAATGATCCTGTATCACGGAAGACGTGGATAGCCGCACTGGTGCGGCCTGACCGGCGTGTCTCCCTTGGGATCGATCGGTATCGACCAGCAGTCGATCCGGGACCGACACCCACAGGACAGCAATAACCGTGCTTATGCATCGCGACAGGTCGAACCTCAGAACACCTGGACGACGAGGTCTGCTTTGGTCGGCGCTCTTGTTGTTGGCCGTGATCTCTCTGGTCAGTAACGCCCGGGCCCAGACCACCGGCATGGCGGTCTGGCGCCATGGATCCGCTGATAAACCACGTTACGAGGAATGGAACGGCGTCGCCTTCACCGGCAACCACGACGCGGCCTCCACCGGCGTCTGGCGCGTCACGGACGGCGCCGAGGCCCCCACCCGCAGTGAAAATATCGTCATCGGCGTGGGCGACGACGGCGTGATCACCGCCCAGATCTGGGACGGCTCCGGCTGGGCCGCCATCCCCGACAATCCCCTCGACACCGTGACCCAGACCTACTGGTGGTCGTGCCAGGTGGCCTACGAGTCCCAGAGCGGCGACGCCGTGCTGGTGTGGGCCAACGGGAGTGCCGGCGGCAGCGGGATCTCCTATCTGGTCTGGGACGGAAGCGATTGGGACGGGCCAAACGATATCGACTGTCCGCCCGATGTGGTCCGTCAGCTCAGCCTGGCGTCCAATCCCCTTGCCGATGAGATGGTCCTGGCCGGGAGTACCGCGAATAGCTTGGACTTCGCCGTGGTCTGGAACGGCGAGAGCTGGGACCCTCATGAGCCCCTCGATTCGGGACCATCGAGCGACGCCAAGACCGATGTCTACGCGGCCTATGAACAGCAGAGCGGCCACGCCATCGTGACCTACGGCGCCAGCAGCACCACGGTCTTCACCGAGATCTGGAACGGGAGCGCCTGGAGTATCGGGCCGTCTCGCAGCAAGCCCGCCGACGCCTTCGGTGATGTGCGCTGGACCACTCTCGGCGCGGATCCCAACAGCGACCGCATCGCCCTGGGAGTGCTGACCAGCAGTACGGATGTCTGGTTGTGCGTCTGGAACGGCTCCGGCTGGGACACGCCGGCGACGGCCACCACCTCCGCCAGCGGCACCACCCACCCGGCCGTGGCGGTGGCGTTCGAATCCGATTCTGGCGAGGCGCTGGCCACCTATGGCGAGGGCGTCAACATTTTCCGCTACCGGACCTGGAGCGAGGGTGGCGGCTGGACCAACGAGCAGATCGGCGAGGATCTCGGCAGTCCGTCCAACAGCATGATCCTGGCCAGTGATCCCGTTTCCGACCAGATCATACTCGCGGTTCAGGAAGACGGTTCGGACTATCACGCCGTGCTCTGGGACGGCGGAGGCTGGGGCGCCCCCGAGGAACTGGAGAACGATACCGGCGAAACCAAGAACCAGCCGTTCGAGTACGTCTGGGACCTCCTGCTGGTGGATCTCGCGGTGAGTACGGGTGTCGACATGGCCACCGCCAACGAGGGCAACACGGTGCAGTTGACGGTGTCCGTCACCAACAACGGTCCGGACGGCGCCACCGGGGTCGAGCTGACCGATGTGTTGCCGCCTGAGCTGGAAATCATCGCCGCCTCCCCCACCCAGGGCGCCTACGACGAAGGTACCGGCGTCTGGACCGTGGGCAGCCTGGCCGCCTCCGGCATGGCCGCCGTGACGATCTCGGCGCGGGTCGCCTACGGCAGCGGCGGTAGCAGTCTCACCAACACTGCCTCGGTAACCGGCGTTGGCCAGGAGGACAGCGATCCCGGCAACGACAGCGACAGCAGCATCATCGCCGTCAACACGCCGCCGCTACACATGCAGTTCGCCAGCGGCCAGTACAACGGCAGCGGCATCGACGGCCTGAACATCAACGCCGTCGGCTTCCAGCCGGACGTGGTGATCATCAAGGGCGATGTGAACAAGACCGCCTACATCCGCACCGCCACCCTGGCCGGCGATCTCTCCAAGAAGATGAAAGACAACGCCTTCCCCGAGGCGAATGTCGTGCAGACCTTCACTGCCAACGGCTTCGTTCTCGGGGATCACGACGCTGTCAACCTGCCCGGAGTGACCTACACCTGGATGGCCTTCCAGGCGGCGCCCGGCGAGATGCGGATCGACACCTACATCGGCAACAAGACCGACGACACGAGCATCGAGGGTATCGGCTTCGAGCCGGCCTATCTCATCGTTTTTTCGGGTGGCGACAAGCTTTGCCTGCAACGATTCGCGGGCATGGCGACGGACGACTGTTCGAATTTCGAAAATGATGGACTGGTCCACAACCGCATTCAGGACTTCGCGGCAGACGGTTTTCAGATCGGCGACGACGATGAAATCAACGAAAACGGCACCCGGTTCCATTACGTGGCCTGGAAGCTGAATGCTTCCCAGGTGCGGGTGGGCTCCTACTTGGGCAACGGGATCGACGGCTTCGGCGTGACCGGTTTCGGATATGCGCCGCAGTACGTCATCATCAAGAGTGAGGAAGGTAAACCGGGAGTGCACCGGGCCGAAGCCATCGGGGCCGGTGACGAGACCCAGCACTTCGAGGACACCATCAACTTCGTCAACGGCATCCAGCAGCTCGATACGGACGGCATCGTGCTCGGGAACGACGACACCGTCAACAAGGCCGATGACAGGTATCATTACGCGGCCTTCGCCACCCGGACCGATCCCGACCTGCAGCTGGGCAAGATCGTGGATGATCCGACGCCGGACGAGGGCGGCACGGTGGTGTTCAGCCTC
>JBDRBC010000362.1:0-2042 GCA_043823125.1 bacterium | reverse complement strand
CGTCGTAGATATGGATCTCCTGGCGCTCGCCACTGACGATGGTGGGCCCGCCGGCCATGATGAAAAAGCCGTCCGGGGCTCGGGAATGGCCGTACCGGGTGTTTTCCCAGCCGTGGTCCGACATGACGATGACCACCGTTTGCTCATCCGCCAGGTCGACCAGTTCCATCATGCCGGCCAGCAAGGAGTCGCAGTAGTCGTAGTACAGATCCACGGCGGTGCGGAAGCGACGCTTGGGGTACTGATCCAGATCCTCCCCGGCCAGGTCCTGCAGGTGCCAGGTCATGTGGTGGATGTTGTCCATGGCCCGGAAGTAGACCCCGCCGAACCGCCACTCCGGTAGGAGCGGCAACGCCTCGCGACAGACGTCCAGGGCGGTGAGATCCCGCGCCATCTCCTTGCTGATCACCGAGAACCACTCAGGATGGACCTTACGTAACGCCGTGCGACCGGCCGCGTTCAGATCGGCCGCGTCCAGGAAGCTGAACAGGTGATCTTCGGGAATATCCTCGGGATCGTGGATGTGACGGGCAAACCGTGCGGTCAGGCTTTCCGGATACACCAGCCCCGGCATCTCCAGCGCGTCATCCTTGTGCAGATGGAGATGGTCGGACACCATGATGCCGAGCCCGGGTTGCGCCGGATAGGTGACGTACCAGTCCACCACCAGACTCGGATAGCCGTACGGATCCAGGATATCCCACAACCTCCGCACGAACACGTCCTGGTTCAGGGCGAAGACCGGCCGGAACGGGAAGTACTTGTCGATCCGTCGGGTGGCGAGCTTGGTCACCTTGGTCAGGTGATCGAAATGCTTGACCTGGAACGGCGCCGTGGGCAAACCGAAAGGTGGCGCGGTGCGGATGTGGTCGTGGATCCCATGCTCGTCGGCGGTCCGACTCGAGGCGATACTGGTCCAGAGCGGCGGCGAATACGACGGCAGCGGCACCTTGAGGTCGGCCGACAGGCCACGCGCCATTACCGCGGCATGGGCCGGCAGCCGCCCCTCGGCCAGCAGTCGATCCATGACCTGCCACGTCCCGCCATCCAGGCCCACCAGCAGCACCCGCAGCCCGGTATCCTGCACGCCACCCACCTGCTCCACCGTCACCGTGCTCTCGGATTTTGACGGTGGCGGCACCGCCCGGGCGGTGAACAGACAGACGCCGGTGCCGAGAAACAAGAGCGTCCCCAGTCCGAGCAGTACCCGCTGCAGTCCGTGGTGTTGCCCGCGCAACCAGCGGGTGAAGACGGCGAGCAGCACGATCATGACCACCACAACAACGATGGTCATCACCAGACCGCCGGTCGTGTTGGGATGGTCGTTGATGCGATCCCGGTACAACGAAACGGCCAGAATGAGACTCAGCAGCCACGGACCGGCCAGCAGCGGCAACACGGATCCCCCGTTGGTGGACGTGCCGGAACGCTGCTGGCGACTCATCACGGCCGCCAGGCCGCCAGCCACACAGGCGATGACAGTAAAACCGAGGGTGAAGACCAGCACCAGCAACACATGTCCAGTGCCCACCGGATAGACATGATTCACCCGGGTGGAAAAGGCTGCCTCTAACGTGCCGAAGGCCAGCCCCCACAACAAGCTGATCGATAACCAGGATCCCTTCATCTCCGCTACTTTCGTCCGGTGTCCGCGATGGCGTCGGCGCTTCTATAGTATTCATTGGTCAGCACATGCGAAAGAGTCATTTCCGACGGAATCGGCAGTGAACTCCCCCGGCTGTAGGCCGCCTTTGACACGATTCCGCTCCAGCCTGTAGTTTCGCCACGGAAGCGGTTGTCCGGTGGCTCGATTGTATCCAGGCGCGGGAGGCTCTTTGTGTTCGAGGTCATCTTCCAGCTCCAGGGCGATCTCGGGGATCTCGTCCCCGCTCGGCAGCGAGGACAGTTCCGTCGTCAGCTGCCGGCGCCGGCCTCGGCCAAAGATACCGTGGAGGCGCTGGGCATCCCGCACACCGAGGTCGATCTGCTGCTGGCGGATGGCCGGCCGCTGGATTTCTCCTTCCTGGTGGACCGCGAGCTGA
>JBDRBC010000361.1:0-25503 GCA_043823125.1 bacterium | reverse complement strand
ATTTGCCGGCTGGACACCGAGCTGCACGGCCAGACGACGGGTCAGATGGAAACAGGCGGAGTCGGGATACCGGTTCACATTCCGGGCGGCCTTCTGGATCGCGTCCACCACGGCCGGCAAGGGACCTTCCGGATTCTCGTTGCTGGCGAGTTTGACCACATCGTCCAATCCCAGTTCACGCTGCACTTCCTCGATGGGGCGGCCCGCGACATAGGGTCGAGTGGCCAGGATACCGGGCCGGAATAAGCTCTTGAAGTCCATGGGGAGTCCTTTTCTGCTAGGTCAGTTATTCGGATTCGCCGCTGCCCGGAGTGCCTGTTCTTCGGCCCCGCGAAGGCGACGGAAATGGCCGGCGCGGAGTCGCCCCAGCTCGATCGGGCCCACCGCCGTTCTTTTCAGCGTGATGACCCGCAACTGCAGTTGAGCGAACATGCGCCGGATCTGGCGTCGCCGGCCCTCCCGGAGTTCCAGCGTCCAGCGACGGGTCTCACCCACCGCCTTGGGCTGCAGACGCAACGGCAAACACGGTCGACCATCCAGTTCGAGTTTTCCGCCGGTGAGTTTCCGTTGCGCGTCCGGTGTCAAACGAGCGTTGAGCGTCACTTCGTACTGCTTCCAGACCTTGCTGACGGGACGGCACAAAACCTGGGCCAGATCGCCGTCATCTGTCCAAAGGAGTAGTCCGGTGGTCTCCGCGTCAAGCCGGCCCACCGGAACGAAGCTGGGCGGTAACCCTGCCTCGTCACGAAACTGCAGCAATCCCGGTTGGTCCCCCTGAGCGCGGAGGGTCGAGACCACACCGAGCGGCTTGTGGAAAGCAAACACTCTCCAGGCAGCCGGCAGCTCGACGACCTGGCCGTCGCAGGTCACCTGGTCCCGCGCTGGCTGTACCTGCGTGGCCAGGGACTGCACGGTTTTCCCGTTGAGACGAATCCGCCCCTGGGTGATCAGCTGCTCGACCTGACGGCGAGAACCGAGCCCGGCGCGGGCCAGAAAACGGTTCAGGCGGAGAGGCTCGTCATTGACCGGTCGTTTCATCTTCTTGCAGATCCGTGGCGGCTGGTGAGGGAGGCGGCGAACTGTCCATTTCCTCGGTCGAGTCGACGTCGGGAGACTCGGCCATCTCGGCGGTCTCGTTCATAAACCAGTCTTCGGTTGCGCTCTCGTTGTCAGGCGACGGTGGCTCCTCTTCGCCACCATGTTCGAACTTTTCCAGATCCGATTCGTTGATCTCCTCGCTGAGTTGCTGGGCGAACTGACGTAATTCATCGCGGTCGTTGATGACCCCTTCGAGGGACGGTAGGGATGGCAACTGGGCGAGTCCCTTCAGACCGAGATAGTTGAGAAACTCCCGGGTGGTGCCATAGAGCAAGGGGTGTCCAACCGTATCGGCGCGCCCGACGATCTTGACCAGGTTGCGCTCCTGCAAGGTGCTCAGGACGCCGCTACTCTGGGTGCCGCGTACGTCCTCGATCTCGAGTCGGGTGACCGGTTGCCGGTACGCCACGATGGAAAGCACCTCGAGGCCCGGCTTGGAGAGACGAGTGAAACGCCGGCCGCGGAACAGCTTGCTCACCAGTTTGGCGTAATCGGGTCGGGTGGCTATCTGCCAGCCCCCGCCGAACTCCACGATGGTGAAGGCGTGTCCGGCCTCCTCGTACTCCGTTTCCAGTTCCTTGAGCAGATCCCGGAGTTCCTTGGCGGACGCATCGGGAAACAGGGAACGCAAGCGCTGCACGGAAAGCGGGGCGTCGGTGGCGAAAAGCAGCGCTTCGACTTCACGTTTCATGCCTCGGCCTCCGCCGCCTGCAAGGACGGCTTCTCGCTCTCCCGAACCCGCAACCAGATGGGACCGTTGATCTCGGTCTGGAAGAAGTTGATGACCCCCCGTTTGACCAGTTCCAGGATGGCGATGAAGGTCACTATCACTTCCATCTTGATGGCGTCGTCGGCGAAGAGATCCTGGAAACGTACCGTGTCCGTTGCAGCCAGCTTCTCTCGGATCAACTCGATCTTCTGATCCACCGTGTACGGCTCACGCCGCACGGCGTGCACACCGGAAGTCTGGATGCGATCGAAGATGCCGGACAGGGCGCGGAGCAACTCGAACATCTCGATGCGGAGTGGTGGTTCCACCTCTTCCTCGTCCAGGAACGGAAACCGGGTCTGGCGCAAGTGATAGTGCCGCCGTTTCTCCTCCTGTTCGCGTAGGGCCGCCGCCGCCTCCTTGAACCGCTTGTATTCCAGCAACCGCTGGACGAGTTCCGCCCGCGGGTCTTCCTCGGTGAGCTCCTCCGCCGCCTGCACCGGCAGCAATAGCCGCGCCTTGATGCGCAGGAGGGTTGCGGCCATGACGAGAAAATCACCCGCATTGTCCAGGGAAAGCATCGTGATCAGTTCGAGGTATTGCAGGAACTGGGTGGTGATATTGGAGATGGGGATGTCGTAGATGTCGATCTGATCCTTCTGGATCAGATAGAGCAGCAGATCCAGCGGGCCCTGGAACGATTCCAGATCCACCTGGTAGGCCTCGCTGGCCCGGAAGTACTCCAGCTCCGGCGGCAATTGATCGGGATGCCAGCCCTGACGATCCGACTCGGGAATAGTGCCCTCGGGGACGCCCTGCTCCGGGATTGTCTTCTCCTCTGGAAACACGCTGGTGGAAGGCACCAGATCCTCTCGCGGTTTGATCAAGGCAAGCTCCTTCTCAGCCGAGATTCATGACCTCGTGGACACGATTCATGGTCTGTTGCGCGGCTTCACGCGCCCGGCGACACCCCTCCGCTATCAGATCCGTCAAGCGCTCGGGATGCGACGCGTACTGTTCCCGCCGATCACGCAACGGGGCGAAGTGTTCGCTGACCCCGGCGGCCAGCATCTTCTTGCAATCGACACAACCGCGACCGGCGCTCCGGCACTCGGCGGCGGTGGTCTCGGCCTGGTCGGGGAGGAATTTCTGGTAATACGTGTAGATGGCGCACACCTCGGGATCACCCGGGTCGTTGCGGCGCAACCGATTCGGATCGGTGAAGGCCGGCCGCAGCTTGGCCATGATCTCCTCGGGCGAGGCCGCGATCTCGATGGTGTTGCCCAGCGACTTGCTCATGCGCTTGCCGTCTGTGCCCGGGAAACGGCCGAACTTGGTCACCAGCGCTTCCGGTTCCGGGAAGGTGTCCCCAAAGTGGTGGTTGAAGCGCCGCGCCATCTCGCGGGTCAACTCCAGATGCGGGAGTTGATCCTCCCCCACCGGCACCGCGTGGGCCCGGTAGGCCAGAATATCCGCCGCTTGGAGCACGGGATATCCCAGATGACCGAAACTGATCTCGCTGCCGAGATTCAGATCGCGTATCTGTTCCTTGAAGGTGGGATTCCGCTCCAGCCGTCCCTTGGAGATGAACATGCAGAGCAGCAGGAACAGCTCGGCGTGTTCTTTCACCTCCGATTGCACGAACAACACGGACCGTTCCGGATCGAGACCGGCACCGAGCCAGTCCAGCACCATCTCGCGGGTGTTGTCAGCGATGGTGGACGCCTTGTCCAGGGCGGTGGTCAGCACATGCCAGTCGGCCACCATGAAGAAACAGCGGTATTCGTCTTGCAGCCGGACCCAGTTTTCCAGGGCGCCGGTATAATTTCCCCAGTGGAGCCTGCCCGTGGGGCGGTTGCCGCTCAAGATGATTTTCGGTTCGGTCAAACTCACCGTCCGTTCTCGACTCTGGGCGCGATTATTCTCCTGCCGGCCGGGGACCATAGAGGCGAACATTACCACTGCCAGGTGGCAATGTCAAAGCGCGCTGTGCGGTTTCTCTCACGCATCCGGAAGGTCGTCCTGATCGCGGTTGCCCCGCGCCCGCGGGTGGGCCGCGCGGTACGCCGCCAGCAGAAATGTCCGGTCGATATGAGTATAGATTTCGGTGGTGCTGATGTCGGCGTGGCCGAGCAACTCCTGCACCGCCCGGAGATCCGCCCCACCCTCCAGCAAATGGGTGGCGTAGGTGTGGCGCAAGGTATGCGGCGTGATCTCGGAATCGAGGCCGGCGGCTGCCGACCAGTGCTTCAGGATCTGCCAGGCCGAGACCCGCGACAACCGCCCGCCGCGTTGATTGAGCAGCAGGGCCGCCGTGGAACGTTTCCCTGTGAGCTGCGGTCTGCCCCGGTCCAGATAGCCACGAACAGCCTGCAGCGCCGGCGTGCCCACCGGGACGACGCGTTGCTTGCTGCCCTTGCCGCGAACCCGCAGGCAGGTGTCGTCCCAGTCCAGATCCGTGACATCCACCCCACACAGCTCACTCACCCGTAACCCACATCCGTAGAGCAGCTCCAGCAAGGTGCGGTCACGCAGGACCACCGGTTCGTGGCCACTGGGCGCCGCCAGCAGCAACTCGATCTGGGCCAGGGAAAGTACCCGCGGCAACTTGCGGCCGGTACGCGGCGCCAGCAAGGTCAGGGTGGGATCTCGGCGCACCAGCCCCTCGGTGGTGAGAAAGCGGAAAAACCCGTGCAGGGTGGAGACCAGCCGCGCTCGCGAACGGGCCGCCAGCCGCTCGGACACGGCCAGCAGGAAACGGCGCAGATCCGCATCCCGCACCTTCCCGGGAGTGGCGATCCGGTTCTCCCCCGCCCAGGTCTGCAAGGCCACAAGATCGCGCCGATACGCGGCGAGACTGTTGGGCGCCAGTCCCTTCTCGGCGGAGGCAAACGACAGGAAAGCCGTGACGGCCCGATCCCAACCCGCAGCGGATTCGGTCATGTGTCCTCCAGGGCGAAAAAGGTCATGATGCTGGTGACATCGCTCTGGTTGATGCCCCACACCGCCGCCAGCGCTTCCGCGTCCGCCTCCCGGATGGCGGCGATAGAGCCGAAGTGGTGCAGCAACGACAGCTTCTTCATCTTCCCGATACCGGGAATCCGATCCAGGATCGAGGCCGTGGTTCGTTGATCACGCAGCAGTCGATGATAGGTGATGGCGAATCGGTGCGCCTCGTTCCGCACCCGTTGCAGCAGCAGCGAGGCCGGGCTGGAACGCGACAGTTCCAGCGGCGGCTGAGCGTGTTCCCGGTGGATGATCTCTTCCCGTTTCGCCAGACCGATCACCTCCGTGGCGTGGAACCCGTAGGCGGTCAGGACCTCCCGCGCCACGCCGAGCTGGCCGGCGCCGCCGTCCACCATCACCAGGTCCGCCGGAGACGTTTCCTGCCGGGCCAGGCGACCGTAGTACCGGTCGAGCACCTCACGCATCATGGCGTAGTCGTCGCTGCCGGTCACCCGTTTGATCCGGAACCGACGGTAGCGCGATTTCAACGGATTGCCGTCACGGAAATACACGAGAGAACCCACCGCTTCCCGTCCCTGCTGGGCAGAGATGTCGAAACACTCGATGGTGGCCGGGATTCCGTGGAGTCCCAGCGACTCCTGGAGTTGCACGTCAGCCGGAGTGATCTGCTTGCCACGAGTTCCCGCCGCCGGTCTCTGCAGCCGATGTTGATTCAGCCGGTACGTGGCGTTGGCAGCCGCCATCTCCACGGCGGCCCGTTTGGCCCCGCGCTGGGGACGACGGCAGATGACCTTGCGTCCGCTCAACTGACCGAGCCACTCCTGCCAGTTTTCGAGATCCGGCAGATCGTGATCCACCAGGATCTCCCCCGGGATGTCGCCGGCTTGCGGGTAGTACTCACGCAGGAGCTGGGTCTGGAAATCGGTGCTGTCACGCTCGAGGCGGGCACGTAACAGGAAGTGGTGTACGGTCAGCACCTTGCCAGTACGAATGCGCAAGATGACACCGCAGGCGTCACGACCGTCCCTGGCCAGACCGCAGGCGTCGAGGTTCGCATTCAGTCCCGGCACCGGCCGACTGCGACTGACGGTCCGCTCGAGTTGCCGCAGGCGATCACGGACGGTCGCCGCCTCCTCGAACTGCAACTCGCCGGCCAGATCGGCCATGTACGTCTCCAGCTCGCGGAACAGCCGCCGGTCGGCCCCTTCCAGAAACAGCAGGAGCTGTTTCACCTGTTTCCCGTATGCGGTCCGGTCGACGTATTCCACACACGGCGCACTACACCGTCCGATCTGGTAATCGAGGCACGGTCTCGGCAACAGCCGCTCGGGCAACTCCAGATGGCAGGTCCGCACCCGAAACAGTGAGCAGGCGAACTTGAAGGTCGCCCGCATGGCGCGCACTTCGGTGTACGGTCCGAAATACCGGGCGCCGTCCTTCGCCAGTCGCCGCACCACCTGCACCCGTGGAAACGGTTCCGGCACGGAGATCTTCAGGTACGGGTACCGCTTGTCGTCCTTGAGCTGGATGTTGTACCGTGGGCGGTATTCCTTGATGAGTTGACTCTCGAGGATCAGCGCCTCGGTCTCGCTGCGGGTGGTGATGTAGTCCAGGTCCCGGATCTGGCGGACGAGCTGTCCGGTCTTCACGTCGCGGTCGTGGCGGTTCTGCCAGTACGAACGTACCCGCGTCGACAGCTTCTTGGCTTTGCCGACGTAGATGACCCTGCCGCGGCGATCCTTGTACAGATAGACCCCCGGAGCGTCGGGCAGACTGGCCAGCTTGGCGGCCAGTTCCGGTGACGGGACCACTTCCTTGCCAGCTGGTTCCACCGGTTTTTCTTGCTGCCCCTGGTCTGGCGACTCGGGTTCGTCAGGTTGGCGTCTTGACATGCCCGCCCGTCCCTATTAGATTCTTGCGGCTAACGTTACTCAGGAGGTTTACGTTTTGCCCCATCATAAGAGCGCCAAGAAACGTCTGGCCAAGAGCAAGCTGCAGCGGCTGCGGAATCGCGACTGCCGCGCGGCGGCGCGTAACCAGATCAGGGACTTCCGCAAGGCCGTCGGCAGTGACGCCGAGCTGGACAAGCCAAAGGAACTGTCCCGTATGTACGGCCTGCTCGACACGCAGGTGCGTAAAGGTGTCATGAACAAGAAAAAGGCATCTCGGCTCAAGTCACGCCTCTCGACCCTGACCCAGGGTTAACGCCTTTTCGGGATTTCCATAAGGGTTCGCTGGCCAGCCAGGTGAGCCCTTTTTTCTGTGCCTTCGCCCCCGGAATACGTGCTTTTGCCGCACTCGGCTCACGATCCCAGGTTTGCCGCCAGGACATCCTCCAGACCGAAGAGGCCGGACTGTTGACGAGCCACGTACCGGATGGCCGGTTTGACCCCCCGCAAGAACGCCTGCCGGGAGTGAGCCCGATGGAGTACCTGGACGGTTTCGTGGTCGTCACTGACGGTCCAGGCGTGTTCACCCACCACACCTCCCACCCGTAGCGAATGGATCGGCACCACCTCTCCACCACGTACTGCGCCCCACGCATCGGCCAGCCACTGCGCCGTGCCGCTGGGCCGGTCCAGCTTGTGCCGGTGGTGAGTCTCCACCTCCTCGGCCTGGAAACTCCCGGGCAATGTGCGCGCCAAAAGCTGCAACACGAGTTTCAGGGCCGGGATGCCGAGACTGAAGTTGGCGGCGAACACCACGGGATGGTTCCGGGCATGGTCAGCGATTTCCTGACGCTGCTCCGGCGTGAAACCGGTGGTGCCGCTGACCAGGGCTGCGCCGGTGGCGGCCGCCCCCGCCAGCAATCCGGACAACGCCGGCGCCAGGGAGAAATCCACGATCACGCCACGCGGCGGCTGCACTTGCGCCAGTTCGTCCTGGGGTGTCAGCGGTAAGTCGGGATGGAACTCGCCGGCCGGTCGGCCACGTCCCGGTTCGGTCACCAGCGCCACCAGCTGCAGATCGCTGGCGGCAGTCACCAGTTCGGTAACCAGCTTGCCCATGCGGCCTTCGGCCCCGTGGACCGTGACGGGGATCACGATCCCCCCTCCAGATCGTTGGCCAGCAGATCGGCCAGCACCTGCTCGTGGAACAGTCGCAGGATCTGCCGCGTCTCCGGTCCCGCCGTCACGAGGGGCAGACGCGGTTCTGGTTCGCACAGCCCGGCCAGATGCAGCAGCTCCTTCACCGGCACCGGATTGGATTCCAGAAAGCAGTTCCTGGCCACCGGATCCAGCGCCCGGGCGATCCACCACGCCGCCGCGATATCACCGGCTTCCCACGCTTTCCAGAACCGGACCATGGCGCCGGGCAGCAGGTTGCTCACCACGGAGATGGCGCCGTGTCCACCCAACCCGAAAATACCGAAGTTGAGTCCGTCATCGCCGCTGAAGACCTTCAGATCGCACTGCCCGATGGCCGACTCGATCTGGTCGAGATCACCACTGGCCTCTTTCAGGGCCACCACGCTGGGCCGACTGGACAGCTCCGCCACCGTGGCAGGCAACAGGTTCACCGCGGTGCGGCCCGGTACGTTGTACAGTACGAGGGGGATGTCCACGGCGCGCGCCACCGTGAGATAGTGCTCCACCAGCCCGGCTTGCTGGGGCTTGTTGTAATACGGGGTGATGAGCATGGCGGCGTCAGCGCCCCAGGCGGCGACGTCACGGGTTCCGTCCACGGTGGCAGCGGTGGAATTGCTGCCGGCTCCGGCCACCACGGCACAGTTGCCGGCGGCCATCTCCACACAGGTCCGGACCAGCCACTCCTTCTCGTCCCGGGAAAGTACGGCAGCTTCGCCGGTGCAACCCACCGGCACCAATCCCGACACGCCGGCGTCGAGTTGCCGCTGCACGAGCCTCCGCCAGGCGTCCCGATCCAGTTCGCCCTCCTTGAACGGCGTCACCAGCGCCGTGTAGATCCCGTCCGGCATCTGCCAGGTCTTCTCACTCATTAATCTCCACCTCTCCCGTGAAGGCCACCACGGCGGGACCGTGCAGACGAAGGGCATGCGGATCCGCTTCGTGTCCCACGGACACGGTGAGCGTATCGCCACCCCGGGTCTTCAAGGTCACCGGTGAGGTCGCCAGATTGAGCGCACACAGCACCACTGCCGTGGCGGCGGCCCCGGTGCCGCAAGCCAGGGTCTCGGCTTCCACTCCACGCTCGTAGGTGCGCAGTCGGAAACCGGCATCGCCAGCCGCGGCGACGAAGTTCACGTTGGCGCCGCTCGACGCCAGCCGGTCCTGAAAACGGAGGAACGCGCCCCACTGCGCCACGTCCACGGATTCCACCTCGTCCAGAGGCACCACGATGTGGGGCACCCCGGTATTGACCGTGTGGTGCGCCGGGAATGGCGAACCGTCGAAGTCGACGTCCAGGCGCAGCTCGCGCCAGGCCGGCAGCGACACCGTGATGCCGCTGCTGTCGATGACGCCGGCTACCCGTCCGGCGCCGGTTTCGAAACGGCAACTGTCGGCAGCCAATCCCCGGGTGTGGGCGAAGGCGACGCAACACCGCGCGCCGTTGCCGCACATCTCGGCTTCGCCGCCATCGGCATTGTAATAGGTCATGCTGAAATCCACGTCCGACTGCTCCCGCACGATGATGAGTCCATCGGCGCCGATGCCGACCCGGCGATGACAGAGCTTCTGGATGGTCGGGCCCGAGAGACCGGACGACCGCAGGTCGCAGCCGGCGACCATGATGAAATCGTTGCCGGCGCCGTGCATCTTGACGAAGGGGAGTCGCCAGGCCACTCAATTTCCTTCCGTGGGTGGGTCCGCAGGGGCAGCGGTGCCAGTGGTGTCCGCCGCTTCCGTCACCGACGCGACCTTCTGCCACGGCACCAGACTATCGCCAAAGGCCGGCGCTGTAAACGTGGCATCCAGACCGGGTTCCACGAACAGCGAGTCCACCACCGCAAACGGTTCGAGATACCAGGCCACCGAATCCGCATCGTCCGGCAGCGCCGGCAAGGCGCTCAACAGGCTGTCACCGTCGGCATCCACGAAAAAGACGAAGCGGACCAGGCCGGGACCGGCTTCCGGCCAGGTGACCACACTATCCGGCGGCGCCGGCAGCAGGCCTGGTGGCGGAGCGGTCGACGGCACCGGAACCCAGCCGGTGTCGTCCTCGGCAATGGACATGGGCCAGGCCAGCAAGACTCCGGGCCAGTGCTGGACACTGTCCATGGTGGTGGTGAATCTTCCCGGGGTGTTCGGGTCATACAGGGTCGTCACGCCGAGGTGCACCAGGGCCACGCTGTCCAGCTTCGCTTCACCCGGCAACAGCCGTTGCGCCTCGGTCTCGGCCGGACGCAGATCACCGTTCCCGTCCACGAACGCTCGCACCAGATACGGTCCACCCGGCAGCGGCAGCCAGGGGAACCGGAATTCACCCAGGGAATCCGTCTCGGTCCGACGGAGCAGGCGTTGCTGGAAATACTCCAGGCTGTCGGGGGGAACGGCGTAGAGTTCCACCACCCCGTTGGTCAGTGGCTCGCCGTTGTAGAGCAGATGCCCCACCACTTCCCCGGGTGGGAACTGCATCGCCGTGGCCAGCGGAAACCGGTACCGTTGCCGGCTCGCCACCCGATGCATGTCCGCCAGACCGTCAGCGATCTCCACCACGAAAACCGTGTCGGCGGGCAGCGGCTCCTCGAAACGGATACGCGCCTCACGCCGCCCGTGCCACTTGGTGCCGGCAAAAACCACTTCCGGAAAAAAGGTGAGGAAACCCTCGGCCGCCACCGGATTCATCTTCTCCGAAAAAAACAGGCGTATCTCACTGCAGTCCACCAAACCGACACTGGCGGAATCCGGTTCGATGTCCACCAGGGTCGGCGGGGTCTTGTCGGGCGGTCCCCCGGACGGTGCTTGCATGGATGCACACGCCAGTTGCAAGGCCAGGCCCAGAACCAGGGCCAGGCCCCACAACGTGCGCCACGGAAGCGTGCGTCCGGACATGCCGGCTACTCCATCAGCAAGGCGATGATGGCGCGTTGCGCGTGCAGGCGATTCTCCGCCTGATCGAACACCGCCGAGTGCTTGCCGTCCATCACCCCGTCGGTGATTTCCTCGCCCCGGTGCGCGGGCAGGCAATGCAGGACGATGTGATCGGCGTCGGCGCCCGCCAGCAACTTCTCGTTGATCTGGAATCCCTCGAAGTCCTTGAGCCGCTTGGCCGTCTCGGCTTCCTGTCCCATGCTGGTCCAGACGTCACCGTAGATCACGTGGGCGCCGTCCACGGCCTCCTGCGGGTCGTTGCAGATCATGAAGGAGGCGCCGGCTGCGTCCGCCTGATTCATGATGGCCTCGTCGGGCTCGTATCCCTTGGGACACGCCAGGATGAAGTTGAACGGGAACCGGATGGCGGCGTTGAGCCAGCTGTTGGCCAGGTTGTTGCCGTCACCGATCATCACCACGGTCTTGCTCTCGATGCTGCCAAGATGTTCCTCGACGGTGAGGATGTCTCCCATCACCTGACACGGATGCAGCAGGTCGGTCAGGCCGTTGATCACCGGCACGCTGGCGTGGCGGGCCAAATCTTCCACATCCTGCTGGGCGAAGGTCCGGATCATGATGCCGTCGACGAAACGGGACAAAACCTTGGCGATGTCATGAACCGACTCCCGCTTGCCCATCCCGATCTCCTGGTCGGTGATGTAGAGCGAGGAGCCGCCGAGCTGGCGAATGGCCACCTCGAAGCTGACCCGGGTGCGCAGACTCGGCTTGGCGAAGACACAAGCCAGTACGCGGCCGGGATGGCTGGGCGGCAACTCGTGCTTGCGCGCCAGCGGTTTCTGTTCCTTGGCCAGATCCAGAATCTGCCGCAACTCGGCCTGCGGCAGCGATATGATGCTCAGGAAATCCTTCTTGCTCAGAGCCATTGTGCCTCCTCCATCACAGAATGTAACGACTCAGGTCCTCGTCCTCGATGATGTCCGCCAGCTTGCCGCTCACGAACGCCTTGTCGATAACAACCTCGCCGGTACGCTGGTCCGGCACCTCGAACAGCAGGTCGTCGAGCACCTGCGCCATGATGGTCTGCAGCCGGCGCGCGCCGATGTTCTCCAGCCGCTTGTTCAGTTCGGCCGCCAGGCGAGCCATCTCGTCGATGGCGCCGTCGCTGAAGGTGAGCTGGCAGTCGTCCACCGCCAGCAACGCGGTGTACTGCTTCAGCAGCGAACTGTCGGTCTCCTTCAGGATCCGCACGAAGTGTTTCTCGGTCAGGCTGGTCAGCTCCACCCGGATGGGGAACCGACCCTGCAGCTCGGGAATCAGATCACTCGGCTTGCTCATGTGGAACGCCCCGGCGGCGATGAACAGCACGTGGTCGGTCTGCACCGGTCCGTACTTGGTCTGCACCGTGGAACCCTCCACGATGGGCAGCAGGTCGCGCTGAACCCCTTCCCGGCTCACATCCGGGCCGCTGCCCTGACTCGACTTGCCGGCGATCTTGTCGATCTCGTCCAGGAAGATGATGCCGCCCTGTTCCACCAGCTGGGTCGCCTCCTGGATCACCTGCTCCTGATCCAGCCGCAGTTCCAGTTCCTGGTCGTGCAGCAACCGCCGCGCCGCCGAGACCGGCAGCACGCGGTCCTTGCGTTGCTTGGGGAACATGTTCTTGAGACTCTCGCCGAAGGAAGCGTCGAATTCCTCGCCGGCGGAGGTGAAGATGTTGGCGATGGGCATTTTCGACTGCTCGGTGCTGATGGTGACCGCGCGGTCCTCCAACACCCCCTCCCGGAGCTGTTGCCGGATCTTGTCCCGACTCCGTTGCCAGCGGTGGTTCCGCTCCGGATCGGGATTGGTCAGCGGCGGAAAGATGACGTCGATCAACCGCTCCTCCACCGCCTTGTCGATCTCCTCGCGCAGCTTCCCTTCTTCACGCTGTCGCACCAGAGCAATACCGTTCTCCACCAGATCGCGGACCATGGAATCCACGTCGCGCCCGACGTACCCTTTCTCGGTGAATTTGGTGGCTTCGACCTTGAGGAACGGCAGCCCGGCGATCTGGGATAGCCGCCGCGCGATCTCGGTCTTGCCGACCCCGGTGGGGCCGATCATGATGATGTTGTTGGGCACCACTTCGGACCGGATCGCTTCCGGTATCCGCAATCGCCGCCACCGATTCCGCAGGGCGATGGCCACCGACCGCTTGGCTGCCGATTGTCCGATGATGAATCGGTCGAGCTGCCCCACGATGGCCTGGCAGGTGAACGTCGCGGCGCTACTCGTCGACACGATTCGCATCGTCTGCCGCCTCCTCCGGATCGAATGTCAAAACCGTCCGCTGATCATTGGTGTAGATGCAAATCTCGCCGGCCAGTTTCAGTGCCTCGTGGCAGATGGCTTCCGCGTCCAGATCCGTGTGCGTCGTCAGCGCCCGCCCCGCCGCCAGGGCGTAGCCGGCGCCGGACCCGATGGCGATCAGGTTGTCGTCGGACTCGATGACGTCGCCGTTACCCGACACCACATACAGATTCTGGCGATTCATGACCACCAGCATCGCTTCCAGCCGGCGCAAGATACGATCGCTGCGCCACTCCCGGGCCATTTCCACCGTGGCGCGCTGAAGGTGTCCCCGGTACCGCTCCAGATGGCCCTCGAATTTCTCGAACAGGGTGAAGGCATCGGCGGCGCCACCGGCGAATCCCACCAGGACCTGGCCTTTGAACAGCTTGCGCACCTTGACGGCGCCGTGTTTCACCGCCTCGTTGCCGAGGGTCACCTGGCCATCGCTACCGATGGCGCCCTTCCCGTCACGGATCACCCCCAGCACCGTGGTTGCTCGCAGGGTCATGCCCGAATACCTCTCCTGTTCGGACCGGTCAACGGCTTCATGATTCATCTGCTTCGCCTCTTGGTGCCCGTGGTGAAGTTTCTTCGCTCGCCGTCGACACGACGTGGTCACTGGCGATGGCGCGCGGAAACGCCTGGCGATACACCTCGCGCAACTGCGCGCGAGAAAGATGGGTATAGATCTGCGTCGTCGCCAGATGCTGGTGTCCGAGTAACTCCTGTACGATCCGGATGCCGGCTCCACCATCGAGCAGGTGGGTGGCGAAACTGTGCCGCAACGTGTGCGGCGAGACTCCGGTCAAACCGGCCAGCCGATCGGCGTAGTGCTGGACCCGCGCCTGTACGGTCCGGCGACTGATCCGCCGCCCGCGTCGTCCCTCGAACAGCGGCTGGTTCGCCAGCTCGCCCGGTAACCGCCCATCCAACAAGGCGAGCCACTGGGTCGGTTCCAATCGTTCCTGAAGATAGTCGGCCAGGGCCGTTGCAGCGCACCCTATAAGTGGCAGGAACCGTTCTTTGTTCCCCTTCCCCAGCACCCGGATCCGCTCGGCGGGACAATCGAGATGCCGGAAGTCGAGGTCGACCACCTCGGCCAGGCGCAGTCCGAGCCCGTAGATCATCTCGAGGATGGCGCGGTCCCGTCGGCCGATTCTCGTGCCTGGATCGGGAAGCTCCAGCAATTTCGCAAGACGGTTCTCTGACAGGTCACGCGGCAGTTTGCGCTCGCGCCCCGGGCGCCCGCCCAGCAACGTATCCGGCACCTCATCGATGACCCCGGTCAGGCGCAGGAAACAATAGAACGCCCGAATGCTCGCCAGATGACGCGCCAGGGTGGCCTTGCTGCGGCCGCGCTGCCGCAGGCCGGCGAGATGGTCTCTGATCAGCTCCCGTTGTCCCGCCAGATGAAACAAAGCTTCGGGACCGTCCTCAGTCGCCAGCAGTCCGGCGTGGACGGCGCTGGCCAGGAAATCGCTCACGTCGCGTCCGTACGCCTCCACCGTGCGCGGACTCGCGTTGCGCTCCACGGCCAGAAAATCCAGAAACGGTTGTAGCTGCGAGATCCCCAAGCGGTTCTCCACTTTCCAGGCCTGGCCTCGGCGTCAGGTCGCGGCGGAGGCAATGTATCATCAGGATGGCACGGCGGCAAGGAGCCTCCGTACGGAAGGTGCGGCGAGAAATCGCTCGGTATCGAGTCGACCGCGTTCCGCCTTGGCGAGCTTGCCTTCCCGCTTGCCGCGGACCTTGTGGAGCAACGGCGGCAACAGGCCGAAATTGGCGTTCATGGGGGTGAAATGCCGGCTCGTGGTGTCGGACAGAAAATCAAACAGCAAGGCACCGATGATGCCGGTGGCGGGCCAGGGCGGCAGTTGGATCTGGTGGATCTCCGCCGCCAGTAACCAGGCAGTGACCAGACCGGAGGCGATGGACTCCACGTACCCCTCCACCCCGGTCATCTGACCGGCGAGCCGGATCCACGGTGCTGACCGCAAGGCGAAGCGGTGGTCCAGCAGGCGAGGACTGTCCAGGTAGAAATTGCGATGGAGTTGCCCCAGCCGGACGAATTCCGCCGCGGCGAGACCGGGGATCATCCGGAAGATCCGCCGCTGCTCGCCGTGCTTGAGCTGGGTCTGGAAACCGACCAGGCCGTAGATGCTGCCGTCGCGATTCTCCTGCCGGAGCTGCAGCACGGCGTAGGGACGCTCGCCACTCCGCGGATCGATGAGCCCCACCGGTCGCAAGGGGCCGAAGGCGAGGGAGTCCGGACCGGACGCGGCGATGGCCTCGATGGGCTGGCAACCGGCGAACAGCTCGCGCCGGTCCACGCGATGCAGCTGCGCCTTCTCCGCCGCCACCAGCTCGCTGGTGAACCGTCGATAGGTCGACTCGTCCAGTGGCGCATTCAGGTAGTCGGCGCTGCCCTTGTCGTAGCGGGAGGCACGATACAGGATGTCCAGGTCGAGGGATTCGCGGGTCACCGACGGCGCGATGGCGTCGGAGAAAAACAGCCCCTCGGCGCCGGCGAGCCTGCCGATGGTTTGCTGCAGTGGCGGTGAGGTCAACGGCCCGGTGGCCAGCAGCCAGTAACCTGCCGACTGATCACGTTCCGCCGACAATTTGGTCAATTCACCACGTTCCACCGTGATACGAGGATCGCTCGCGACAAGTTCGGTAACGTGCTCCGCGAACCGTTCCCGGTCCACCGCCAGGGCGGTGCCGGCCGGCACGGCGTGCTGCCTGGCCAGCGCGAGCAAGCGACAACCGAGTAGATCGAGTTCCTGCTTGAGTAAACCGGAAGCAGTGGCGGGATCCTCGCTCTTGAGACTGTTGCTGCAGACCAGTTCCGCCAGATCACCGGAGCGGTGAGCCGGACTTGCCGTGGCGGGCCGCATCTCGTGCAGGACCACCGAGAGCCCGAACCGCGCCAGTTGCAAGGCCGCCTCGCAGCCGGCGAGCCCGCCACCGACCACCTGGATGGCAGGTCGCTGCGGATTCACGATTCCTTCTTGACCGGTTTCTTGGTGGCTTGCTTGGCGGTTTTCTTGGTAGTCTTTTTTGCAGTATTTTTACCGGTCTTCTTGGCGACTTTTTTCTTCACCGTCTTCTTCTTGCTGGTCTTCTTCCGCTCGGCGGCGGTGGCGAGCAACTGCACGGCCTCGTCCAGAGTGAGGTCCGTGGGATCGCCGTGCCGGGACAGGGTGGCGTTGACCTTGCCGTCGGTGACGTAAGGGCCGTAGCGCCCCTTCAGGACCTTCAGCTCGATACCGCTTTCAGGATGTGGCCCCAGTTCCTTGAGCACGATCTTCTTGTTCTTGTTCCGGATTCGTTCCAGCGCCTCGTCCAGGGTGATGGTGAAGAGGATGTCTTCGTTCTCCACGCTGGCAAACACCCGCGCCCGTTGCACGTACGGCCCGAACCGCCCGATGCCGGCCGTGATTTCCTTGTCGGTCTCGGGATCGATGCCGATGATACGCGGCAAGGCGAGCAACCGGAGCGCCTTCTCGAGATCGACTTCTGTCGGTTGGGTCCCCTTGACCAGGCCGATCCGTTTCGGTTTCTGCTCACCTTCCGCTTCGCCGAGCTGGAGGTACGGTCCGTACGGCCCCACCAGCACGTAGATGTTTTCACCACTGACCGGATCCCTGCCGATGGGCTCCTGGGCCCGATCCCGGGCCTGGATGATCTCCAGCGCCTTCGCCACGGTGAGTTCGTCGATGAGCAGATCCAGCGGCAGGGTGGCACGACGGCTGTTCTCCCCCTCGCCGATCCGGGCGTACACGTAAGTGCGGCCGATGTGCAGGGTTATGGCCTGGCCACTCTCCGGATCGTCACCAACCGGGATGGTCGGGTAGTCGATGTTCGGGACCTCTTGGGCGATTCGCGCCAGCAAGCCGTTGTTACCTTCGGGTTGCCCCTGGTAGAAATTGCGCAGGAACTCCACGGCGTCGATCTCGCCGCCGGCGATACGATCGAGGCTGGTCTCCATCGCCGCCGTAAAAGTCAGGTCGATGTACTGGCGAAAATGCTGCCGCAGGAGATGGGTCACGGCCATGCCAACGTACGACGGCAACAGGGCGCCGGACTTCTTGATCACGTAGTCACGCGCCTGGATGGTGGAGATGACCGGGGCGTAGGTGGACGGCCGACCGATCCCCTCCTCCTCCAGTTTCCGGATCAGGGTGGCCTCCGTGTAACGCGCCGGCGGGCTCGTCTCGTGTCCGGCGGGGTCCACCGCCTGGATCGTGACCGCGGCGTCAGGTCCGCCGCCAACCGGTTGGTCCTCGTGCAGCTCGGGCAGAATGGTGTCCTTCTGGACATCTCCGTACACCCGCAGAAAACCGGGGAACCGGACCACCGAGCCGTTGGCCCGGAATCGTCCCGACTGTCCGGCCAAATCCGCCACCATATCCACGGAGGTCTTGTCCAGTTGCGCCGGTGTCATCTGCGAGGCGACCGTGCGTTGCCAGATCAACGAGTACAGCGCCAGTTCGTCCTTGTTCAGGAACCGCGCCATGGCTTCGGGCGTGCGAGTGACGTTGGACGGGCGGATGGCCTCGTGCGCTTCCTGGGCCGTTTTGGCCTTGGTCTTGTACCGTCGCGGGCCGCTGGTGTAGTCCGCGCCGTAATTATCGGCGATGAATTCCGCGGTCTCGGCCAAGGCCTTCTCGCTCAGCGTGACGGAATCGGTACGCATGTAGGTGATCAGACCGGCGCGCGAGCCGCCACCGAGATCGACACCCTCGTACAGCCGCTGCGCGATCATCATGGTACGCTTGGGTGACAGACCGAGCTTGGCGCTGGCCGCCTGCTGCAAGGTGGAAGTGATGAACGGCGGCCGCGGGTTCTGTTGGGCGGCCTTGTGCTCGACGCAGGTCACCCGCCACGGCTGGTTGGCCAGGGCAGCGGCGGCGTGGGCCTCGGCTGCGGCCTGGTCCAGCAGCAGCCGATCCTTGTCCGCGCGCAGGTCGCCACTATCCGGATCGAAATCCTTGCCGCCGGCCAGCTTCGTGCCCCCCACCTCGATCAGCTTGGCGGGGAAGGTGATGTCACCGCTGGTCAACGTGGCTTCGATTTCCCAGTATGCCGCCCGGTGGAATGCCTGCCGTTCTTCCTCGCGCTCCACGATGAGGCGCACGGCCACGCTCTGGACCCGTCCGGCGCTCAATTTGGTGCGCACCTTCTTCCAGAGCACCGGCGAGAGAGAGTACCCGTACAGTCGGTCCAGAATACGCCGGCTCTCCTGGGCTTTCACCAATCGACGATCCACTTCGCGGGGCTGGGCCAACGCTTGCTCCACCGCCGACCGGGTGATCTCGTGGAAGGCGATGCGTCGCACCGGAACCTGCGGGTCGAGCACCTCGAGCAGATGCCAGCTGATGGCCTCACCCTCGCGGTCCTCATCCGTGGCGAGCAGCAGTTCGTCGGCGTTCTTCAGCAGTCTTTTGAGCTCGGTAACGTGTTTCTTGTTATCGGACGAGACCACGTAGATGGGATCGAAGTCGTTATCGACGTCCACCCCCAACCGGGCCCACGATTCCTTGCGGTACCGCTCCGGCACTTCCTTGGCCGAACTCGGCAGATCACGAATATGCCCGTAGCTGGCGGCCACCTGGTATTCGGGGCCGAGAAATTTACTGATGGTGCGTGCTTTGGCGGGTGACTCGACGATGATCAGCTTCAAAACAAGCTCCCTGAACTCATCCCGGTCAATGACTCTTGCCTGCAGACCCGAGCCACGATCACCAGACGATCCGGTTCGTCGCACTCCGCCCCAGGCTGACTGAATTATCTAATGTACGTTCCCGAGTCCGGCGGAGGGAAACAGGATATCGCGCCCCGGCTGGTGGAAGAAAACCCGGTCGAAAAGCTGGTCGATCTCTTGCCGCTCCAGCGGCGTGGTGGCGACCAGCGACGCGTAATGGATGAGCATTTCCATCTGCGCCCGGGAGATCTGCCCCCCCTGGCAAAGTCCCAGTAAGTACCCGAAGGCGGCGGGGGTCAAGTAATCGTGTTCGTCGGCGCCAAAAAGACGGACACCCATGCCGTCGCTCCCGGCCAGGTCCAGCGCAGTGCCCCAGTCGCCGTTGGCTACCGGTTGCCACTGGGTTTCCAGCCAGTCGAGCATGGTGCTGATGTCGGCCTCGTCATACCCCGCTGCGGCCACCAGGTCCTGGAAATGTTTCCGGTCCAGAAACAGATCCTGGCTCCCCGTGGCAATGCTCTCGAGCAGGATGATGAGGAGATCTTTCAGTCGTTGTCGAGCACTTTCCATGTCTGGAACTCCCGCCTCCGTTCAAAGTCGGCAAAGCTAGCACAGCTCACGGGTCGTGGCAAGTCGAAGCCCGCTCAGCTACCAGAACTCCCGCAACATTTCTTGTATTTCTGGCCACTGCCGCAGGGACAGGGATCGTTCCGGCCGACCTTCGGCAGCTCCCGTTGCACCGGTCGCTTCTGGCCCGGTTGGTCGGGCCCCGCCGGAGCCTGCGGCGGCTGACCGGGGGCCGCAGCCGGTTGCTGACTGTACAGGTCCACTGCCTTGTGTTCGGTCTGCACCTGCTCCACTGCCTGCCGTGGTTGCGGCTGGCGCACGAGTTCGGCGCGGAAGAAGAGCTGCACGGAGCGACCCTCGATCTCCCCCATGAGCGTCTCGAACATGGTGTATGACTCGGCCTTGTACTCCACCAGTGGATCGCGCTGGGCGTACGATCGGAAGCCGATGCCGCTGCGCAACAGGATCAGCTCATTCAGATGATCCCGCCACAACTCGTCGATGACCTGGAGCAAAATCATCCGCTCCAGCTGGCGCGCCACTGCGGGGGTGATCCGCGCTTCTTTCGCTTCGTACCGCGCGACGATATCTTCCTCCAGCTTCTCCAGCAGGGCGGTGTGGCCGATCTCCAGCCGTTCTTCCCGCGCCACCGGCAAGGGCGCCAGCGTCACCCCCAGATACGCCTGCTCGAGCCCGTCGTAATCCCAGTTGTCGGGGGCTTCGTTCGCGTCGATGTGTTTGGCGACGATGGTTTCCACCACGCTCAGGAGGTAGTCTCGCATCACGGCCGAGACGTCATCCTCTGCTAGGCTCTCCCGCCGTAAGGCGTAGACGACCTCGCGCTGCTTGTTCACCACGTCGTCGTATTTGATCAAATGCTTGCGGATGTCGAAGTTGTGACTCTCCACCCGCACCTGGGCTTTCTCGATGGCCTTGGTGACCATGCCGTGGGTGATGACCTCACCCTCCTCCACGCCGAGGCGGTCCATGACCTTGATGATGCGGTCGGGACTGAACAACCGCATGAGGTCGTCCTCGAGGGAGAGGAAGAATACCGCCGCACCGGGATCGCCCTGCCGGCCCGCCCGCCCCCGCAGCTGCCGATCGATACGCCGGCTCTCGTGCCGTTCGGTGCCGATGATGTGCAGACCGCACGGGACGTCATCCTCGCAGCCAAACTCGGCAATGGTTCGTTTACCTTCCGCGGAGTCCTCGTCGGCGTTCAGATAGCACTGTTCTGCGCACTTGATGACCTCCGGCGCCAGCTTGATGTCGGTACCACGACCGGCCATGTTGGTGGCGATGGTCACCGCGCCGCGGCGTCCTGCCTCCGCCACGATCTCCGCCTCGCTCTTGTGGTGCTTGGCATTGAGCACGTTGTGGTTGATGCCGCGCCTTTTGAGCAGCCGGCTGAGCAGCTCGCTCACCTCCACCGTGGTGGTACCCACCAGCACCGGCAGCTGCGCCTCGTGCAGCCGCGCCACCTCTTCCACGATGGCCCGGTACTTCTCTTTCTTGGTCCGGTAGATCACATCGTCGTAATCGATGCGTCGGATCGGCTCGTTGGTGGGGATGACTACCACCTCGAGGCCGTAGATGGAGTGGAACTCCGCTTCCTCCGTCTCGGCGGTTCCGGTCATGCCAGACAGCTTGTCGTACATGCGGAAGAAGTTCTGGATGGTGACGGTGGCCAGGGTCTGGGTCTCCTTCTCGACCTTGACCCCCTCCTTGGCCTCCAGCGCCTGGTGGAGGCCCTCGCTGAACCGTCGGCCCGGCATGAGCCGGCCGGTGAACTCGTCAACGATGAGGATCTTGCCGTCCTGGATGACATACTCGTCGTCCTTGGCGTAGAGCGAGTAGGCCCGCAGCAGCTGATCGACGTTGCTGATCTGTTCGTTCTTGAGGGCGTATTCGCGCTGGACGGCATCCAGCGCTTTGGCCTTCTCCTGCGGCGATAGACCGTCGTCGTCCTGGATACGTCCGGTCTCGCCGGACAGGTCGGGCATGACGAAGAAATCGGGGTCTTCCCGGGCGAAGAATTCGCGACCCTTCTCGGTCATGTCCACGGAGTTGTGCTTCTCTTCAACCACGTAGAAGAGATCCTCGTCGGCTTCCCACATGGCCTTGTCGCGCATGAAGGCGGCCTGGGTGCGCTGGATGGTCTCCAGGATGCCGGGGATCTGGGCCAGCTTGCGGAAGCGACTGTTCTTCGGCGCGCCGCGACTGATGCGTAACAACTTCAAGGCGGTCTCGTCGTCGATGGTCACCGCATCGTCGTCGCCTGCCTTGCGCACGGAACGCTCCACGTCGGCCACCCAGTCGTTCACCAGCTTCCGCTGCTGACGCACCAGCCGGTCCACATTCGGATTCAGCGTCTCGAATTGGTGGGTCGACTTGGCCACCGCGCCGCTGATGATGAGAGGAGTCCGCGCCTCGTCGATGAGCACCGAGTCCACCTCGTCGACGATGGCGTAGAAGAATTCCCGGTGCACGAGCTGATCCTTGTGCACCGACATGTTGTCTCGCAGGTAGTCGAAACCGAACTCGTTATTGGTGCCGTAGGTGATGTCGGCCCGGTAGGCCTCGCGGCGTTCGGCCGGATTCATGTCGCCGATGATGAAGGACACGGAGCAGCCGCGGAAACGCAGGACGCCCCCCATCCACTCGGCATCACGCCGCGCCAGGTCGGCGTTGACGGTGACCAGGTGCGCCCCCCGACCGGCCAGCGAGTTCAGGTACAGCGGCATGATGGCCACCAGGGTCTTGCCCTCGCCCGTGGCCATCTCCGCGATCTTACCCTGATGCAGGACAATCCCGCCGATGATCTGCACATCGTACGGCACCATGTCCCACACCTGTTCGTGTCCCCAGACCGGCCAGGAGGCCTGACGTTCGGTGAGCCGTCGGCACGCTTCCCACACCACACCGAACGCCTCGGGCAACAGATCGTCGAGGGTCTCCCCCCCACCCAGCCGGGACTGGAACTCTTCCCGCTTGGCGGCGAGCTGTTCATCGGTGAGGTCGTGGTAATCCGCGCGGACTGCCTTGACCTGTTCCAGAAGCGGTTTCAGCTGGTGATAGTCACGGTGGGATTTCTTGCCGAAGATCCGCTCCAGCAATCCCTGCAGGCCGTTGGCCATTATCAATCTCCCGAGGTGGCAAAAAAAGAACTCATCCGGATACGAGGGATGAGGCTGCACCTAAGGTAGGACCGGCAGAAAACGGTGTCAATCGTTGCTCGATCACCGCAACCAGGTCAGGCTGTAGTGAATGACGCCGGCCGAGGCCAACGGCATGGTGAGATTGTCCCAGCGGCCCGGTGTCCAGCGCTCCATCAACGCGGCCGTCAGACTTCCCAGGACGAGCACCACGGGTAACGGTCCCATGACGATCAAGATCATCACCATGGAGACGATCAGGCATCCGAGCGTGCCGGCCAGGGTCTTGTTCCGGCGACGACGAACCGCCAGGTCCCGCCGTTTACCGCCGGTTTTCTGGAGCTGCTTGCGGAGTCGCCAGCGGCTATACCCTTGCCCGATCAGTGCCGCCGCCGAGTCACCCCAGGCGAGGCAGAGAATGCCGGCCGTGGCGGGCCCGGCGGGGAACAGGGCCGAGGTCAAGGTGGAACCGATCATCATCACCGAGGCACCTGAAAGCACATGCCTTTCGTCCACCCGAAAAACGAATGGAAATCTCCGGTACATCCAGACGCCCCACCGTCGCGAGCGGAGACGGGACAGGTCAACGGTCAATACGAACAGGGTGGCCACCAGCAGGCCGCCGGTGGCGAGGGGCTCCTGCAAGTAGTAGGTCCATAACGCCAGGATCGTGGAACTGAGGTGGATGCCTTTCCGGTCCCACTCCACACCTTCACGCCAGGAACGGATCGTCTCGGGATCGGGCGCGAACTGGGCCAGCTGTGCGGACACCCGTCGGCGGCCCCTCCCCCCGTCTTCCGGCGGTTCCTGGGCTGATTTGGCTTCTGGATCCGAGCAGACGTTTTTACTCATGCTTCTGACCTGGCAAGATTACTTGTTCTCGCCCGGGCCGGGTTTCGGTCGCTTTTCTCCGTCACACTCCGAGAGTATCCAATCGTATATTTCCCGGTCGATCAACACCTTTTCTACATAAGCTCGGGTTTCCGTGTATCCGATCCAGGCCCTGAAGAGAGCGCGATCCGTGGAACCACCGAGCTGCCGGATCCAGCGGGCCACTGCTTCGGGCCCCCCGTTATAGGCCGCCAGGGTCCGGTAGGGATCGTTCCGGTACTGTTTCGCGTTGTGCAGCAACATGCTGCTCCCCACGCCGAACGAGAGGATTGGATCTCTCCAGCACGGGCCATCGGCCGCCAGTCCCCGATCCTCCAGATTGAACGGCATGATCTGCAGCCACCCCAGCGCGCCCGCCCGCGACCGGACCGCCGGTTCGAACAACGATTCGTTCCTGGCGATGGCCAGGACCAGGGCCGGCTCCAGCTCCACCGTCGCCAGTTGGGCCAACAGTGCTTCAGCTTGGGGTACGGGATACAGAAAGCGTCGTCGTTCATGCCGACTCAACCCTCCGAGCGGCAACCGGATGGCGGTAGTGACCAGGCCGCTGTCGTCACCGGCGAGTAGCGCCACGCCGAGCAGGACATGCAGCGCCAGGTGGCCGTCACGGCTGTTGTTGTCCTGGGCTCGGGCCAGTTCACCGATGGGAGAAGGCCGCGACTCGCGACCCAGGCGGGACAGGCGGGCGATGTCGCGACCGACGAGCCACCTCTCCAGCGCCGGCCCGAACGACTGCCGGCCCAAATATCCACCGACGGTTTGTCCCGCGACATCGAGTCGAGTTCGGGGGTCCGTGGCTTGCTGGATGGCCTGGAGTCCCTTCACGTAATGGCGGGCCAGTGTCGGCAAGCTATCCGGTGACGTTTCGGCGGTCAGCAACCCGACTCCCCAGTTCACCCACAGGGTCAGTAACTGCTGGCGCAGGCGGCGGCTTTTCGCCTGCAGATCCGGGGTGGCCAACAAACGCAGGTCGGCCGCTTTGCCGGCCAGCACCTTGGCCCGGGCCAGGTCGACCCGGTCCTCACCACCAATAACTGGCCTGGCTGGCCGGAAACCGAGAGCGCCTGCTTCCAGGTCGAACCGCTCCAATAAATCGTCCCTCAATACCGTGTCCGCCAGGGCGAGAATCCGCGCCAGCTCCGCCGGTTTTTCCAGAGCCTTGGCCTGCACCGCGGCCTGGATCATCCAGGCGCCGATCTGTTTCGCCAGCTGGCTCCCCTCGATCTGCGGCAACAACGCCGCAGCCCGGTCGAGGGCGTCGAGGCCACGCGACCAGTCACCTCGGAGACAGTACGCCTCCGAGGCCCGGCGCCAGAGATCGGCGGCGATACTCGGTCGCAGCCCCGTCAATCTTGCCATCGCCTCCGTCGTGTCTGGGCTGTACCCGGCGGCGCGGCGTTGGCCGTGAACCCAGAAGCGCTGAAACGTGTAACTCGCCGGCGGTGTGCTGTACGACTTGAAAAATGCCGTGAGTTGTGGCCCCTTGGCCAGGGTGGCGGCGCCGAGGCCCGCCCGGGCTTCACGCGAAAATCCGGCGTCCTCTATCTCCTGGTCCAGAACCCACGCTTCGCCGAGTCCCCCCAGCCAGCATGCCAGCTCATCGCTCCCGGTTTCAGTCGGGATGGCGGGGAGTTGCCGCTGACGCCGCTGGGCCACCCAGATGGCCCAGGCCGAGCGAGAATCAAACGATCCTAGTTCGAACATCTCCGGCCAGATGGGTTCGTCGGTTCTGGGTTTGGTGGCCGCTTGCTGCTCCTGCAGCTGCCGCAATCGCAGTGACCAGACGAAGATCTCCTCATCCGACAGATCGAGTTCGGCGGCCTGGTCCAACATGCCGGTGATTGCGGAAACCGACTGAAGGTATCTGGCATGTTCGTAACATGTAACGGCATATGCCTGACAGTAATCATGAAAGAACAGATGGTTTCCGGCAAGTGGTGGCAGCGTATCCGGGCCCACCACCTCGAGCTGGAGGATCCGCGCCAGACCGTTCTCCACCCCGGTTCGCCAGGTATTCCGTTCCGTTTCCGAACCGAGGGCTGGCCAGACGATAAGCCGGGTCAACAGCTGATGGTTCTCACTGCTGTCCAGGGCGGCGAGATA
>JBDRBC010000360.1:0-2592 GCA_043823125.1 bacterium | reverse complement strand
CACCGTCCACGTCCGCCAACGCGAGTTCACCTGGATCCTGCGCGGGGACTATCTCTGGCAGTCTCCGGAGAAGCACATCCTCGTGTTCACCCGCAACGATGCGGCAAGCGTCCTGTATGTCGATCCCCACGCCTGGGATTTCGAAATTCGGCCCAAAGCCGTCAGCCAGGCCATCGAGTTCGCGCTGGACCACGGCTGGGATCCTGACGAGCCGTCACCGCCCATTTTCGTGGGTTACTGGCAGGGGCAGTTCGTGGTCTTGCCAGCGGGCGTCCGTTTTTCATTCGAGCTGCCGGCCGACTGGGCTCCAGGCGGATGAGAGTGGTCAATCGGCAGTGTACTGGATGTACTGCGAGAGATCCGGCACGAGCCGGGGTGGAACAGGGCGACCGTGGGTCGGATGCAGGGTGGACGCCAGGCTGGTCCTTGCTGCGCCTTTTTGCTAGAATCTCCCACCTTGATGAAAAGCGGCAAGTTCCGGGTTTTCGAACGGGCCGCCCTCGACGAGTTGCTGGCCGAGAAGAATCTGAGCATGTCGGACCTGGCCAATCCGGGTGCGAGCGCGGAGCAGAAGCTGGAGATCGGTGACATCCTGGTGAAGGCGTCCATCACCGAGTTCGGCTACAAGGAAAGCAAAACCGGTGGTGGTCTCGTCTCCGGTGCGCTCAAGAAGGCGTCGGTCGGATCCTACACCGGTCGGGTGGCGGTGGATATCCGTCTCATCGATATCGGCACCGGTGAGGTGTGTGGGCCGAATCGGTGGACAAGAGCGAGACCAGTCGCTCCCTCGGCGTCACCACCAGCAATTTCTCCTTCGGCAACCAGAAGAGTTTCGACGAACACGTGGTGGGCAAGGAGGGCAGCGGATTCCAGACGGGGGATCTGGTCCGCATGCGAAAATAATACCGACCGAGCCGGGTTGAGCGGTCCGTCGTGGGCCGCTCACCGGTTCGGCCTGATGGTATCCGGATAGAGAGCCGAGGAGTGCTGCAATGTCGTCACAAAATCATGGGAGGAAGGGCATGTTTACACACAGCCGAAATTATCTTCATACGGTCTGCTTGACGCTGCTGTTCACCGCGCTGGCCATTCCCGTCAGCAGTTCGGGTGCTGACATCACGTCCGCCAGTTACTGTGTCCATACCGGTGCGTTCGAATTCGCCGTGGAACTGGCAGACATTCCGAGCGGCGAGATCATGTTTCGTATCGGCGCCCAAGGAGTGGTGTTCGGAGGCGATTACGAGCGCTTCGAGGTGAACTTCGACGGTGACTCGGGCGCCATCTTGGCCGATCCAATGGTCGAGACCTTCGGCACTTCCCCGACTGACCGCTGGTTGGATGGGAATGTTGCCGCGTTCGACCTGATCGACCTCGGCGGCAGCGCCTGGCGTCTGGTGGGCACCATCGAGCACGGAACGGAACCGTTTGCCGACGGTGACGAGGTCCGGGATACGCTCCTGCGCATCTCCGGTAATCCGGATCTCCACCTGGGGGAGACACCCATCGGGACCTGTGCGGGATTCGATCCCGAGATCGCCGATATTGACTACTGTGTCGATGGGACCACTTTCGTCTTCGCCGTTGAACTGGTGAATCTGGATCCGGGGACGGTGATGTTCCGGATCGCCGCCGATCACCAGTGCTTCATCTCGCCAACCGAGCGCTTCGAGGTGAACTTCGATGCCGTTACCGGGGCAATCACGGCTCCGGCTCTGGTCACGGTCTCCGGGACACCGGATCACGACCGCTGGCAAGATGGTTCTCTTTCACAGTTCGAACTGATCTCCCTGGGGCCCGTCGCCTGGCTGGTTCGGGGCCGGATCGCGGCCGGGGCCGAACCGCTCACGGACGCGGACAGTGTGCGGCAGACGGCACTCCGGGCAGCCGGTATCGCCGATCAGTACGTCGACGACGTTCCCATCGACGAGTGTTCCGTGCCCAACGATCCGCAAACCTGGGGAGCGGTTAAAAACCTGTACCGATGAACCAACCCGACTCATCTTTCGGCGTGGACCGGTTTTGGCCGGTCCACGCGCCGTTTGGTGCGGATTGTCTGCTGGCAAGCCATGGCTACCGGACCAGGGATCCCAATGCCGGTTGTCTGGATATTGTTGCTGATATGTCAGGTAGCTCCCGGTACAGCGGCTCCGTGGGATTCTATTTCGTGGCGCTGTGAATTCTTGCGGGGTAGTCACAACGGGTTTCACTTTTAACCGCAACGGTGTAGCCTCGAGTTTCACGGTCCGCAAGTTGACAGGGTGAAAAGAACGATATGAACGAACCCGCCAACCAGGTGGAGGATATCAGCTACCGTTACGGCAAGCTCGAGGCGGTCAGGGCATCAGCTTCGAGGTGCAGCCAGGGGAGATCCTCGGGTTCCTCGGGGTCGGGATCTTCAATCCCGCCTTCATGCTCATCCAGGAGCGGGAGCGCCGAACCTTGACCGCCCTGCTGGTGACCCCGCTGACCGTGTCGGAGCTGCTGCTGGCCAAGGCGACTCTCGGTTTCGGCATGGTCATCGCCATGTCGTTCTTGACCCTCGCGCTCAACTCCGCGCTGACCAGTGATCCGCTGGTTTTGCTGGTGGTCATC
>JBDRBC010000359.1:0-31909 GCA_043823125.1 bacterium | reverse complement strand
CGGCTCGCCGAGCCGTTCCCACTCGTCGAAAAGCACTCGCTGCAGGAACGGTTGCCCTGCCAGGTCGAACTGGCCCGCGAGCACCTTCTTGCGCACGATCTCGGCGTCGAGCTTGCCCGGCGTGAACACCTCGAGCAGCTCCAGACCGCCACGTTGCATCAGCAGCGCCAGCGACTGCGGGTTGAAGTAGTTCAGATGTTCGGGTGTCACCGTGTCGGCCACCTCGCCGAGGGTGGCCACGTCGAAGCCCAATCCGTTGGGACAGGTGAGGACCAGCAGACCGCCGCTGGCGAGCTGGTCGCGGCACGCCGTCACGAAGGCCAGCGGATCGAACAGATGTTCCAGCACTTCGAAGGCGGCCAGGACATCCACCCGCAGGTGACTCAGATCGGCTTTTTCGATGGGTGTTTCCAGAACCTCCACCCCGCGCGCCCGACACGCCGCCGCCGAGGAGGTCGTCGGCTCCACGGCCAGAACCCGCTCGAACAGGCCGAAGTCGTTCAGCTCCTGACAGAACAAGCCCGAGCCGGCGCCCACCTCCACCAGGGTGCCCGGCGAAACGCCGTGCCGTCGCACCAGCTCCACCAGCCGCCGCACCCGCGGCCGGAAGATGCCGGCGCGCCGGGCCGCCTCGGACTGGGGGTAGATGTACCGGTTCCAGTAGTCGTAGTAGGTGGCCTCGGTGTAGTACCGCGCCAGCCGCTCCGGCGTGGGGCGGGGCGAGCCGTAGGCCGTGCGGCAGTCCAGACAGCGCACGAAGTCGAGACCGCGTTTGGACCAGTGATGGATGCGGCTCTCGCCGCCGCAGGCCGGGCAGTCCACGGTGACGAACTCGGCCTTGTCGGCAATGAGTCGGCGGGTGTCCTGCTCGAGCAGTTCCCGCGCCCGCGCCATGAGCGCATCGGGCCGGATGTCCGTCTCGCGGAACGTTTCGCCGATCGTGGGAATGGTCCTGGTCTGGGTCTGACTCACGCTGTTCCCTTCCGTGATCCGGCCGGCGCCAGATCGGTCCTTCGGGCCGCAACGCCGGCTTCGATCTCAGCACGCCGGGTCTTGAACGATTGGATCTCGGGCCCGGCCAGATGGACCGGCCCGAAGACCTCCTCGCCGCCCCAGACACACCGCTTGACCCACTCGCCGCCTTCGATGCGCCAGACCCGCGGGTCGCGGAACGTGTCGCAGGTGTGGTCGAACTCCGCCTCGGACATGCCGACATACTCGAGCCACCTGGCCAGATCGCGCACCGGCTTCACGTGATCGTACCGGCGCACCATGGCGATGCCCTGTTCGCGGGTCATGCGCCCGGCGCGGATGTCGTGGCAGGCGTGATCCGACGCCCGGCCGTAACCGAGCTTGATGAACTTCAGGTAGTCGTGCACACCGACGTCGTGCATGTCGTCCAGGCTGGAGAAGTTGCGATACGTCCGTTCGAATGGCGTGGCAGACGGCCGCCAGCCGTACTTCTCCATCACCAGCGGCAGGTGTCCGTTGGAATCCCAGGGGAAGAAGTTGCTCGTGTAGATGCCGCGTACGCCCACGTCGTCCAGGTCGTCGTCGTCGGGGTACTTGAAGCAGTTCAGATCGCGGGACTCCAGGCCCTCCTTCAGTTCGGGCCGGGCGAGATTCTCCAGCCCCTCGTCGGTGAAGTCGGGCCAGTCGTAACCGCGCATGGCGTGCTCGAGGCGGAACTTGGCGGTGAACTCCACGAAGTCGTCGTAGGCGTACATGCCGGCCAGGTCCATGAAGCCGTGCTCGCCCCACAGCACCAGCGGCACTTCCCATCGCACGGCAGCCTGAATGGGGACCGTGAAGATGCCGCAGTGGCTATGCCAGTTCATGTCGCCCTGCAGCCGGAAACCGAGGCGGTTCATCTTGATGAGCATGTCCGCGCCGGGCCGTACGATGTGGTGGTCGCAGCGGAACAGCTCCCGCATGCGCTGCAGGTTGTACTCCCCCTCGGGGGTGAAGTTGTTGGCGTGGTAGGTCACGAGCAGGGGGCGCAAGCCGAGCAGTTCGGTTGCCACGTGGGCCTGGAAGTAACTGTCCTTGCCGCCGCTCACCGGGATGATGATGTCGTAGTGATCCGGGTTGCGGTACTTCGCCACCAGCTCCCGCATCATGTCGCGCCGGGCCTGCCAGTCGATGTTCTCCTTCTGGTCGTCCACCCGGCAACCGGAGCAGACGCCGTTCTCGTCGAAGGCCAGCGGCATGGCCGAGGCCGCGGGGTAGACACAGCGGGTGCAGTACTGCATTCGGTTCTCCTTGATCGGATGCTCAGGACGCCGGCGCCGCCATACGCTTTCGCCGCCGCTGTTTCCGCCGCGAGGCCTTCAGCCGGACCTCGACGCCCGCCTCGGCCAGGGCCCGCTTGCCCTGCCGGTCGGTCAACTCCTTGAAGTGCCAGATGTTGGCCGCCGCCACCGCCGCGGCGCCGGCGAACACCCCCTCGGGGTACTGTTCGAACCGGCCGACGCCGCTGCAGGCGATGACCGGGATGTCCACGCTCTCGCTCACTCGACGGATACAGTCCAGGTCGTAACCCTGTCCACGGCCGTCGTCGGTGATGTTCTGCAACAGGATCTCGCCGGCGCCGTGGCTCTGGGCTGTGGCCGCCCAGGCGTGCGGTTCCAGTCCGGTAGGCGTCTGGCCGCCGTCGATCCACACCTCGCGCCGCCCGTCGTCGAAACGTTTGACATCGATGCTCACCACCATGGCCTGGCTGCCGAACCGTCCGGCGCCCCGGCTGATGAGCGAGGGGTCACGCACTGCTTGGCTGTTGACGGTGATCTTGTCGGCGCCGCGGGTGAACCGTGCGCGCATGTCGTCGACAGTGCGGATGCGGCCGCCCCAGGTGAGCGGCATGAAGCAGGTCCTGGACACCGCTTCCAGAATGTCCAGTGGATCGTCGGTCTCTCCGACCATCTGCCCGTAGCGATGGTCGTCGCGGCGTTTGTTGTACCCGCCGTCACGGGTGATGTCGAGGTAGAGCAGCTCGTCCACATTCCACTCGTTGAACCGCTGCACCTCGTTGACGGGATTGCCGATGATCTGGTGGATCGAGAACGTCTCGCTCCGCACCAGCAGCCCGTTCTGGAGCAGCAACACCGGGATCAGCCGGACCTTGGCCGCCATGTCACCTGCTCCTTTCGACGAAGTTGCGCAGGATCCGCAGACCCGCTTGCTGACTCTTCTCGGGATGGAACTGGGTGGCCCAGATGTTCTCGTCCTCGAGACAGGCAACGAACTCGGTTCCGTGGTGGGTCGTGCCCTTGACGAACGGCTGCCCCGTCGCCGTCACCGCGTAGCTGTGGACGAAGTAGAAGGTCTCCTCGGGTTCCAGGCCGGTGCTCAGGCCCGAGTCCGACCGGGTGAAGGTCACGTCGTTCCAGGCGATGTGGGGGATACGCAGCTCGGGGCTGGTCTTCGGCAGCCTGGTCACTGTGGCGTCGATCCAGCCGAGGCCGTCGTGTTCGCCGTGTTCGCTGCTGCCCCGGGTGATGACCTGCATGCCGAGGCAGATACCGAGGAATGGCTTGCCTTGCTCCCGCACGGATCGTTGAAGAGGTTCGATCCAGCCGCCCTCGCGCAGATTCGCCATGGCGCTGCCGAAGGCGCCGACGCCTGGCAGGATGACCGCGCTGGCGTCCAGCAACGCCGCCGGGTCGGTACAGACCGCCGCCTCGCCGTCCACTGCCGCCACGGCGTTGCAGACGGAACGCAGGTTGCCCAGGCCGTAGTCAATGACGGCGATCATGGCGTCGCCTCCGCGGAAACCGGGAGTCGGCCCGAACTGGCGCCGCCGCGTGAACCGTCGGTAATAAATTCGTCGAGGGGGCGGAAGGTCGCTCCGGCCTCGGTCAACACGCTGTTGTCGAGGGTGGCGAAGTACGATACGCCGCGCCGGTTCAGCTCTGCAAAGTACTTGCAAAAGCCCGCCGCCGTGTCGTACGGCGCGAACGGATTCGGATAGGAGAGCAAGACCTCGGCGCTCTTGCCGTACACCTCGCGGGTGATGCGACTGTGTCGCTCGTAGTCGTGATCCACGCCGAAATACCGGCAGTCCGGCAGCCGGGCGAAGTCGTTGATGAGCGCCTGACGCAGCTCCGGGTCGTGACTGTAGAAGTGCAGCCGCGTGGACAGTTCCATGCCGAGGTACACCAGCCGCTGCGCGCCGAGAATGAGCGCCAGGTGCGTCGCGCCGAGAATGACGTTGTTGCAGGTCCGGATGGTGGGCGGCGAGCCGAATTCCACAGGCAAGTCACCCTCGAACATCCGCCGCCTGACCGACAGGATGCCGTCACCCAGCGGCGGCGCCCAGATGGGGCGCATGTGGATCACCGTGGCCGCCTCGTCCAGCTGCTGGCGGGCGAAGGCGACCCGGTTGTAGTAGGCGCTCAGCAGATAGTCCGGCCGCAGCATGTAGTGGGCGTCGTTGACCCCGATGACCAGGTGATCGCCCAGGCGGCGCTTCTGCTCGCCGGTCAGATGGTAGAGCTGCGGGCTCGTGCCGCAGATGAAGGCGGTGGCGCCGGCATGGCGGCCGACGAGTGACCGGCACTGTTCCTGGTTGGCGGCCAGCCGGTCCTCGTAGTCGGCGTAGGTCGGATCCCCCCAGCGCTCGCCGAACTCGTTTCGTAGGGGATTCCAGTTCGCCCGCCCCAGCAGCCGGATGACTCGCGGGTCGCTGCGGGTGAGGCCGAGCACCGAGGCGCCGCCGGCGAGCTGGTAGGTGGCGACGTCGAGTTGTCGCCGGGTCTCGGGTGGAACCGTGGCGCCGGCCCGGGCCAGCTCCTGTGCCAGAACCACCTTGTCGGCCATTTCGTCGTACCGGCCCATAAGACCGCGGCTGGAGTGTACCCGGGTACATAACCGTTCGCGTGGGAAGTAGCTCGGCCATTTTTCGAGGAAGTCGATGAGCCCTCGTCCGGCGGCTCGTTGCTGGGTGAGAACCGTTGCTATCGCTGGTGGTTGTCGCCGGCTCGCCCGGGCCGTCTTCCGGTAAGTTATCTCGGCACCGCATTCATGTGCGCGCAGGGCGAGATCGACGAATTCGAAGCCGGCGAAAAGTACCGGGTCGAGCTGTCCCACCTTGGCGAGGACGGCTCGGCTCACTGAGCTGTTGGCCGGGAAGGTCTCGCCGAACAACTCGTCGGCGCGGGAGATCCGGTTGCGGCAGAAAAGCGCCCGGTCGTCGAGGGTGCCGGGGGTGGTGCCATCCACCTGGCCGACGACGATTTGCGGTGTTACCCGTCGATGCCCTTGCAGGTGGGCCTCGAGCGCGTTCGGTTCCAGTGTCACATCGGTGCGGCTGAACAGGAGATACGGCGTGCAGGTGGCGCCGAGTATCTGATCCAGCTCACGAGTGAGATGACCGGACTCGGCCGCGAAACAGTCCCGCGTCGAGACCGGGAACGGCAGGCTGTCCAGGTCGGTATCGCGAATGGTCTTCTCGCCGCCGGCGCTGAGCACGATCACCTCGGCGATGGCCTCCACTCGCGTCGAACCGGCGAGCGCCTCGAGGCTCGGCCGGACGCTGCCAAAACTGTCGTGGTGGTGCAGGACCACCGTCACCGGCGGCGTGGGGGGCGCAATATCCAGACTGCTCGATTGTTTGCTGGTGATTGGGGCCGAGATTTTCTGCTGTCCGGCAACTGCGTGCAGGGCGTCGAACAGCTCGACGATGGCCGGCACCTCGCCGGCCAGCGCTTCGCCGCCGAAGAGTTCACGTAATCCTCGTTGCAGATCGCCGGAGCAGGTCTCGTGACGCCGGTCGGAGGCCAGCCACCGAGTGGTGGGTGGGCAGGCGAGCCCCAGCGCGGTGGTGAGTCGGCCGGCTGCCGCCTCCGGTTCTGTCAGCAACCGATCGTAGTCCACGAATACGGCGGGTACGTCGTGTCGAGCGAGCTGCTGCAGCAACAGCTCGTTGTGGTTCCGCCACAGACGCACCGCGTCGATCCGCGGAATCTCGTACTCGCGACACAGCGCCGCCGCCACTTCCAGCGGATTTCGGACCGGCACCACGCAGGCCAGGCCGGGTATCTGCCGGCGCCAGACCGAGAGGGTGAGGCCGAAGAGCGGGTCCTTGAAAACCCGACGTGGTCCAGAATCGACGCCGGCAACCGTCTTGGCGAGTTGTTCGCGGATGGCGGGGGAAAATGTCGATCCGTTCAGCGAAACGCTCAACGACCACGGCCATTCACTGTCCACATCGACCGCCGCCTGAACGAGCCGGCCATTGACCGCGCGAACCTGCCTGTCCTCCCACTCGCCTTCGCGACCGGGCTCTCGCGTCACCAGATCGTCACCAGGCGCCAGGCCGGCTGCCGTCAGCAGGCGAATCAGCGGCGTACCCCCGGACGCACGCATCCCGCCGACGACAACCGGCGCACTCTCGCTGCGGGGCATGGTGAGCTGCCGAAGCAGGTCTGGGTAACTGGGTGGTTGGGGGAGTGTGTCCAGCGAATCCACCACGTTGATACCACGACGGGACTGTTCCCCGTTTTCCAGTCCGAAAAGATTCCCGGTTGGATGCGGATGCAGCCGCCAGGCCGTGCGCCAGACCGACTGCAGGTAATAGGTGGCGTGTTCCCGAACCTCGCCGGGCAGCCGGAAGTTGAGCGTCTCGTGACCCAGGGTCGGCAGGCGATGGCGCAGTTTTGCCCATTGGGTAGCATGGAGACGACCGTGGACCGGCAGCCAGACACTCCACTCGTGGCGCGCCAGCTCGGCGAGACCGTGCAGCTGGTGCTCGAAGAAGGACTCCAGGCGCCAGGCATGGGCGCTACACTGGAGGCAACGGATTCGCTGGCGATCGCTAGCCGGTGGCAGTTCCACATCCACATCGGCGCAGAGCAGCACCACTTCCTCGACATATGGCAAGGTGGCCGAGAGGAAATCCGGCAGGGCAGCCGCATCGGCCGCATCCGTCAGCAGGGTCAAGCTGCTGATACCGGGCCGTCTGTAGCCAGGGAACAGTCCACGCATGCTCGAAACCTTCCCGGTCGTCCGACCGGATCGTCCGCAAGTGACTTGGTTTCAATACTTTCGTTGATTTTATGCAAGGGGTGTGCCACGGGCTGGAAGCCCGATTCAGTGGACGGGTATGCGGACCCGGCGGGGATTGTCCGGTGGGAAAAACGAGGCCGGACGGGTGTCCGGCCTCGGGTTATGCAGGCGTTGTCGACTCGTCTGGTGGTCAGGTTTCCTGCTTGGGCTTCCAGACCTTCCAGACTTTCCCGACCAGGTCCGGTCCGACCTTCAGCGTTGGATCTCCCGGCCGCCAGCCGGCGGGAGTCGCCTCGGCCCCTTCGGTGTTCCGGACGTGCTGGAAGGCTTGAACCTGCCTCGTCAATTCGGCGAAGTTGCGCCCGACGGGGGGAGTCAGGACTTCCATGGCCTGGATGATACCGTCGGGATCGATCAGGAAGCGGCCGCGCATGTTGACGCCGGCGGCCTCTTCATAGACCCCGTAGACCGTGCCGATGCGGCCGCCGGCATCCGACAGCATCGGGAACGGCACCCCGCCCTCGACCATCTTCGACAGCTCCTCTTCCTGCCAGATCTTGTGGGTGAAACGGCTGTCGGTGCTGGCTGACAGGACCTTGACCCCGAGCCTCTCCAGCTCGGCATGATTGGCGGCGACCGCCGCCAGTTCGGTGGGTCAGACGAAGGTGAAATCACCAGGGTAGAAGCAGAGCACCACCCACTGTCCCTGGTAATCGGAGAGCTTGATGTTCTCGAAACCACCTTTGACGAATGCCGCGGCTTCGAAGTCGGGGGCCGGTTGGCCGACACGAGCGCTCATCGTTTTCCTCCCTTCCACAATTGGCGTTGCTGCTCCGGCTGCCTGCTCGCTTTCGGTCGCGACAATGGGTCCCTTGGCTGCCTGTACGCAGCCTGCGTTTTTCTTGGCCATCGTTCCTCCTCCCATAATTCACCGGCGGGCGTGCTGACCCGAATTAATCAGATAGACAGAGCACTAGTGTTTGCCCGGCGCCAGCTCGACGCCGCGACGTTCGTAATGAACGTAAGCCTCCATGGCGACCATTTCCTGACTGTCCAGGTCGAGCGGTACGCCCTCCAGGGGATTCATGAGGCACCAGTTGATCATGTCCCGCAACGCAATCACCCGGCCGAGTTGCTGCTGGAACTTGGGATAGGTTTCCGGATGGGTGTCCGCTGCGTTGGGATGACACTGGGCGCAGGCGACCCCGTTGGTGCCGAGATCGGCGCTCACCCAGAGGGCGCGACCTTGATCCACGACACTCATGTATTCGGCCTGCCACCGTTCGAGATCCTGCTCGGTGAATTCATCGGCCCGAACCGTTATCTGGCTGATGCCTGCGACCAGGCTCAATAAAACGACTCCGCAAGCCAGGGCTTTTTTCCACATGGAAATCACCTCCTAGAAGTGGGTTTGGGGCGCGACGCGTTTCGTTTCGTCCTGATACATGGTGTCCTCGGGTTGCCCCGTCTGCGGATTGAAGGCGACCGTGCGATTCGTGTTGTTGGAAAGGTTGTAGCGAATCGTCGCATTGCCGCCGTTCAGGTCCAGGAGCTGCCAGCCGGTGGCGTCGCGCTCGAAGAACGGGTTGGCACGGTTCATCGGCACGGTCAGCACCGGCATGAAACTCTCGGCCTGGGCATAACTCCGCGGGTAAGGCCACGGCCAGGCGGTGGCCATCACCGAATGGAAGCTGATGTTGCCGATCTGGTTGTACTGGATCTGGTGCACGTGGCCGTACAGAACGGTCGCCTTGTCGAACGGGCGCAGGAGCGCTTGCACATCCTCGGCGTCATCGGTCCAGAAATTCCACCCCTTGTAGATCTTCTGGATGGGGGAATGCGAGACCACCACGATCGGCGTGTCCCTGCTGACCTTCTCCAGGTCCTTCCGTAACCAGTCACGCTGTTCCAGGCCCACCAAAAACGGCGAGCCGTTCGGATTGTCGAGGCCGGCCATCTCCAGCATCCGCTGTTCCGGGGTTGACCATCGCTCGTGGGTCCATTCGTCGAAGGTGAGAATGCTGTTCAGGACGATGAAGTGCACTCCCTTGTGGTCGAAGCTGTAATATTGCGGCCCGAACAGTTCCGACCAGTACTCGCCCAGGTCGAGGTAATAATCGTGTTCACCCATCACGTAACGGGTCCTGTAATTGAGCTTGGACATGATCTCGGCGCCGTGGTCCAGTTCGGGTTTGCTGCCGAGCTGGGCGAGGTCGCCGCCGAACAGCACGAAGTCGGGCTCCGGGTTGAGCAGGTTCGTCTCGGCAACGGCGCGGATGAGGCCGCGGTCCCAGTTGCGCACGAACTTGTCACCGGAGATGTGCTGGATGTGAGCGTCCGAGATGTAGGCGAACGTGAAGTCCTGGCGATCGTCGGCAAAGGCGAGCTTGACCATGCTCACCGGCAGGCTGCCCGCTGCCACGATGGCTCCGGCGGTCTTGAGGAACGTCCGCCTGTTGATCGATCTCGTGGATTCAGACATGGTTTCCTCCTTTCTACTGCTGGCCGGAATCTGTGACCATTTTGGCGACGGTCGGACTGGTGAGTGCCTCCATGAAGGCCACCAGGTCGTCGATCTGCTCGTCGCTGAGATTCAGGGGGCGGATGCCGCCGCTCAGGAAGTCGTTCACTGGATCGCCCTCAACCGTGACGCCGCCGTTGTTGTAATGAACCACAACGTCGCGGAGGGTCTCCAGGCTGCCGTCGTGCATGTAGGGGGCGGTCACGGCGATGTTACGCAAGGTCGGGGTCTTGAAGGAGCCCAGGTTGTCGAAGTCATGTTTGATCGCGAAACGCCCCAGCTCGGAGGTCCTCGCATCCGTGAGCACCTCGATATCGACCTCGCTCTTGGTGTACTCGGCTCGCATGAACTCGCGCGCAAGGCCCGGCACCTCTGCCTGGATGTCGTTGATGCCTACGCCGATGTTGTGGAAACGGTTGTCCGTGAACAGCGCCTGTGTCTGCTCGATCAGGTGACAGGACACGCAACGGCCCTCGTTGACGAACAGCTCGAATCCACGCTGCTCGGCGGGCGTCAGCGCGTCCGCGTCGCCACCGTAATACCAGCGGTCGAAGGGGGAGTCGGCGAAGACCTGCTCCCGTTCGAAGGCGGCGATGGCCTGCTTGACCTCGGTCATGGTGATCTCATCGCCACTCTTGCCGAAGACCGAAACGAACGCAGCCGAGTATTCGGGGTCGGTGCGGACGATCTCCAGGATGGATTCGTGATCCTCCAGTCCCATCTCCACCGGGTTGATGAAGGGGTGCTGCGATTGGTCTTCCAGGCTCGGAGAACGCCCATCCCAGAACTGGGTCGTGAAATAGGCTGCGTTCAGGACCGTCGGGGCGTTACGGGTGCCCGTCAGCTTGTTGATGCCTTCGGATACCTTGAGCGGACTGTCGGTGAACGCCTTCTCGGAGGCATGACAGGTGGCGCAACTCACTTCGCCGGTGGAGCTGAACCTCTTGTCGTGAAACAGCTTGTCACCAAGGGCGATCTTGGCGGGGGTTTGTGGATTGTCCTCCGGTATGGGGACCGGCGGAAGACCGAGTCGGGGGTTCGCGTCCTCTGCGGGATCGCTCTGAGCCGCGAATGCGCCGAGAAGAATCCCCGCGCAGAGGAAAACGATCGTCAAGCAGTGCTTCATTTCATCACCTCACTTTCCAGCGTCAAGTGGCTGGTTGTGTGCCGCGGTTCTCCCGCGCACCTTCCCTATGGCGGGCGATCGCATATCGCCGCCAACGTCTATTTATCGCGGCACTCCTGACAGATACCGCGAAGCTGAACCCGGAAGTCGGCGACCTCGAAATGGAAGGCCGAGGTGTCCGGGATTTTCAGCGAGTCGAAATGCTGATCATTGATGTCGATGATCTTGTCGCACCGCAGGCAGATGAGGTGATGATGGATCTCGGTGCGAGGATCGTACCGGGTGGCCTTGCCGGGATGGCAGGCTTTCGTGATCGCACCGAGGCGAGCGAGGGTTTCCAGGGTCCTGTGAACCGTGGCCCTGGATATCCCGAGCCGACGCTCCTGGAGGTCCTGATACACCTGATCCGCCGTCGGGTGATCATTGTGATCAAGCATCGCTTCCAGGATGACCCGGCGCTGGATGGTGCAGGGAGTGCCCTGCTCCTTGCAGAGGAGTTCGAACCCCTTCATTCGGCTTCGTATAGCATCCGCATCCATGGATCTTGACCTTTAATGAGACTGAATGTCGTTGGGGACATTATTGCATTTGAGAATTTGTGTCAAGTAAACACGTCACGAGCCAGACAGTAGCGGGGGGATTCCTTTGCCGAGGTCAATCCTGATGTTTCTACCGGGATCGTGCTAGTGCCTCGGCCCGGAACTGGTCGGGTCGGCAACCGCTGCCTGCCCCGCGGCCCCCCGCAAGCAAAGCCCACAGAACACCAACCCCGTCGCCACCAAGAACCGCCCCGTCACCGCCTCACCTTCCACCAGCACTCCCAGCAGTGCCGCCACCACCGGCTGCAGGAAGATATACAGCGCCACCCGGGTGGCCACGGCCCGCTTCAGCGCCCAGTAGTTCAGGAAGTACGTCAGCACCGTGGCGCCCAGGACCGAGTAGACCATCCCACTCACCACCGGCGTCGACAGTCCTCCAAGGTCGGCGTGCAGCAGATCATCCAGTCCGTAGATCAACATGCCGACCGCGCCGAAACCGAACACCACCGTGGTGGCTGCCAGCGGATCGTTCCGAACCATCACGGGACGGCTCAACACCAGGAACAGTCCGTAAGCCGCACTGTTGGCCAGCACCAGCAGGTCGCCCATCAGAAACTCGTTTTCCAGCCGGAACCGATCCACCTCCAGCAAGACGAAAACGCCGACCATCCCCAGGGCGAAGCCGACGATCTTGCGCAACGTGAACGATTCCTGTCGCAGCAGTAGCGCGAACAGCAGGGCGAACAGCGGGATCTGGCTGCAGATCAATGAGGCATGCCCCACCGAGGTGCGGGAGATGCCCTCCAGGAACAAGGCCTGATTCAGCACGATACCGAACAACGCACTGAAGCCGAGCAGCCAGGTGTCGCGACGACTCGGCCAGCGGCGGCGGCCGAGCCAGGCGATGGCCGCCAGCACCACCAGCGAGCACACCACCCGCAGGCAGGCCCAGGCGGCCGGCTCCATTTCACGGACGATCCACTTGGAGGCGAGGTAGTGCACGCCGAACAGGATCTGTACGGCGAGCAGCGCCGAGCGCACGGGCCAGGCGCTGGTCGGGGGGGCGTCGGTAGTCGGATCGGTCGAGTTCACGTTTCTGCTCGCTGGTCGAATCGGTTCACGAGTTGCTGCTGCGGCGTTGTGCCCCCGGATACACCCCGGGCTGCCGATTGTAGAATCCTCCCCGGAGGATGGCCACCTCAATGCCGGCGACCGATATCCGCGCGACCGAAATTTTTTCAACACCCTCGCGACGGCGCGCGAAAACCATACTATAATGAAGCCCATGAGATCAGACCGCGTGAGCGGGGAAAGGAGCTATTGCCATGGGTTGGGCAGGAAATCGACGTCGCGGAGGCGGCCCCCGGAAGCCGCGCACACCGCTGAGCAAGGAGGAGATGGCGCGCACGATCCAGGAGGCTCGGAAACTGAATTCGCCAGGTTTCAATTACCGGCAGCGCTCCCTCGAGATCCACGGCCTGATCTGCGCCAAGTGCGCGCGTGAGTTCAGCTGGGAGGACCGGAAACTGCTGACCGTCCACCACATCGATGGCGACGACAGCAACAACCCACCCGACGGATCCAATTGGGAGAACCTCTGCATCTACTGCCACGAGGACGAGCACAGCCGCGAGCGCCTGGCCGACTACTGGCGCGGCGACGAATGAGTCGCCGCTTATCCGGTGCGCGGATGGGACCGAGGCCACGGCGTAGTGCACCGGGTACACTCCCGAATGCCGGGAGTAGATTTCCACCGTGATGGAATGCTATACTTATCCTCGCAATCGCAAGGCCGCCCCTTGATCGACTTCCCGTATGACCAACCCCTAGTGGAGGAAAATGACGTGTGGATTATTCTGGTTATGGCCATCGTGTTTCTGCTGACTGATTCTCTCACAGGTTCACCAGCAAATGCGGATTGGGGCTACGACTGCTTCGTGTCCACTGCCGCGACCCAGCAGGTCTCCGTTTTCACCGTGCCGGATGGATCGGGCGATCCGCTCACCGAGGCATTTGCCTGGGGCGGGTCTCGCATGGATGCCACCGTGACCGTCGAGCTGTGGTCCTGGTCGGGCTATCCCCTCGAGGGTTTTCCCCCGGAAGACCTGTGGCTCGACACCACTCGAGGCAGTCTGACGCTGTGTCAGCCCAACGGTTCCATGGCCGACGGCCCCACCGATGCCAACGGTGTGACGACCTTCAGCGGGTCTCTGCGTGCCGGCGGCGCCACCGACCCCGCTCTGGAGTTTACCAGGGTGGTGGTCAACGGTGATCCGTGTTCTCTCTATCCGGTGGACATCCAGTTCAACAGTCCGGACTTGAACGGCAACGGAGTGGTGAATCTGACTGACGTGATACTGTTCACCGGCCACTTTTTCGGTGCCTACAACTACGCCGCCGACTATTTCTGGGATGGCCAGATCAACCTGAGCGACCTGGCCAAGATGGCTCCGGCTTTCGGAGCGTTGTGTCCCTGAGGCCAGCGATCTGCCGCGAAATACTGGTTGCGAGCTGTTCACCCGGGTACCTTGAGAGTGTACCCGGGTGAACTCTTCTCGGCCGACGTTCCTGCTGCGGTTTCATTCCGCCCACCCACGAGGCCCTATCATGATGCTCGATCTTGGCAAGAAACGCCGTCGTGAACTTCTCCGCCGGACCCCGCTGGACGCGGCCGCCCGCGAGCTGCTCCAGCAGCGCCTGTTCTGCGCCTCGCACTTCACCACCGACCAGCTGGCCGAGCTCGAGGGTCTGATCCAGATCTTCCTGCACGAGAAGACCTTCGAGGGGTGCAACGGTCAGGTCATCGACGACGAGATTCGTCTGGTGATCGCCGGCCACGCCTGCCTGCTGCTGCTCGGCCGCGAGCCCGAGCCGTATCCCGCTCTGGATTCCATTCTCGTCTACCCCAAGGCGTTTGCCGTGAACCATCAGGAGGAGCTACAGGAAGGGGTGGTGCTGGAGGAGGAGCAGGAGATGCTCGGTGAGTCATGGCAACAGGGTGCCCTGGTCCTGTCGTGGGAGGATGTGCAGGCCGACCTGGCCGATCCCGAGACCGGTTGCAACGTGATCCTGCATGAATTCGCTCACCAGGTGGACGAGCAGAGTGGCGGGGCCGACGGCACGCCGTTGCTGGAATCCAAGGACGATTACGCGCGCTGGGCCGAGGTCATGAGCGAGCACTTCGAGCAGCTTGGCCAGGCGGTGGAGCAGGAGGAGGAGACCTTCCTCGATCCATACGGCGCCGAGAGTCCCGCCGAGTTCTTCGCCACCATCACCGAGTCGTTTTTACTACTGCCGATGGACATGCGCCACTTCCATCCGGCGCTCTACGCGGAGCTGAGGCGGTTTTACCGGCAGGATCCAGTGCTCGGATTTGCGGAGAATCCTTGATCTGATCACAGACGTGATTCCTGTGTACTCAGTGATCGATCCTGGAGTCCAGCCGATCCAGGGGAAGAGCAGTGGCGCCCTTCGGTTTGGGCTTGAGGGTCAAGACGGGACAGGGAGCCCTCTGGATGACCTTCTGAGCGACACTCCCGATGAGGAAATATTTCATTCCGGTCATGCCGTGCGTCGTCATCACGATCATGTCGCTGTTCTCCTCCGCGGCGAACCGGATGATGGTCGAGGCCGCCCGGCCCGTCTGGACATGGATCTCGATGGGAATGTCCGGGCCCTCCGCCTCGCTGTTGCAACGAAGCAGCTCCTGCTCGGCGTGGTTCAGCAGTTCGTCCATCTGGAGCATGCCCTTCTTGCTCCGGACATAGAAGCTGGGCAGGAGGGGAGGCTGGACCACGTACAGCAACTGCAGGTGGGCGTCGTAGAGTTGTGCGAGATTCCTGGCGAGGTCGAGCGCCTTCAGGGAGTACGGGGAAAAATCGATCGGGACCAGAATGCGCTCGGTATCGGGGGGAGGTTTCGGCGTGGTCGTCTGTCTGATCGACAGGACCGGGCAGGGCGCCAGCCGGATGAGTTCCTCGGTCACGCTGCCCAGGACGAGGTGACGGAAGCCGCGCCAGCCGTGGGTACCCATGATGATCAAATCGATGTGATTGTTTTTGGCATAACTCAGAATCTCCGGAGCGGCGGACATGCATCGCCGGTGAACTCGGACGATTGGCAGGCTGCTGGTCCGGTGTCCCTTGAGGGCATGTTCCAGACGATACCTGGCGGTACTCTCCATGCGCTGGGTGAATTCCTCGTCGATACTGACGAGCCTCACCTCGTCCACCGCCGGGATGCCGCCGCACTCGACGGCATGGAACAGGTGGAGCAAGGCGCCGGACTCCCGGGTGAGGAATACCGCCTGTGGGATGGCGCTTTCAGCACAGGGTGAGAAGTCCGTCGGCAGCAGAATGTTCTTGATCTTCACCGCTCAACTCCTTGTTGCATCGACCCGGTAACGGTACCTTCCGGCGCCCGCTCGGGTGGGTGAGCGAGCGCCGGGCCGAGCTCCTGTTCTTCCGTACCGCTCGGTGGCCGGGAGGTCGCCGAGCGATTACCGTCCCACCGGCTCAGCGGTACATCATCTTGACTGATCCCCAGCTCTGGGACTCGGTGTTGATGTGCCCCCCGTCGATGTGCGGCAAGGGGCCGGTGTTGATGCCGAAGATAGCATAACTCTCGGAGCCGGACGACCACTGCATGGAGACGAATGTGCCGGGATCGTTGCCCACCGCGTAGATCATCAGGCCCGGTAAAGAGGGTCGCACAGAGACCGGGTGGAGGTAGAAGTACGCGGGATCGGTAGTCATGACCAAGAACTCACAGTGCGCGATCACCGTGATGTTCAGGCAGTTGATGGGCTCGGCCAGCCCCACGGCGAAGTCGGGTGGTGAAGCGATGTTGATGGGGCGGATGCCATAGATTTTCCACTGGGTGGGGATCACGTTGTCCGGCACCTCGATCTTGCACTCCCAGCCCTGGAGGGAGTCGGCGGTGGGCCGTGTCACCACGAGATATGCTCTGACAATGGTGTTGGCGTTTGCGTCACGGTTCGCCACCCCGGTTCCGTCGTCGGCCGTGTACATGCCCATGGTATTCTGTCCTCGGGGCATGGCCGCCCAGCACTCGATGGTGTCAGGATAGCCCAGCGAGCACAGGGCTCCCGCGAGCACGGCCAGCAAGATATTGGCTTTGCAATTCGACATTTCCCATACCTCCTCCTCGTTCTCGGTGGCGATCTCGTCTGCCGGTGTCCGGCAGTTCATTCAACGGGCCATCCTGCGGAGCGCGAATCATCCGAACTCGTGACCGGGACCCCGACCAAGGAAGTCGATTTCCGGTAGCCGGTCGACACCGCCTGCCTCACCGTGGCCTTTGCTGCGGAAACAGCTCCCGCGCGGGACGAATCGGTTCATGTTTCATTCCCGTCCCGGCAGAGTCCGATCGGTTGCCAGGGTTCCTTTCTCGGCCCCTGCCGGCTTCACGATCATCGCGCCACTCCCTCTCTGCTCCTGATTCAGCACAGTGTTTCCGAAAAAACAGAATAGTGCCCACGCAATCGGCATATGCATTGCATGTGCCTGCAGATGGAGCGAGGGGAAATATTTTATATGTTGTTTAATATAAGCACTATTGCAGAATATTAATCTTGTGTGCGGCAGGGCATCGTGTTATATCGGAATTCTAATTTCCTGTTTCTTGGGGGTGGACTTCTGAAATAGGAGAAGTGAGGCTTCTTGTGATCGTGAGAGTATTGCTTGTCATGGCCGATTCCAGCCTGAAGAAACGGGTCCGCGCCATGCTGGATCAGGCCGACATCCTCGTGTCGACGCCGAGGAAGTCCGGGGAATTCTGGCGATATCTCGCCACGGAGACCTTCGATCTGTTGCTGGTGGATGAAGTGACACTGCCGAAACCGGCGGGCGAATCCATCGGCGCTGTCAGGAACCTACCCGAGCGCCCCGATGTGGTCGTCTTCCGGGAAGACGAGGATTCGCATGAAGGCGCGGCGCTGCTCGCCGCCGGTGTCCTGGCTGTCATGCAGACCGGCCTGCCGGACGCCATGATCGGTGAAGCCCTCGTTACGCTCGTCGAGCGGTGCCGGGAAGAAGGGCTGCGACGCCTGCAGGCCGCTGACGAACAGAACGGGCCCGCACTCAGGGATATCTTCTCGAAGGGCCCGATAATGCAGTCGATCATCGAGATCTCGCGGCGGGTCGCAATCACTGACACGACGATCCTGTTGCTCGGGGAGACGGGCGTGGGCAAGGAATGGTTGGCGAGAGCCATCCATACAGAAGGTCCCCGCTCCAGCGGCCCGTTCATCGCCCTCAACTGCAGTGCGATACCGGAGATGCTGCTCGAGAGCGAGCTGTTCGGGCACGAGGAGGGAGCCTTCACGGGGGCGCACCGCGCGCACCGAGGCCACTTCGAGCTGGCCCATCACGGCACCATCTTTCTGGACGAGATCGCGGAGATGCCACTGCACCTCCAGGCCAAGCTGCTGCGCGTGCTCCAGGAGCGAAGGATCAAGCGGGTCGGCGGCGAGCACGAGATCGAGACCGATGTCAGGGTGATGGCCGCCACCAACCGCGACCTGGAGCTGGAGATGGAGGCGAAGCGGTTCCGCCCCGACCTGTACTACCGGATCGGGGTGGTGACGATCACGCTGCCTCCCCTACGTGATCGACGCGAGGATATCGCGGAATTCGTGCGCGATCAGCTGGCCCGCTTTCAGCTGAAGATCGGCCGCCATCTGACCGGCCTGGAGCCGGAGGCGATGGAGGCTCTCATCGAGTACGACTGGCCGGGGAACGTCCGCGAGCTGATCAACGTGATCGAGCGCGCCGTGCTGCTCTGCCGGTCGAACAAGATCCATCTCGGGGATCTGCCGGAAGTCGTCGCGAACCGCGGTGTACGGCCTTTCGCATCGCCGATGGGTGGGGCACCGCCGGCAGCGAAAACGATCCCGCCGCGTCTGCTCGAGATCCCGCTGAAGCAGGCGCGAGAGGAGATGATCGCGGCCTTCGAGGGGAGCTATCTGACCGGGCTGCTGCAGCGGACCGAGGGGAGGATCGGCGCGACGGCCCGGAAGGCCGGCATCACGACCCGTGCGCTCTACGACAAGATGAAGCGCTACGGACTGAAGAAAGAGAGCTTCAAGGTCTGAACGGACCGGCGGCCTCGCGATGTCGCCGGGTTGGCTCTGGACCCGAGGTGAAACATGGCGGAGAAGAAAAAGAGCTACACCGAGCCGCGGGTTGATCGTCAAAGCCCGGAGTCGGGCCTGGAGGAGGCCGATCCCCGGGAGGAGATCACGCGGGAAGGTGCGCCCGCTCCACTCCTGGACGGCGTCAGGCCCGGGCCACACCATCTGCCGTCGGGGTACGAGGCGCAGAGGGAACTGGCGTCCGACCCGAACTGCCCCCTGGACGAGCGGCTCGAGGCCTTCGAGGACATCTTCGAGTCCGAGGTCGGCGACACCAACCTCACCCGGGCGCGCAACATCGAGCGCGAGGTGGGCCTACGGCAGATCTACTTGAAGTTCGAGGGGAGCAACCCGACCGGCACGCAGAAGGATCGCGTGGCGTTCGCCCAGGTGATGGACGCCCTGCGCCGCGGATACGACGCCATCACCGTCGCCACCTGCGGTAACTTCGGCGTCGCCGTGGGACTGTCCGCGTCGGTGGCCGGCCTGCGCTGCATCGCGTACCTGCCGCAGGGCTATCACAGCCGGCGGCTGGGGGAGATGGAAACGTTCGGAGTGGAGATCGTCCGTGTCCCGGGCGATTACGAGCGGGCGGTTCTCGTCTCGCAGGAGCGGGCGGCGCGGGACGAGATCTACGACGCCAACCCTGGTGGCGCCAACACGGCGCTTCAGCTGCAGGCGTACGGGCAGATCGCCTACGAGATCTACGACGAGCTACGCGACGCCCCGGCGGCCGTGGCCGTCCCCGTCTCCAACGGCACGACCCTCGCCGGGGTCTATCGCGGTTTCGTGAGTCTCTATCGCCGGGGCAAGACCTCGCGGCTGCCACGCATGGTGTGCGGTTCGTCCCACAACAAGAATCCCATCATCCGGGCCTATCGCAAGGGCACCCCGTTCTGCGAGGACCTGCTGCCCGATGTCATCAGGGAGACAGAGGTGAACGAGCCGCTGATCAACTGGCATTCGATCGATGGCGACCTGGCGCTCGGCGCCGTCCGGGAGACGGACGGGTGGGCCGCCAGCGCCAGCGACCGCAGCTTGCGGAGCTGGTCGCGGATGCTGAGGGAACGCGAAGGTCTCAGCGTGTTGCCGGCCTCGACTGCCGGACTCAACGTCTTGGTCGAAAAACACCGAACCACCCCCCTGCCGGGCGACCGGTACGTCGTGGTTCTGACAGGGAGAAGGTGATGAGCGATTTTCCAGAGGGGCGCGCCATCGTCTATTGCGAGGGTGCCTTCGGCACGACCTATGGCAAGACCGCCCACGGGCTGGTCCGACGCACTTCACGGTACGAGATCCTCTCGGTGGTCGATTCGCGTAACGCCGGCGCGGATGCCGGCGAGGTCCTCGACGGCAGGCCGAACGGCATTCCCATCCACAAGGATGTCATCACCGCTTTGGTCGAGGCGGAGAACGCCGGGTACTCCGCGACTCACCTGGTGGTGGGGCTGGCAACGGATGGTGGGCGACTACCACGGGTTGCACGAGGCGAGGTTCTCGCCGCGATCTCGTATGGTTTGAACGTCGATTCGGGGCTTCACGATTTCCTGTCGGAGGACAGGGAATTCATCGCTGCCGCGGCCACGTATGGCGTGACACTCCGCGATATTCGCAAACCACGACCACGAAGCGAACTGCACTTCTTCTCCGGCAAGATCGAGGAGGTCGCCGCCTTGAAGGTGGCGATACTCGGCACCGACTCGGCCATCGGCAAGCGGACGACGGCGTGGCTGCTGGTGGACGCCCTGTGCCAGGCCGGCACGCCCGCCGAGCTGATCGGGACCGGCCAGACCGCCTGGATGCAGGGTGCTCGCTACAGCATCATCCTCGATTCGTTGATCAACGACTTCGTCAGTGGCGAGATCGAGCACGCTGCCTGGAGCGCCTGGCGCGAGACCGGGGCGAAGGTGCTGGTCATCGAGGGACAGGGCAGCCTGATGAATCCGGCCTATCCGGGCGGCTTCGAGATCCTGGCCGCCGGCCGGCCGGACGTCGTGGTCCTGCAGCACGCGCCGGCGCGCCGGGAGTACGACGGCTTCGCCGGTTACCCGCTCCACGAATTGCCGACCCAGATCCAGGCCATCGAGCTGATCTCCGGCAAGCCCGTGGTCGCCGTCACCATCAACCACGAGGGGCTGCAGCCGGCGGATATCCCGGCCGCGTGCCAAACGATCACCGAGCAGACCGGTCTGCCGGCCTGGGACGCCCTGGCCGACGGCGCTGGCCCGCTGGCCGAGCTGGTCGCGTCTTGCGGCGAACGATAGTGGACCGGGAACGGCGTCCGGCCAGGACCGGGCGCACGGAACGACGCGGGTGGGCACCGGGACTGAACAGATCATCGCAGCGGGGCAGATACTGTCCGGCACAGGAAGCGAGGTTGGCTTGAGAGCGAAGAAGCGATCCGTACGCAAGGCAGAGGCGGCCGCGAACGATCCGCTGGCCATACTGCAGGTTCTCGATCGGCTGGAGGTGGGGCCGGTGGTCGTGACGCCCCGCAAGCTGACCGCGCCCTATCGGGTCTTCAAGGGACGTCGGCGGAACGAGAGCGAGCTGGTCTACCGTTTCGAGGAGGATGTCTTCGAGCCGGGTGATGCCGGGTCGGAAAACCTGGCCGCCATGATCGTCGCCCAGGTCGCCCTCAATTACGGCCTGTTCTGCGGGGAACTCGTGTTCCGCGGTCCGTATGACCGGCATGATCGACGTTTCCTGGCGGAGATGGCCCGGAACACGGCTCGTGAAATCTACGTGAAGAAGTTCCTCGAGCCGAACCCGTTTCTGCGTGGTGCGGCGGCCGAACTCCCTGTCGTCAAGCGAGACAGTTACCTGCTGGCTGCCTTGCGGTTCGTCGATCCAGAACCCGCCGCCGCCGGCGATCCTGAGCGATCCGAACGAATCCCGCAGCAGCGCCAGGCGACCGGGCGCGGGTGGGGGGTAGATCTCGACCGCCTCGCTGTACTCTCCAGCGGCGGCAAGGACAGCTTGCTGAGTCACGGGATCCTGGACGAACTCGGCAAGGAGAGCCACCCCATCTTCATCAACGAGTCGGGCCGACACTGGTTCACCGCCCTGAACGCCTACCGGCACTTCCGCGAGCACGTCCCGCACACCGGTCGTGTCTGGACCAACTCCGACCGGCTGTTCGCCTGGATGCTCAGGCAGCTGCCGTTCATTCGTTCGGATTTCGCCAGCGTGCGCTCGGACGAGTACCCGATCCGGCTCTGGACGGTGGCGGTGTTCCTGTTCGGCGCCCTGCCGCTGCTGCGCAAGCGGGGTATCGGCCGGCTCGTCATCGGCGACGAGTACGACACCACCGAGCGCTCGTCCCACCAGGGTGTCACCCATTACGACGGACTGTTCGATCAGAGTCGCTATTTCGACAACGCCCTGACCCGGTACTTCCACCGCAAGGGATGGGGCGTCAGTCAGTTCTCCGTGTTACGGCCGCTCTCCGAGTTGTTGATCCAGAAGATGCTCACCGTCCGCTATCCGGATCTGCAGCAGCACCAGGTCTCGTGCCACGCCACCCACGTGATCGCGGAGCGTGTTCATCCGTGCGGGCGCTGCGAGAAGTGTCGCCGTATCGTCGGCATGCTGACGGCCATGGGCGGCGACCCGACCCGATGCGGCTACACGCCGCAGCAGATCGAGGACTGTCTGCAGAAGCTCGCCGGGCAAAGGATTCACCAGGAGAGTGACGGGGCCGAGCATCTTATCCACCTGCTGAGCGAGATGGGGGTCCTGACCGGTGTGGCTGTCGGCCGAACCGCAGCCCGGGCGAGACCGCACGTCATGAAGCTGCGGATCGACAAGGAGCGGTCGCCTTTCGACACCATCCCATCTGATCTGCGGGAGTCCGTCTTCCAGATCATGCTGGAGCACACCGCCGGCGCCGTCCGGCGTAGCGGCCGGATCTGGATCGACTTCGACCCCCTGGCGGATCCCGGTTTCGGCAAGCCGTACCTGTTCGAGAAACCCGTCCGGGTCGAGACGCACGCTGGTACAGGCAAAAACGCCGGCGAGGGCGATCGGTCGCCGGACAGACATGACCACTTGCTGGCCGAGCTGACCTGGCCCGAGGCCCGGAAGCGTTTCCAGGAGGTTGATCTCGCCATGTTGCCGGTCGGTGCGATGGAACAGCACGGGCCTCATCTGCCGCTGGACACCGACGCTTTCGACGCTGACTTTCTGGCCCGGCGTGTTGCCGAGTTGTGCTCTGAACCGAGACCGCTGGTGTTGCCGCTGATGCCTTACGGGGTCTCGTATCATCACGATGATTTCAGCGGCACCCTCAGTGTCAGTCCCGATACCCTGTCCCGGGTGGTCTACGATGTGGGAATAGGTGTGGCACGCCACGGCATCACCAAACTCGTCATCGTCAACGGGCACGGAGGCAACGGTCCGGCCCTGCACTTCGCGGCCCAGCTGATCAATCGCGACGCGCATATCTTCACCTGTGTCGAAACAGGCGAGACCAGCGACCTGGATGTCGCCGCCATGATCCACACGTCCAACGACGTTCATGCCGGTGAGACCGAGACCAGCACCACCCTGGCGACGCGTCCCGGACTGGTCGACATGACCGAAGCCAGTCCCTGCGTGCCCAGCTTCTCGAGCCGGTTCCTCGATTTCACCTCCCGGCGCAGCGTGGGCTGGTACGCCTACACCAACAAGATTTCCCCGAGCGGCGTCCTAGGCGATCCTACCCGGGCGAGCGTTGAGAAGGGCGACCGGATCTGGGAGGTCATGATCCGGCGCCTGGTGGAGTTCGTGGAAGACCTCAAGAACATGAGTCTGGAAGAGATTCACCAACGGCGGTACTGATGCCATGAAGATCAAGAGAATCGAAGCCTGGTCCGTCGACATGCCACTGAGTGAACCGTACACGATCGCCTACGAGACGGTCACGTCGGCCACCAACATCTTTCTGAAGATCGAGACCGACCGGGGACCGGTCGGTTTCGGCTGCGCCGCGCCGGATCTGGAGGTGACCGGCGAGACGGCGGCGGCGACTCTCGAGGTGTTCGAGCAGGTGTTGCCCGGGGCGTTGCAGGGATCCGATCCGCTACGACCCGTGCACTTGCTGGAAAGACTCAAGCCGCTCCTGCGCGGCCGTCCCTCGGCGCTGGCCGCCGTGGACATGGCGCTGCACGATCTGCTGGGCAAGGCCGCCGGCCTGCCGCTGTGGAAGCTGCTGGGCGGGTACCGGGACCGGATCCGCACCAGTGTCACGATCGGCATTCTGCCGGAGGATGAGACGGTTGCCAGGGCTCGCGATTTCATTGCTCAGCAGTTCAAGTGCTTGAAGCTGAAGGGCGGACTCGACGTCGCCACCGACATCGCGCGGGTGCGGAAGGTCCGCGAGGTCGTCGGATCCGGCATCGAGCTGCGGTTCGACGCCAACCAGGGGTATACCGCCGAGCAGACGCTTCGCTTCGTCGTGGAGACCCGGGCAGCCAAGCTGGAGCTGCTGGAGCAGCCGACGCCACGTGGCGATCCGGACCTGATGCGACGTGTCACGAAGGCCTCTCACCTGCCGGTCATGGCGGATGAGAGCCTGATGAACCTGCGCGACGCCTTCCGCATCGCCCGCCACGGCCTGGCCGACATGGTGAACGTCAAGCTGATGAAGGTCGGCGGTATCGCCGAGGCGCTGCATGTCAATTCGGTGTCACGGGCGGCCGGTCTCGAGGTCATGGTCGGCTGCATGGACGAATCGGCCCTCGCCATCGCGGCGGGTCTGCACTTCGCCCTGGCGCGGCCGAATGTCGCCTACGCCGATCTGGACGGGCACCTGGACCTGCTCGACGATCCGGCCGCCGGGGCCGTCGTGCTCAAGAAGGGGACGCTGTTCACCACGGACAGACCCGGACTCGGATTCGAGCCGCAATGCTGATGGGGCCGTGAACCGGTGAGGCAGGCGAGCCGAGTCGGCGGGAGGAACATCGGTTGATCACGCTATCCAGTTTCCTGCACCGGGAAGAAATCCGGGCCCTGATGACCCGCTGGTTCTTGCATGACTTCCAGCCCGGCGATCCGGTCTGCATCAAGGAACTCGTTAACTACAACTCGGTCTGTGTCCGGCGTGTACAGGATCAGCTGGCGCGGGAAATGCTGCCGGCCGTCACGGGCAGCGACATCAGTTCCATGCCGGTCAGGACCAAGGGTCGTTACAAGGATCTCTTGATTCAGTATCCCGAACGATACGGATGTCACGATCTCGCCCGGGCGAGAACTCTGATCCGTAACTATCAGGAGCATCCGGAACGCTTCTATCGCGAGACCCCGTTCGAGGGCGTTATCTACCGCAGCCTCCATGAAGACATCTACGTGGCCACCAGCCGAATCAAGCGGGTTATCCGGATCGCGGAAAAGTGCAGCCGCATCATCACCAACGCGATCACCGCACAGATCGAACGGGAGGCACAAACCGCGAATCGGCGTCCTGCCCTTTCCACGCCGGAACGACCGGCGGTTCCCGCCGCCAGTGAAGAACCCGACCAGGATGCCCTGGCTCGAGCCGAGATCAGAATACTGAACGACGTTCGTGCCGGGTGTCTGAATCCACTCGATGGGACGCTGATTCTCAACGACATCGTGGGCTTCAAGCTGCTGGGCGGCAAGGAGACTGTCGCCGCGTTGCTGGACTGGGTGGAGCGACGTGATGATTTCGTACTCGTGGAGCACAAGGTTCATCGCGGCGTCTACTCGGCGACCCACCTCATCCTGTGCTGGGCACTGCCCAGGCGGCAGCTGAGCAGGTTGCCGCTGGAGCCGACGATCGCGAAGGTTCTGCACTGCCGGGGCATGAACTGGGACGTCGAATCCGGATTGCGGCAGTTCATCCGCAGCAGCGAGAGCACGCTCAATTTCGAGGTGATCATCCAGACCTACGAGGATGCCCTGGAGAGCGAGATCGGGTTGACCATGCACGAGGAGCGTGTCATCCGCCAACGTTCGAACCAGGACCACGCCATGGACGTGGCACGGAATATCACGGTTTTGACCAAGTTCCTGTTCTTTTTCGCACTCTCGCGCCGGGAATCACTGGCCGGAATTCCGGTCAAGCTGTGGGTGCGATACATGCCGGAAACGACCGACCAGATCCTGTTCGACTTGACCGATTTTCCGGTGGGAGAGATCGGACTCATCCCTTGACTAACAGGTTTCGGGGGCGGAACTCGCCAGCCACCGCCTGGTGTGACGTTGCACCGCACGCACCACGTCCATCACCAGCCGTTCGCAGGACTCGCCGAGACCGGCGCCGGGTTCGGCGTGGGCGATCGTCGCGCCGAGCAGCTGGACTCTCGCCGGCAACAGCTCGAGCGTTTCCGCCAGGACGAGGAAATCAGCGATGGTCCGGCCGTGGCTGCTGAGGGGGGCCGCGAAGACGAGTCTCCGGCGCGCCGGACCGTACCAGTCCAGGTCGAAGAACTGGCCACTGCTGCCGTCCGGGCGCCTGGCGGCGTCGATGACGAGCAGGCCGGTCCGGTCGGACAATACGTCGAGCAGGTCGGCGGGCCGGGTCCCGAGGGCGACCACCTCCAGTCCCGGGCACGGCCTGGCGGCCAGCGCCTGCGTTACCCGGAGTCCGAACCCGTCCTCGCCGGCGTCGGGGTTGCCGCACCCCACCGCCAGGATGGGACAGACCGGAGTCGAGCGGCTCACGACGAGGCCTCGTCGCCTGGACGAGCGGTCGACTCCGGATCGATCCAGGTGCGCGAGAAGGTCAGGAAGTGCGCCGCACAGCTGATGCAGGGATCGAAGTTGCGGATGACGTGCTCGCACCTTTGCGCGGCCTCCGCGTCCGGTAACGCCGTCACGAGCCGGGCCACCTCCAGCAGGTCCTGCTCGATGGTGGGCTGGTTCTGCGCGGTGGGGGGGACGATCCGGGCGGAGGTGATCGCGCCGTCCTCGGCCGTCGTGTAGTGGTGCCAGCAGATGCCGCGCGGGGCCTCGGTGCCGTGTGCGCCATCGCCGGCGCGCGGGACGATGGGTACGCGCGTGCGTGGCGGTTCGGTGTACGCTGCGAGCAGATCGGCCGCCAGGGCCAGGGCGTGCACGGTCTCGAGGGCGCGCGCCGGCAGGCTCAGGTAGCTGTTCCGCCACGGCAACGTCTTGCCCACCGCATCGCAGACAGCCGGCAGCAGCTCGGCCGCAACCGGGTGCAGCCCCTCGGCATTGAGGTTCAACCGCGCCAGCGGTCCGACCAGGTACGCTCCCCGTTCCTTCAGCACCGAGTGCAGGGCCGTGCTGTGCGGTACCTGTCGTTCCTCGATGACTTCGCCGAACTCCTCCTGCGAGACATCGAGTCCCCGGTTCGATCGGATGCGTCCCAGGTTCAACGGGTAGCCGTTCTCCGGACAGAGCGAGACGAACTCGTAATCCCGTTCCAGGTCGGGAAACGTGACGAGCTTCGTCAGCTGAAGCGTCAGGTCGCACATCTCGTCACGGCAAGCCGCGACCTCCGGCAGCAAATCGGCGACCGCGGCGGGTGTGGGTGCGTCGTGAAAACCGCCGACGCACATGCCCACCGGATGGACGGCCCGGCCGCCGAGCAACGCCAGCAGTCGATTGCCGAGCTTCTTGAGTCGCAGGGCGCGTTTGATCAGCGGACCGTGGTCTTGGGCCAGCGCGAAGGCGCTCTCTTGACCAAGGAAGTCGGGCAAGTGCAGCAGGAACATGTGCAGGACGTGGCTCTCGATCCACTCGCCGCAGTAGATGAGATCACGCAGATCCTGCACTCCCGGTGCGGCGACGACCTCGTCGAAGCAGCCGAACGCCTTCTCGAGGGCGTAGCACGAGGCGCTCTGGTAAGCGACGGGGCAGATGCCACAGATGCGGGCCGTGATGTCGGGGACCTCGGCGAAGCCGCGGCCACGCAGCAACGACTCGAAGAAGCGGGGTGGCTCGTAGATCTCGAGCCGGACCTCCTCGACCCGGTCGCCACACATGACGAGGTGGAGCGCGCCCTCGCCCTCGACCCGGGTCAAGGCGTCGACCCGGATGGTGCGGCGTTTCCGCTCAGGACTCTTCGAGTCGCTCATAGTGATCGCCTGCCTGTTTGAAGGGCTCGAGGTATCCGTTGAAGCTGCGCAACATCTGTTTCAGGTCGCGGTTGTCGTGTCCCAGACGGGTGGTGAACATCTCGCCGAGGGCGCGGATGTTCGGCTGTTCCATGGGGCCGAAGCAGCCGTAGCAGGCGCGGTTGCCGGCCGGACAGAGAGCGCCGCACCCCGCCTGGGTGATGGGACCGAGACACGGCTGTCCGGCGGACACCATCACGCACGGAATCCCGTGTCGCTTGCACTCGATACAGAGGCTGTAGGTGGGGATGTTGGGGCGCCGGCCGACGAGCAAGGCGGTGAGCAGCTCGAGCAGTTGCCGCTCGTTCACCGGGCAACCGCGCAGTTCGAAATCTACGAACACGTGCGAGGCGATGGGGGTCGAGGTCTCCAGGCTGTGTAACTGCTCGGGCGACGGGTAGACCAGGCGGCTGTACTCGCCCAGATCCGCCCAGTTCCGCAGGGCCTGGATCCCGCCCGAGGTGGCGCAGGCCCCGATACCCACCAGGTACCGGCAATCGCGGCGAACCTGGCGGATGCGCTCTTCGTCCTTGGGGGTGGAAATGCTTCCCTCCACCAGACCGATGTCGTAAGGCGGCGGTGACACCCGGCTGCGAGCCTCCAGGAAAAGAGCTATTTCGAACGCTTGCGCCAGGTCGAGGAGCTGGTCCTCCAGGTTCAGCAGGGAGAGCTGGCAGCCGTCGCAGCTGGAGAACTTGTAGACCGCGAGCCTGGGCGTTTGATCGAGCCGGGAGAAATCGATGCCGGGACCCATGATTCAGATCTCCTCCTTGCCGAAGCAGTCAGCGATCTCGTCGAACCGGAAGACCGGTCCATCGGTGCAGACGAACTTGCCGCCGTACTGACAGTGTCCGCAGCGACCGAAGCCGCAGTTCATGTTTCGTTCGAGAGAGACGTAGATCTGGTTTTGTGCCACGTGACTCTGCAGGAAGTTCCATGCCGCGACCCGGTTCAGGATGCGGGGACCACAGATCAGCACGATGGTCTGTTCGGCGTGGACCTTGACCCGGCGCAGCAAGTTGGTCACCACGCCCACCGGGCCGGCCCAGCCGCTGGTGGAATTGTCGACGGTGACCAGCACGTCGATGATCTCGTCTCGCGCCCATTGCTCCAGCTCTGCGGTGTACACGCGGTCCTCGGGAGTGCGGCAACCGAACAGGAGAACGACACGCTTGTAGCGGTCCCGGTGGCGCAACAACCAGTAGACCACCGGCCGCAACGGCGCCAGGCCGATGCCGCCGGCCACCAGCAGAACGTTGCGGCCCTCCAGCTCCGCCAGGGGCCAACCGTTGCCGAACGGACCGCGCAAGCCGACGATGCCGCCCGGTTGCAGATCACAGATGGAGCGGGTCACGGAGCCGACGGTCCGGATGGTGTGCTCGAGTCTCTCCGGTCGCTCGGCGTCGCTGCTGACGGAGATCGCGGCCTCGCCCAGACCGGGCAGGTACAGCATGTTGAACTGTCCCGGCGCCCAGCGATACAGCTGCCTGGTCTGCTCGTCGACGAGCTCCAAGCTCAGGGTCGTCGTGTTGAAGTTCTCCGTCCGGTTGTGGACGATCCGGGCCGGCAACGGGAACCAGGTGTCGCTGCCACAGAGCGGTTCGGGTCGGTTCGACGACTTTGGGTTCACCATGAGAGCACCTCGCTCCCCGGGGCCCGTGGCGCCGCGTGGGGATTCTGCGGGGAATCCCGGCGCAAGGCGGCGACCACCGCGGTGATGTCGATTCCCACCGGGCACCAGGTGATGCAGCGGCCGCAGCCGACGCAGCCGCTGCATCCGAACTGCTCCCACCAGGTGCCGAGCTTGTGGCGCAACCAGTGGCGGTACCGGCTGCGGATCGTGTTGCGGACACTGCCGCCCACGACATAGCTGAACTGGTGGGTGAAGCACGAATCCCAGCGGCGGGTGCGGGTGACCTCGCCGCCGGTGAGGTCGCTGCTGTCGTTGACCGTGGAACAGAAACAGGTTGGACAGACCATGGTGCAATTCCCGCAACCGAGACACCGGCGCGCCACTTCCTCCCAGTACGGATGTCGCACGCTCTCCTGGAGCACGGCGACCAGCTTGTCGTTGTCCAGGTAACGGCCCATGTGTTCCGACGCCCGCAGGAACTTGAGTTCCTCGAGTTCCAGTTCGGCCGGTGACGGTGGGTGGAGCGGGAGCTGCGCCGCGACCGCTTCGCCTCGCGGCGAACCGACATGCACGAGGAAACTGTCGCGCAATTCCGTCAAGGCGAGATCGTAGCCGTCGCGGGCCCGGGGTCCGGTATCCTGCGAGGCGCAGAAGCAGGTCCCGCCGGGTCGGGTGCAGTTGACCGCCACGAGGAACGACCGCTCGCGAGCCGCGCGGTACCGGGTCTCAGATTCGCAGCGGAAGGTCGGTTCGTCCTTCGCCAGACCGAACACCTGATCCTGCCGGGCGATAGCCGCCAGGTCGCAAGGCCGCAGGCCGAGTACGGCCAGCTTCGGCGGTAGGGACGGCGTGGCGGTCAGCTCGAAGTTGTCCTCGCCGACGCGCAGGGAGAAAAGATCCTGCTCGGGCGGGAAGAAGAGCCGCTTGCCGCTTTCCGGACCGACGACGTAGTCGAAGTACATCTCCGGACGCCCGGGGGCGAGCCGGTACGACCCCGGCTCCTGCTCGTCATGGACACCACGGGCGATCTGGTCGACGTGCCGGACAGGCTGGAGCTGAATGACCTGTTTCCGGCGGGTCGGCGCGTACAGCGCTTGCCAATCGCTGATCAGGATCTCGACCAGGTCCTGGAAGGCGCCTTTGTCCAGACTGGCGGGATCATCACGGGTGCAGCCAGGAGCGGGAGACATCACGACCATCCTTTCCCGCAAGGGGGATGAGTCCCGGAAGCGTGAGGATCGATGCATTATAAGGAGATTGAATCCCCCAAGACCACGGGAAAGAATGGTCCGTCGCAACAAAAAACTCAACCGTACTTCCGGGCAATGAATCGCGGCACTATTCCCAGCGCGAGATACTGGGTGCGCAGGGTATCCGGCAGCAACTTGAAATCGGTGACCGTATGGCGGCAGCCGAGTTGACCACAGCGGCACGGCATGGTCCACTGATCCTCGTCCATCGTGGTCGAGTAATCGAACCGGATCTCCTCGTCGGGCACGATGTCTCGAATGGCGACAAGTTCTCGTGTATTCATGATACCGGCATTGGGATGACAGGAATGGTTGGCGAAGACGCCGGGCGGTTCCAGAAGGATGTATGTGCGGGGGCCGGTCTGGAGCAGATTCGCGCCGATCTCATGCTGATGAATCGGATCATCACGGGTGAAGCGCGGGCCACGCAGGGTCAAGATCAGTTCCCCGCGATTGAAGTGCCTGCCGGCGAAGAGCCCGTTGCCGATCTCGCAATTCCCCACCCAGATGTCTCTGCTCATTCTGTTAACCCTCATAACGTCATCGCATGAGGTGCGCTGGTAACGGGGGCCGGTGACCCGACCTGGCCTCGACACACCTTGCCAGGACCAGCCAGGCGCCTGGCTGGGATCGGACGAAAAACTGGAGGGGGCAGTCAAGAATCGGGGACGGGGAGTGTTTCGAACCGAAGCTGCTCGCGTACGGAAGTATGTTCGAGAGATAGCTGCCGGCAAATGTAATCCCATACCCGGCGTGTGTCGGTTTCTCCGCAAGTAAAGATGTCGAGCGCCATGAGCCCGAGATCGGCATAGGTGTGAACCGAGCAGTGGCTCTCGTCGAGCAAGACGATGGCCGTGCAACCCGGTGGGGAGCTGGCGCCGAACCGGTAACGAACCTGGGAGATGACCGTTGCGCCGCCGGCTTCGGCGGCTTGAGCCAGGGTCTTCAGCAGGAGCTGGTCGTCGAGACACAACTCTCGCGGGACCTGGTAACAATCGATCAGGAGATGGTGTCCCTTTACCAACCCATGAACCCCCCTTTGAACGAAGTGAATCCACGTGCCGCCTTGCGCTTCTGATCCGGGGGGAGGCAGGGCTTGGGGACGGCATGGTCCGGTATTGTCCACAACAACCAGGGGGAAAATTTGCCGGAGTACGAGACCGGTGTCAAGGAAATCCGGACCGTTGAATTGCGGTGTCTGGAAGCTCGATTTTCGGGATAACCCTGGTGCAGGGTTGCCCGGGGTTGTGGCGGCCAGGCGATGGCCGGATCTAATCGGTCCAGGGAAGGGAGCAGCCGAGGCCACTCCGGATTAGTGGCCGACACAAGCACTCGGTATCTACCTGTAAGTGGTAGTTTGGTAGTTGTTTATGGCGCCAGAAGCTCGGTGCGGCAATGTGCTGGTTTCGTGACCATCCCCGGCTCGATGACCCGAAAAAAATGTGTGATTTTCCCGCTTGATTGTCTTGACGTGACAGCGAACCGACAGTATTTCTGCCTTGAGAACCAAAATCGTCTGGCTGCTATGCCCTGTGATATCGCGATACCACAGGGCATTCCAGACCGCAGGTCGGCGGCACGATCGCCGGGCGTGTCTGG
>JBDRBC010000358.1:0-9243 GCA_043823125.1 bacterium | reverse complement strand
CGACCAGATTCATAAGGGTGGATTTCCCCGATCCGCTCGGCCCCATGATGGCCACGTACTCGCCGCGGCGGATGTTCAGATCCACACCCTGCACGGCCGGGACCTCGACGGTCCCGACCTGATATATCTTGTACAGATCCTGAATGGCAATCAGCAAGTCGGTCTGGGTTGCCGTCTGACTCATAATCCCGCTCCGGCTAACAGCTCGCTGGCGCGGCCGACGGCGACCTTCAGTTCCACGCCGGCGATGAGAAAATCGCAGGTGGCCTGCACCTCGTCGGCCCGAGCCGAAGCGAGGTTCACCTCGGCGTTGATACGATCGAGTGTGGTGCCGGCCCCCACCTTGAGCCGCTCCTGAGCCAATCGCAGCTCCTCCATGGCCTGCTGGATGGTCTCGCGGTTGACCTTCACCCGTTCGCTCGCTTCCACGAGTGTGTTATAGAGACGACGGATCTCGAGCTGGGCGTCCAGCCGCGCCTGCTCCAGGGTGTACTCGGCGATACGGGCATTGGCCTTGGCCGTGGAGCGCTGGGACCAGGTCACCAACCGGTCGAAGACTGCCCAGCGGACCTGATAACCATACCGCAACAGATCGGACGTCTGCGCGCCAAACCGGTACGGTGATTCGTTGCTGTTGTAAGAATACTGCGCGAAGACGCTCAGGCTCGGCCAGAGGTTGGCTGCGGCGGTGGTGACGTCCTGCTGGCGGGCCTTCACTCTGTATTCCTGGCTCTGTAAATCGTGACGGTTGGTCATGGCCTCACTGAAGAGAGTCTCGAGATCCTCGATCTCGAAATCGGTTTCCAGGGGCGAGCGATCGATCTCGAACCGGCCGGCCAGTGGCTGGTTCATGGCGTAGGCGAGATCAGCGAAGGCCTGGGCCACCGAGTTCTCGGCTTGCACCACTCCCAGCCGAGTCTGCTCGTGGCGCACCCGGGCCTGGAGGACGTCGCTCTTGGTATCGCTGCCGAGGTTATAGCGGGTTTCCGACCGCTTCAGCTCCTGGAAGGCCAGCTCACGGGAGTCGTTCGCCACCTCCAGCAATCGTTCGTAACGCAACAGATTGTAGTAGGCGCTCGCGACGTTCCTGGCCACCAGTTCCCGGTCGTAGAGCACGGTGGCGTCAGCGGCGTTCAACTCAGCCCGCGCCGATTTGAGACCGCTGAACTTGGAGAAACCGGAGAAGACATCCAGGTTGGTGCTGGCCTGATAATCCTGGTAGGTGGTCCGGGTTTCCTCGTCGGCGGTACCCAGTAGAGTCGTCGGGATATGATAGGGGATATCGATACCCTCCTGGGTGATCAGGTTGACCGTATCGAAGCCGTACTGATCGACATCGAAATCGGTTCGCCTATCCCGCACATCGGTGCGTGAGAGATTCAGATCCGGTAGAAACGAACCCTTGGCCTGCCTCACCCCTTGCGCCGCCTGTTCCCGCTGTTCGCTTGATATGGCCAGGGCGTAACTACTCTCCAGGGCGATCTGCACGCAACGCTGCAGATCCAGAACCGGCGTTCCCGGCGTCTCGCGGGCGGCTACAGCCGTGGTCCGGTCTTGACCGTAGGCCATAACGCTTCCCCAGACCAACGTCAGCATCACCAAGGACATCACACTCCATTTGTACCAGGTCTTCCTGCTCTTCATCGTATGCTACTCCTTGCCAGCGGGAATCATGAATCGGTCGTGCCGGTTGCTTGATACTAGGCGGCCTCGGGACAGAATCCAAACGCTTTCCGTTCGAAAAACTTTCGCTCCCCAGATCGACCGGGTATTCTACGCTTATTAACGGGTCGGGTTGCAGCACAGCGGCCACGTCAACAAATAGACGTGGCCGCAAAAAGAAAAGTTCGCTATCGACTGCGGGCCCGTTAGTGGAGACGGAACCGGAACGGGATGGCCATCCAGGCCTTCACCGGAATGTTGCGCTGCTTGCCCGGATTGAATTTGCACTTCATGGCTGCCTTGATGGCTTCGCTGTTGAGCATGGGATGGACACCCTGGAGGATCTGCGCGTCCAGCACACTGCCGTCGGGTCCCACAAGCACCTTGACAATGACCGTGCCCTCGAGCTGCGAGATCCGGGCCATCTCGGGATAATGTGGCGACTGGAAGTGCACCATGGTCGGTTTCTCCGAGGAAGCGACGAACACCTCCCCGTCACCCTGGCCAAAGTCTGAAGTGGGCGCAGCGATGGCGTCATCGAGATCCATGAGGGTATCCGCAATGGGAACATCCTCGGTGACCTCTTCATCCGGGGCCGCTTCCACGGCCTTGGGCGGCGGTGGGATATCCTTGGGTGGCGGCGGCAACTCGAAGACTTCGTCCAGATTGACCGCTTGCATCTCGTTGATGATCAGCCGGTACGGGTTGGGCACGTACTTGGGGGAGAACAGGAACATCAGGATCGTCAGGAAGCACGCCGTGACTGCAGACCAGCGCAAGTACAGGTTGTACTTCGCCTTGAACAGGTCATTGGCGGTTATAACGGTTTTATGTGACAGATCGATTGCCATGTCCCACCTACCACTTGAATCCCGGATTTGACTCGATGTCGTTATTGAAGTAAACCCGGACCGCGTTTACTTCCTTCAACTCCTCCATCACATCACTGACCACGCCATACGGTGTGTGCATATCTGTCTTGAAGGCTATGATGAGCTGCGGGTTATCGATTATCTTCCCGGCGATGATCTCCGAGATGAATTCGACCTTGGTGATCAGGTCATTGATGGAGATTAGCCCCTCGGAGTTGATATAGATGTTGGAAATCATCTCCCGGTTGACTTCTTCTCCCGCCTCGGCCCGCGGCAGCTCAACCACCAAGCCGGTCTCTTCCCTGAAGATCGTGGTAACCATGAAGAAGATCAGCAGCAGGAAGGCGATGTCGCCCATGGACGACGTCGGGATAAAAGTCTCCTTGTTGGTTGTCCGCTTCATTTGCATGTGATTCAGCCCCGGCTATTCGGTTGTCTTGAGTGACACTTTCCTGGCATTGGCAAGTCGTAGCTCATCCAGACAGGCGATCATCTGGCCGTAATCAGCATCGGGATGGATCTCCAGGATCACCACCAGTTCCGCGTTGATATCCAGGCGGTCCTGGATCTCGCTCTTGATGTGGTTGATCTCTATGAGCCGTTCATCCAGGGTGACCAGATTGCTGGCCAGCACTTTGATGGTCGCCACGTTACTCTGCTTGACCTTCACCATGTCGGCCTTGGTCTGCTTAGCTGGCAACACCATGATCAAGCCCTGCTCAGCCGCAAAGATCGTCGTCACGATGAAGAAGATGAGCAACAGGAAAGCAACATCACTGGTGGAAGCCATGCTGATTTCCCTGCTTGCTTCCGGTCGCTTCTTTTTAAGAACTGACATGGTCTTCCCTTGAACTGCGCAGTGAATCGACCCGCACTAGACACCGTTGAGTTTCGTCAATTCCTCGATCAATTCAGCGGAGGTCTCTTCCATCTCGATCACAAAACGGTCGATGGCGGCCACGAAGTAGTTGTAACCGATGGAAGCCGGGATGGCGACCATCAAACCTGTGGCGGTGGTGATCAGCGCTTCAGAGATACCGGAAGCCACCAGCTTGGCGTTGACCTGCTCAGAGGCAGCAATGGCCTCGAAGGCGTTGATCATACCGGACACCGTGCCGAGGAAGCCGATCAGCGGTGCGACCGTGGTCACCGAACCGATCCAGATGAGCCCGCGCTCCAGGAAGGCCATCTCGATGGTGCCAGCAGTGGAAATCGCTTTTTCGACGGCGTTAGTGCCGCGATCAGCCTTCTGCAGACCGGAATACAGAATGGCGGCAATGGGTCCGCGGACCTTCTGGCATTCCACTGCGGCCGCCTCGACCCCCTCTGAGCGTAAGGTGGTGATGACGGTCCCCCAGGAGCTTGCGAGTATTGACCCGCGCACGGTTGAGTGTCCAGAGACGCTCGATCAAGAAGATGAATCCGACCAGCGCCACAACAAGCAGCCACCACATGAAGTTGCCGCCCTTGACGAACAGTTCGCCAGCGCCAGTACTCCCGATGGGGCTCTCGGAAACCCACTTCCGCCAGCCATCGTACCCCACGAAGAGTTCAGGGACTTCGCCGGCTGAATCGGCAGCCGAGGAGCCGAAGGCAAGCGAATCCGAAGAGGCCATGATCGCCTCGAAGCGAGCATTGACTGAATCCTCTTCCTCTTGGGCGAATACTGTGGTTGCTCCAGCGGTGATTACCAGCCCGAGGCAAACCAGCGCGGAAATGGCGCTCTTGAACGTACCGTGACGAGCCATTATGCCGTTCTCCCTTTCCTGAATGGGACCCGTAGGAAGCTGATGTCCGGAGTTTAACCCACAGCAGGTGGGGCCTGTTCGAGCCTGCTCCGGTCGGGGCCCCGATGAGGCTGATCAATGTCCTCTCGTGCCCTCACGACAACCATTTGGGTGAGTATAGTCGTGCTATTTAATTAGTGTCAACAAACACCGCAAGTCAACCGTTATTATCCCGTTGAGTCGATGGTGTTGGTCGCCACCTGGCCGCTTCAATCACTCACCGACATGGCGTTCGTAGCTTCCAAAACGTAACTACCTGAACCGCTTCTATCGACGAACAGAAAACTCATACCCAGGCCTTGGTAGCTGTACAGATTGGGGAACAGTTGCCAGCCCGTGTAGTTGTACTTCCACAGTTCGAATCCCTTATCACGTGCAATCTTATGACGGCGCGCGGCGACCTCGCGTCGGGACTGATATGTCTGTGCCATGGGTATGCCCCCGGTACTCTCGTCAGGTTGCCGCCCGTGGGTGCCGCTGGAATAGGCACCCTTGGCCTGGGTACCGACGCGATCGGGTGCGTACGGATCGAACACCTTGACGATGGCATCGTTGAACTCGCTATCGTTCAGCGGCATCGTCTCGATCTGTATATCGTCAGGAGGACCGAGCAGCACATAAACTGTACCACGCGGATCGATGGCGCCACTGCGGCCGAATCCACCGAGATTCCGCGTCACGTGAGCCACCCGTCGCCTGAACTCCAGATACGCTTCGTTGATCGGAGTGTCAATATCCGGATCGTGCTCCGACCAGAATCGCTCCAGCATGACCTCCCGTTCCGCCTGGCCTGCGTCGATGAAGACATCCAGTTCATCGCCGTTGAAGACCGTGTAGCCCTCTCCCCGAATCTCATCGGAATGCCGGTTCAACCCGGACAAGCTCCAGGCGACATCGAACTCGGTGAGCCATCCCCTGCCTTGACCGTTAGCGGGCGCGCAGCTGAGTTGATAGACACCAGGAGGCAAGTCGTTCACATCCAGTTCATAATAAACACCGGCCGTCCCCCCGCGGTCGAGCAAAGCCAGAGACGATTCGTCGAACCGGATGGTATCGCGCAGGGCGAAACGGAGATCCTTGCCCATGATCTGCAGGAAGAGCCCGGCCACAGCCGCGTCCCGGCCGGCCCCCTGTCCCGGTGGCTGCACCTCGAAGAAGAGCTGGAGACGCTCCTGTGCCAAACCGTACCGCCGGTTCGGGTGCAAATAATCGAACTCGGACAGGGTTCGTGAGGTCGCTGCCGTCTGTCGCCAATGGTCCAGCGGTGCGCCGGACAGGAAAACCGGCCCCCCCACTGCGAGACCGACCGGGTCCGCTTCACGAGGCGGGGCATCCCAGTCAGTCACGAACTCGCTACGCGCCACCTTGCTCTGCATCTGATTCAACAAACCGCTGCGTTTACGATTCATGTCCTCGACGCGGCAAAGAAGACGTCCGGCAGCAGCGTCGATTCCTCGCAGGATGACGGGAAAGACCTGGTTCATGGCTGGCGAACCAGCTTCGTCACGATTCGCGGTTTGGAGCAGCACCGACTTGGTGCCGGTGATGACACTGCCGTTGATCCCCGTTAACTCGGCGAAGATACTGAGGTCGCCGACCAGGCGTCCGTCGCGCTGGACGAAGGTGACTTCATTATTCGGTACCGAAAAGCACAGCACGAGATCAAAAGTGCCATCGGCCTGCTGTCGAGTGAATTGATCCACTGTACAATAAAAATTGCCACTGCCTTCAAGCGGTCGCAGCCAGGCAGCGCTGGACGTGGTCACCAGCACTATGCTGGTTAGCATAAGCCAAAACAGTCCCACCATACCTATCCAGACCACTGCTCGTGCCCTATCTAAACGGCACGTTCGCGATCCACCTGACGGCGGATTATCCTGTGGGGTCGCCTGGAATGCATTCAACCGTGTTACCACTGCTTCGCCCCCTGCTGGATGGTGAACGCTTACCTCGGCAGCGGAACGCCTGACCGAAGTTCTCATCACACCCCTGCGTCCCTGTTCCGAAAGGGCCCTCTCAGAGGTCCTGCCGTACAGACATCATTCCCGGTCGCATCGAACCTGTCGAGAAACATGGCTGGCTCACTCAACCCACGGGAACGCACACCGCACCGCAACGGTCGGTGTGGTCACCGGTGGCAACATCACCTGCCACACCAGTTCGCGGACTGAGATTCCAAAACGACTCGGGGAGCACTCTATCATTGTGTTGCCACTGGTGTGGGGGCTGCGACGGCGATCGCATATAGATACAGAATTACCGCCTGTCACACAAGAGGGTAAACCTCAACGAATCAAGTAGATAGCGCATAACCCCAAAGTCTGAGCCCGCCCCCTGAAGGGCGGGCTCGATACGTGGTCGACCCGAGCAGGATCTAATAGACGAAAGTGATGCTGATGCGGTGCACGTACTGAAGCGGTCCCATGTCGACAGCGCTGTAATCCACCGTGGCCTTGGAGGTCTTGCCAGTGGACAGCGCGACGCCGAATCCGAACGCCAGAGCATCAGTGTCGTACTCAAGATTGTAACCGAGCCGAGCGTGCATCAGGTTGTTGAGATTGTACTCCAGTCCGACGTTGGCGCGCTCGAGGTTGTCAGCCGGATGCTGGAACTCCGCCGAAACCAGTAAACTCTGACGATCCATCTGGATGGCTTTGAAGCTGGCGCCCACCTTGAAGGTTGTCGGCAATTTGGCTGGCAGCTCGTCGAAGGTGACCTTCCCGCCCAGATGCTGGATAACCATGCCGAGCTTCAAGCCCCGGATCCCGATACGGTACATGATCCCGAAATCGAAGCTGGCTGAGTTGACGCTCTGTTCCCCCAGCCCGAGATGGATGTAGTTCAGCGTACCACCGGCAGAGAACTTGTCGGTAAAGAAACGGCTGTACGTGAAGCCGAAACTGGTAGAGCCGGCGTCGAACTGCTGCCCATTGCCCTCGGGGTTATAGGCGGTGCGCACCGGCATCGGATCGAGCCAGAAAGAGCGCGCTGAAAGGGCTATGGTACCGGGGAAAGCCCGCGGATTGAATGCCAGGATCGCCGTGCTCAGATTCGTGTCGGCTGGCCACTGCACGTGCGATAGATGGAACTCGTTGCCCACAACATTGACCAGACCGCCGGGATTCCAGAACACCGACGATGCATCATCTGCCACAGCGGTGAACGCCGATCCCATGCCGGTAGCCCGGGCACTCACGCCGATCTGCAGAAATTGCCCCCCAAAGGTACCGACTTTGGCGAACCCCACGGCCCCAGCCGCAGACGGCAGAATCAGCATGATGATGGTCAGAATGGCTAAGCGCTTCATGGAAACCTCCAGATCCGTCACGAGACGGAGTTGGCGTTGGCCAGGGCATAATGGTGGGTCAGCCCTACCTCACGATCACAAACTTGCCAATGAAATCCGCGAACCGACTGTCCTCCGATTCAACTGCGTATAGATAGATGCCGCTGACGACCTCCTGGCCATTGCGGCTCATCAAATTCCAACTCGCTTGCCCGTAGCCGTCAGTGCCGTCATGGTCGATTTCAGCGACCAGATCCCCATCCAAGGTGAAGATACTAATCATGTTCCTGGCCATGGGCAGGTTGGCAAACATCACCCGGACACCGGTGGGATCCTCGGCATTGGGAAACATCTCCTGAAATTCACCCAGTGCATCCCTGGTCGCGGGGTTGGGATAAACGTAAATGTTGACCCCTTGACGTTCGCGTTGTTCCGCTGACTGAGCGGCGGTACCGGGAATGGTGTTGTCGAAAGCGGAGCTGGGATCGCCGGACTGGCCCTCACCGGTAATCCGGTATTCGCCACCGACAAAATCGAGCGTGTGATCTGTGGCGGTCACCGAATAGAAGTACAGGAATCCGTTGTGGATGTCCCTATCGATGTATTCGTAGAAGGTGATGCCACGTTTCTCCTTCACGTTCAGTGAATCGATCCCGGGGCGTTCAATGACCATGAAGAAGGTATCGAGAACCGCTCGCTCGGATTCCCAGTTAATGAAATCCCGCAGTTCCGGTATCTCGTCACCATTGGAATCGCGTAGCTGCGGGAAGTCTGCATAGATCCCGAAGGTGTCGTTCATCACCAGGTTCGTCATGGGCTCCCAGATCGCATAATAGTCCGGGTGTCGCAGGCTATCCAACACCTCGGGATAGTAGCGGATGGCTTCCAGCCCGGTGTTCCGTCCCAGCGGCAACGTATCCCGATATGTCTGGCTGGCCACGATCCGCTCGGAGACAAAGCTATTGATCTGGTCGTATTCCGCGATCAACTGCCAGAGATCGGATTGGGGCCCGTTCTCTTCGGAAGTGCCAAAAGGCCGGTCCCAGTTATCAGCGCGCCAAATGCGATAGGCCTCGAAGTCGATCGCATTGAGTCGGATGTCCCGGGAGTTTTCACTCCGGTCATCCCAGAAGACGTGCACCTTGTTATCGAGAGGCCAGAGACGCATACCCGGTGGGGGTGGCGCCATACCGACCAACCAGTGAATCTGGTGTTCGTTGCCGGCGATGCCGGTGCAACCAGCCTTGTCATCAGCGGAGACGAGTTCGTTCCAGCAATTCCAGAGAGTCATGATCTCGTCTGTGGATACGCAGAAACTCCCTTTCTGCCGGGCGCACTCGAAGCAGTTGTCCATATTGAAGTAAGCGCAGTGCCGGCCGTCCTCTTCGAAGATCTCATCCGGGTTGATCTGCGGTTGATCGAGAACGAATGTCTGGTCGACACAGGTCGTATCCATAAAATCCGGTCGGAAACTATCGAACGGATTCTCACCGGTGGAACCCTCGAAATCCTCCCGGCACAGCTTGGTCTCACGACCGTTGATCCCGGTCTCCACGTCACCATCATTGTTGAAGTAGTTTCCAAACCAGGTCAGGGCTGCTTCAGCACAGTGGCTCAACATCCCGTTCAGACCGGG
>JBDRBC010000357.1:0-5569 GCA_043823125.1 bacterium | reverse complement strand
TGCCGTGCCAGATCCCCCGAAGCGCTACCGAGCAGCAAGAACCGCGCGGGCCTCTCACTGCGATCGGCCAATATACGCAGTATCGGATAGAGGTCCGGACGCCGCTGCACCTCGTCGATCACCACCAGACCCTTCAGGGGACGCAACGCGGTCATGGGCTCGTCCAGCCGCGCCAGGCTGGCGGGATCCTCGAGGTCGAAGTAATTGACCGAATCCTCGGGCAGCAGTTCCCGAGCCAGGGTCGTCTTGCCCGACTGGCGGGGACCCGTCAGCACGACCACTCTGCTCCTGGCAAGTGATTCTCTCAGCTGATCGAAGGTTGGTTTACGCGGGATCATATCGGCATTATACCATGAATATCCGTCACGACAGGCCGGGATTTCATGGTATTGCCGGGCTGCTACCCGGGCAGTGGTCCTGCTGGATTGACGAGCAGGTCATCCCCTCTGCTAGCGGGAAACGCGGAAAGGGAGTCCAGCTGAGCGTATTCGCACCAACACCCTTGTCCTGTCGATGGAATAGTGCCACAATGGCCGGAGTGCTCACCGGTATAACCCACAGTATTCAGATTCTCAATACTCGATGACAGGAGGGAATTAGCGTGATGAACATCATCCGGGCCGGGGTGGCGCTGCTCGCGATCCTGTGCCACAGCGGAGATTGCCGCGCGCAGGCGACCACAACGGAAACGGACACCACATCGGCGGCAACCGACCTGCGCAGCGAGGCGCCGAAGATCTACATCACCTGCGATTACTGCGACGAGGACTACCTGCGGACCGACATCAACTTCGTGAACTTCGTGCGCGACCGGAAACTGGCGGATGTTCACATCCTGGTCTCGGAGCAGACCACCGGTGGTGGCGGCTCGGAGTTCACCGTCGAGTTCATCGGGCTCGGCCCTTACTCCGGCCAGACCGACACCCTGCGTTTCAACGTGCTCGATGCGGACACGGACGACACCGTCCGCCAGGAGATGGCCCGCACCATCAAGCTGGGGCTGGTGCGCCACGTCGCCCGGACGCCCCTGGCGAAATACGTCGAGATCGAGTACACCCAGCCGTCCGAACCCACCACCGTCATCGACAGGTGGAACTACTGGGTTTTCGAGATCGATACCCATCTCAATATCAACGGCGAGGAGTCGTATCACTATCTGTATGCTTACGGAGACATCTCCGCGAGCCGCGTGACCGAGGCCAGCAAGATCGATCTGTCGATCTATGGCAGCTACAACGAGAACAAGTTCGATCTGGGTGACGAGACGCTGCTCAGTCTGTCGCGCAGCAAGGGCTGGCACGGTGAGTTCTACCTCAGTATCAACAACCACTGGTCGGCCGGTGTGATGTCCTCGGTGAACTCGTCGACCTACAGTAACCGCGACGTTCGCCTCAGTGCGGCGCCGGCCATCGAGTTCAATGTTTTCCCCTACGAGGAATCCACTCGCCGACAGCTGCGAATCGGCTACCATCTGAGCACGAAGTACTTCGATTACATGGAGGAAACCATCTTCGGCAAGACCCAGGAGTGGCTCTACGCGCAGAACCTCTCGGTGGAGCTCGCGCTCATCCAGCCGTGGGGCTCGGTGTCGTCCAGTCTCTGGGGTTCGCACTATCTGCACGACTTCCACAAGAACCGGCTGGGCTGGTACAACCAACTCTCGCTGAACCTGTTCAGGGGATTCTCCTTCAATCTCAACGGCAACATCTCGCGCGTACGCGATCAGCTCTCACTGCCCGGGGGAGACCTGACTCAGGAACAGATTCTCCTGCGACAACACGAGGTCGCCACCGATTACAGCTACTGGGGATGGATCGGTATCAGTTACCAGTTCGGATCGATCTACAACAACATAGTCAATCCACGTTTCGGAGATTGAGTAGAGGCTGGACGGCAGGAGTCTCGACGCAGGTCATCCAACCGAACTTTTATGCTATACTCTCAGCGGGCTTTCAGGATCACATGCACGATCGACATATCTCATGGAACCAGGAATCGTTTTTCTCGGTCACTTTGATGTTCTCGCCTCACGATGCAGAAAAAACAGGGGGATATCATGCGTACCTACCGATCAATTGTTTTTCGGGCCATCGTTTTCGGGTTGATCCTGCTCTTTACGGGGTACGCCACGGCCCAGGATTACGATGTGCTGGGCATCTACTTCGATCCCGACGCCACCGTGAACGAGATCACCGCGCCCACCGGCGCCATCGTCCAGGCGTATCTCTGTCTGCTCAACATTTCGGGGCAAAGGGGCGTCTCTGGCTGGGAGTGCGCCGTGTCCAACACGCCGGGATACGATGTCCTCGTCTGGGATATCCAGGGCGATCATATCAATGTCATGACTCCGCCCGAGTTCGCGGTGGGCATGTCGACGCCACACTATTACTCGTCGATTATTGTGCTCCTGGAGATGACGGTCCAGGTGACAGCCACAGGGACCGGCGAATTCTACCTGCACCCCGTCAATCCGCCCTCGCTGCCGGGACAGATGGTCTACGCCCCCTACGGAGACCCGGGGTGTCTCGTGCCGATGAACTGGTCGTCGGGCGGCGAGGAATTCCCGGTGGCCACCATCGAGAGTTACTACTCCCCGCCCATATGCAGTCTCGAGCCCGCTGCTCTGGATTTCGGCCATGTCTACGTGGACGACTGGCGGGAGATGAGTTTCACCATCACCAACAGCGGTGGTGATCTGCTGTCCGGCGTGGTGCCCGAGGTGTGTGGCGATTTCACGGTGGTGGCCGGTAGCGGGCCGTTCTCCTTACTCTACGATCAGACTCGCGAGGTCACGGTACGTTTTGCGCCGTTGACGCCAGGGGACCACTCATGCGCCCTGGACCTCGGCAGTGAGTTCTGCGAGGTAGTCCAGTGCAGCGGCAACGCGACCATCGCGCCGGCGCCCGTCTGCAATATCGATTTGACCACCCTCGACTTCGGCGAGGTTCGCATCAACGACCACAACTCCCTGGTCTTCACCATCAGCAACGATGGCGAGGTCGGTTTCCAGGGTTCTGTCCCGGCAACCTGCACGGCGCAATTCAGCGTGACCAGCGGTGCGGGATTCTTTCTGCTGGAACCGGGACAGCAACGGCAAGTGGTCGTCCGTTTCGCCCCCACCGCCCTGGGTGAATTCCATTGCGACCTGGATCTCGGCCACGAGGCCTGCTCCTCGGTACACTTGCAAGGCCTCGGCCTGCAGCGGCCGGCGGAATGTCACATCTATCCCGCGTCACTGTCCTTTGGCAATGTCCCTATCAATTCGGAGGCCTTCAGATCGGTCACTGTCACAAATGGGGGAGCGGGCAACCTCTTCCTCGAGGTGTCGTCTCCTTGCGATTCGAACTTCGCGTTCACGGCGTGGCCGGATACCGTCACCCTGCAATGTGGCGAGAGTCGTCACTACTCGGTCCGTTTCACGCCGACTGAAGAGGGCGAGTTCGAGTGCTACCTCAACTTCGGAAGCGAATTCTGTGACGAGCTGCGCTGCTCGGGTTTCGGCGTTTTGCCGCCCCCGTGCGAGATCACACCGTCGCCGCTTCAATTCGGCGATGTGATCATCGGGGCCACCACCGAGCGCACTCTAACCATCACCAACACCGGTCTCGAGACCTTGACCGGGACCGTACCGATCTTGTGCAACGACTTTACGGTGGTCATGGGTATGGGGCCCTTCAGCCTGCTGGTGGGCGAGTCTCTTGAGGTGCTGATCCAGTTCTCCCCCACGGAAATCGGTCAGCGACTCTGTGTGCTCGACATCGAGGGGCTCTGCGACGAGGTGCAGCTCATCGGCAACGGACTGGAACCGCAACCGGAGTGCCAGCTGAGCGTCTCTTCCCTCGACTTCGGCGGGGTGGTGGTAAACAGCCACGCATACCGAAGCTTCACCATCACCAACATCGGCGCCGATCCATTGGTGGGTCTGGTGGCCGAGGCGTGCGACCACTTCGACGCGGTGGCGGGAGCAGGACCGTTCACCCTGGCCACCGGCGAGATCCACGAGGTGACGGTTGAATTTGCACCCCCATCCGCGGGGAGTTTCGATTGCACCGTGACCCTCGGGACCGAGAGCTGCGCCGACATGCTCTGTTTCGGTGAGGGAGTCACCTTGAGCCCGGACCAGGACATCCTGGGCATCTACGAGGACGAACTCGCCAGCAACTACATCTGGGAAGTGTACCCCTACATGCCGTTCTCCGCCTATCTGTGCATTGTCAACGCCACGGAATTCTCGGGAGTCGCCGGCTGGGAATGCCTGGTGGAGTGGACCGAGCCGTTGAACATCTTGAGCTGGAATGTGCGGGGCCAGTTCATCAACGTGAACACGCCGCCGGCATTTACCGTTGGTCTGAGTTCTCCGTTGCCGTGGCAGCCGTCCATCGTGTTGATGGAAATCCTTGCCATGATCGTCACCGACATCTCCATCACCAGCGCGTTCTACCTCCACCCGGTGCCCGGCGGGGGGATGCCCAACCAGATGGTGTACGCGGCTGGCGACGATCCCGGCCGAGTCGTTCCGCTAAACTGGCCCACGGGAGGCGAAGCGTTCCCCGTGGCACTCATCATGATCGACAGTCCCTTGATGGTGGAACTGGACCCACCCCGGATCACCGCCTCGGCAGCCGGCCTGTTGTTGAGCTGGCCGTGCCGCACCGGGGAACAGAACGAGTATCGCCTGTACCGCCGGACCGAGAATACGTCGTTCGAAGAGGTAGTCGGCAGCGAGGTCACCGAACAGGGCGACCGCGCCACCTGCATCGACCAGGTCGCGGAGATGTCCGCCGGCACCCTGCTGTTTTACCGGTACGAGGTGATCGAGGACGGCATCGTGACCGGGCGAAGCAACGAATCGAGGATCGCCCTGGCGGCTCGCGGCCCGCGGAACAGCGTGCTGCACGCCAACTATCCCAACCCGTTCAATCCACAGACGACCATCGCTTTCGAACTCGCCCAGCCGCAGGTTGTGCATATGCAGGTTTTCGACATCTCGGGTCGGCTGGTCAGGGTCCTCCTGAATGGCGAATCCACCGGTACGGGTCGGCGCGAGGTGGTCTGGAACGGTCGTGACGAGACCGGTCGGCCGGTGGCGTCCGGTACGTATTATTACCGTCTGACCGCTGGCGCGTTTACCGAGACGAAGCGGATGGTTTTGGTGCGTTGATGTTCTTTCGAGCCTGGGCGCGCTTAAAAGCGCACCCACGGTTCGGTGGCAAACGCCCCCGGCAGATTCGGGGGATCGTAACCGCCCGTACACTTGCGGATCGTCACCGTCTCGTGCAGTGTCGCGTCTTCCGGGATCGGCCGCCGCCTGCCGACATTGAATCGCGGGCGGCGTTTGCCCTGACTGTACGATAGACGCGGAAACAGTTCGTAGGGTCGCCACATACCTTTCAGCGACTTGTGCAGAATCGCTTCGGGATTGGGTGGATCGCCCCGGTCCAGCACCTGCCTCGCCGTCCCGGCGTCGATCTCCAGTCCCTTCTCTCTGGCCTCGCACAGCATCCACTCCAGGGCCAGCTTCGAGTGGCCGGACTCCTCCTCCGGATACCCGCCCCCCACGTCGCAATGG
>JBDRBC010000356.1:0-4815 GCA_043823125.1 bacterium | reverse complement strand
AAGAGCGGTCAACGGTTCGGGGAGAACTCGCAGGTTATCGGGATACCAGAACCCGATCTGTCCCACCACCAGCAACAGTAGCAACAGCAGTATCGGCGCCCACCGCGGTAGCAACGACCAGGCGGCCCAGACGAGCAGGGGAAACAAAACGCCCACCAGAGGCAGTGCGAACCGCGCCATCAACGCCGAGAGCTGCAGCATCGCCACGTTGTAGACCAGCAAGAATACGAGCAGGCCGACGAGCATGCGACATTGCCGAATGGTGAACAGCGGCGGGTCCCCGCACCGGCGGAGACGGAACCAGCGTACGGTCACGGCGACGGCCAGCAGAAGTGGCGTCACCCAGAGTACGGTTTCCAGGCGTGACACTTCCCAGAAGTTCTCGGTGGCGCGGGACCAGTTGCCGGTGAAGTCGTGCCAGCGCCAGATGGGGATGAACTGCTGTCGCGGCTCCCAGCCGATGGTCCAGCCCGGGCCGCGGACCAGGTAACGGACAAGCAGGAACAGGCACGCCGGGAGCAGTGGGGCGGCGACCCAGGTCAGCTCTCGACCGATCTCGCGCCAGGGTCTGCCGCTGCGCTGAGTCGGTGTGGCGAGCACTCCGGAGAACACTCCTGAGAACACTCCGGAAAGTACCGTCGCCAGACAGGTGACCGGAATCAAAACGAAACCGTGGAACTTGGTCAGCACCGCCAGCGAGGCGAACAGCACGTACCACCACCGGCGTTTCGTTGCCCAGGCCCACAGGGCGGCGAGGCAGCAGGCCGCCAGGGCCAAGTCGCCCATGACCTGTCGTGACGAGGCGAAGTAGAGTGGAAACGTCCAGACCACGAGGACGGTGGCGCCGGCCAGCAGATGCGGCAATCGGAGCACCCGCCCGAGGCCGTAAACCGCCGTCAGCCCGAGAGCCGCGAAGACCCAGTTCAGCAGATGCCCCGCCAGCGGGCCGACACCGAACAGCTTGAACAAGCCGGCCAGCAGGAAGTAGAACGCCGTGGGATGTCCCACATCCCACTGGCGCACGATCGGCAAAAGGTTGTTGTCGTGAATCTCGCGGGCGTGCGGCAGGACGTAACCCGCCGCATCCCAATAAAACGGCTGGTGTCGCTCGGGCCAGTTCGACGCGGCGACGGCGAGCAAGCACAAACAGCCGATGGCGAGCCACCGCCAGACAGGGCTCCCCCCGCCAGCGCGAAACTCGCCGTCGGAACGGTCGTCACTCAAAGGCCCATCAGCTCCCGAACATATTTGGGCGCGGGCGATCCGTAACTGATCAACGCATCGTTGAAGGTCTTCAGATCGAACCGATCACCGAGCTTGGCCTCGTAATCGGCGCGGATCCGGTTCACCTCCATGTTGCCCACGTAGTAGGTCGTGAGCTGGCAACTGCTCTGCATGGCGCGCCGCCACTTCAGCGACGCTTCGCCCTCTTCCTGGAAGCCCTCATCCAGCATGAGGTCCATGGCCTCCTGCTCGGTCATGCCCTCGCAGTGGATCATGGGATCGAGGATGGCGTTGATGATGAGCCGCAGCCGCATCTTGAGCTGCTGGATCTTGACCCGGTCGCCGCCGTAGCCGGCCCCCGCCATGAGCTGCTCGGCGTAGGTGGCCCACCCCTCAACATACACGCCGCTGCTATAGATGGAGCGCACCAGCGTCGGCGCCTCAAACCGGTTGGCGAAGGCGAGCTGCAGGTAGTGCCCCGGCATGGCCTCGTGGATGGTGAGGTTCTGCAGCATGTAATCGTTGTACTCGCGAAAGAATGATTCGCTCTGCTCGGGGCTCCAGTGCTCCGGCGTCGGCGAGATGGAGTAGAAGGTCTTGGCGTTCTCCTCCAGCGGCCCCGGCGAGTCGCAGTAGGCGATGGCCACGCCGCGCTGGTACTCGGGCATGATGATGAGTTCCACCGGCTCGTTCGGCACGGTGACCAGGCCGTGTTTGCTGACGAACCCCGTGGCCTCGGCCAGGTTGTCGCGGGCCTGATCCACGATGGTGTCGTTGTCGGGGTGATCCTCGGCGAGCGCGTCGAGCACCTGTTTGATGATGTCCTTCTTGTTGGGGCGACCCGGGAGCGGGTCGTCGGGGAACAGCCCGGGGTACAGGTCCAGAGCCAGTTCGAACATGACATCCTGGGTGTGGCGCAGATCCTCCCAGGCCGCCGCGATGATCTCCTCGCGGGTCAACTCCGAGTCGAGGGTGAAGCGCAGCTTCTGGCGGTACAGACTGTCGCCCAGCCGGAAGTCGCCATCGGCCCGCGGCAGCAGCTCGTTCTCGAGCCATTGGCCATACCCCTCGAGCGCCGCGATGGCCGCCGCCCGCGCCGGCGCCATCCGGCTCTTCAGGTCGGGCTCCTGGTCGAGGAACGGTGTCAGCCCGTCCATGATCAGATTGATGGTCCCCCGATTCTGCTGGATGGCAGTCTCCACGTGCACCCGGGGCGGATTGCCGAGGTTGGCCTGGGCCGCCGCCACCACCGCCGGCACCCCTTCCAGCCGCTGCTTCAGATTACGCAGCCGCTCCGGCAGCGGCGCGAACTCCCGCGCGATGAGATTGTTGAGCGCATCGCCCACCACATAATTGAGCGGGTTCCACTCGTGTGGTTTCAGTTCCTCCGCCGTGAAGATGGCGAACTCGAGCTGGTTCTTCAGGATCTGATAGTCGATCCGGTTGACCTGCCCGAGCCGCTCGGGATCGATGGTCTCGAGGGAATCGAGATAGGCCCGGTTGAACTCCAGCCGCCGCCGCACTCCGGCCTGGCTGCGGTCGTTCAGCAGGTGATCGTACCGGTGATCGCCGAGATAGGTGGACCACTCGGGGCTCAGCTCGCGCGCCTTCTCCAGGTAGCGGTTGGCGAGGTCGACGAACTGGTCGTCCTGACCGGGGGGACTGCAGGAGTTCGCGGACAGCAGGAGCGCGGGAAACATGGTCAGGGAGAACATGAGCCGTATCGCTTTCGAGCTGATTGGTTTCATGGCGGTTCCATCCTTGTCGCCAGTCGGAGTCTTCGCTCGGGCGGCGGGCCGGGTTGGCCGCGCCGGCCGGTCGGGGAGCGTGGGGACTCGAGGGTGGGTCGCCGGGTTGGGTGGCGGCCTGGGTCGAGGTGGAGGGAGTTTAGTCTAGAGGTCGGGTGGTGGCAAGGAATTGGGGTGGGGGAATAGAGAGTGTGAGGCTGGATTTCGAGTCCGGAATGGGGACCCAAGTCTTAGAGTCACGGAAAATTGCATGCGTGAGCGGTTCGATAGCCACCCACCCACTGCAACTCCCTCCCCGTTACCCCGTATGACATCCCTGGTGCCTACGATCACCCACGGCCACAAGCGCACCAGGCCGAATAGCAGGCACGAACCCACACCCCACCCAGCAAAGGAGCCTGAGATGAGGGCCAAATTCGTGCTACTGATCTTCCTGTCCCTTCTCCTGGCCGCAACGAGCGCCACCGCCGAAACCGTCGCCGGTCTCCCCCTCCACATCCAGCAACTGGCCCCCGAAGTCATCCGCGTCTGGATCGGCGACCACGTCTCCTCCACCGCCACGGTCGCCATCGCCACCGAGGACGGCGTCGTCATCATCGACACCACCGGCAATCCCGAGGTGGATCGCGAGCTGCGCAGCGTCATCGCCCGCGAACTCGGGCGTGACGACTTCACCATGCTCATCAACACCCACGAGCACGGCGACCACACCGGGGGCAACGCGGTCTATGCCGACTGCACCATCGTCGGCCACGAGCTGCTCGCGGAGGGCATGCAGCGAAATGCCGGCGACAGTCAGCGTATTGTCGACTGGCTCACCACCCGGATCACCGAGCAGGAAGCCGAGATCGCTGATCTGACGGCGGGCACTCCCGAGGCGGAGCGGATGCGAGAAGATCTCATCCTCAACCGGCTGGAACTGGAAGTGGCGCAGGCGGGCAACGAACCCGTTCCGCCCACCAAGACCTTCTCGGACCGCCTGACCCTGGATCTCGGCGACACCGCCTTCGAGCTGTACTACATCGGCGGCATGCACTCGGCCAGCGACATCGCCATCTTCGTGCCGGAGCACGGCCTGCTGATGACCGGCGACACCATGGCCGACGTCTGGCTGACAGACACGCCGGGCTGTCTCGCCTCGTTTACCGCCCGCTCCGGAGTCCGTCACGATTTCCCCCTGCTGCTCGAGAACTGGAACATCCTGCTCGCCAAAAAGGACAGCATCAAGAAACTCCTGCCGGGCCACTGGAACGGCGAGTTGACATTCGGCGGGTTCGAGGCGCGCGTGAAGTACGTCGAGGAATTGTGGGAGGGAATCAACCAGGCGGCGGCGGCCGGCTCCAGCCTGGACGAGATGCAGGCCGAGTACCGTCTGGAGACGCGATTCCCCGAACTGGCCGAGAGTCCGGGCTGCAACCTGCGCAACAACCAATCGACCATCACCGAGATGTGGATCGAGGCGACGGGGCAGGAGTCCGCGGCGCAGGCGATCTACGATCTTTTCGATGAGGGGGCCGACGAGTCCGCCATCCGGGACGTGGTCGCCCAGCGAGATGCGGCATCTCCGGCTTACTTCTTCCAGGAAGCTCAGATCAACGGTTTCGGTTACCGGTTCATGGGGCAGGAAAAGGCCGAGCAGGCCGTGGCGATGTTCAGGATCAATGTCGAGCTCTTTCCGGAATCGTGGAACGTCTACGACAGCCTCGGCGAGGCGCTGTTTTTGGCCGGCGACCGTGACGGCGCCATCACCATGTACGAGAAATCGCTCGAGCTCAACCCGGAGAGCGCCAATGGCCAGGAAATGCTGGAACGCATCCGGGCCGAGGCTTCGGTGAACTGAGGT
>JBDRBC010000355.1:0-3927 GCA_043823125.1 bacterium | reverse complement strand
CAGGTATCTCCTCGAGATCAAGGTATGGGGGATGATTCAGTGGAGTATAGCCGGTTCCCCGGTGGATTCACAAAAGCATTCCGTGGTACCACTGCTGCCGAATTGCAGATAACCGGCATGTCATGATATACTCCTCCGGTTGCGTCCCTCGCCCAAACCGATCCAGGAGGGACAGGGTGATTCATACTTCCCATACATCTACCAGAAGTCGAGATAGCTGACGATTGCCCTGGGCGGCCGGGGACTCGTCCGAACATGTATGTTGCGCCAGGCCGTAAGGTGCCGGCGCGAAGCCGAGATCGGAGACTGCCATGAATACGAACAGATCATGGATCGTGTGGGCGATCTTGCTCCCGCTGATGCTGTTCGCTGCGGGGCGAACCAGTGCCCAGGCCGAGGATGCCCTCGGCATCTACTTCGACCCGGACGGCCTCGCCAATCAGATTTTCGTTCCCACCGGCGGCATGGTGCAGGCCTACCTCTGCCTGCTCGACGCCTCCAACCAGTCCGGTATCGCCGGCTGGGAGTGTGCCATTTCGCACACTCCCGGGCTGGAAGTCCTGGCCTGGGATATCCAGGGCGGGCACCTCAACGTCTCGACACCACCCGAGTTCGCGGTTGGATTGTTTGACCCGCTCGATTGGCAACCATCCATAGTGCTAATGGAGATGACTGTCCGGGTGATCGGCCCCAGTGACCATGAGTTCTTCCTGCATCCCAGCAGCACGCCGTCGGTCCCGGATCACATGGTGTATGCGGCCAGTGATGACCTCAACGAGTTGATCCCGTTGAACTGGCCCACCGGCGGCGAGGAATTTCCGGTGGCCATCATCGAGAGCGACCCCATGCCACCGGAATGCACGATCACCCCCCCGGCCCTCGACTTCGGCGAGGTGATGGTCGGCGACTGGGCCGAGGCCGATTTCACCATCGCCAACATCGGCGGCGAGTCGCTGACCGGCGAGGTGCCGTCGGCCTGCGGCGATTTCCAGGTGATCGCCGGGGTGGGGCCGTTCGCATTGTCCTACGGCCAGACCCACGACGTGACGGTGAAGTTCATGCCGCCGGCCGAGGGTTTGTACATGTGTACACTGTACCTTGGCGCTACGATCTGTGATTCGGTTCCGTGCAGCGGCAACGGCACCATCCCACCGCCACCAATCTGCGATGTGGCGCCGCCGACCCTCGATTTCGGCGAGGTGCAGATCGGCCAGCAGGCGGAGCTAGATTTCGTCATCAGCAACCCGGGTGAGGCCGTCTTCTCGGGCGAGGTGCCGGCGGACTGCCCACCCGGCTTCGAGGTGACCGAAGGCGCAGGAGAGTTCTTCTTGCGGCCGGGCGAGGAATGGCCGGTCACCGTCCGCTTCACGCCGCAGGATGCCGGCGAGCACACCTGCACCCTGGATCTCGGCCAGGTGGTTTGCGCCCAGGTGCTCTGCCTCGGCAGCGCCGTGTTACCACCGCCTTTGTGCCAGATCGATCCGACCGAACTTGATTTCGGAGACGTGATCATTGGCAACGAGGCCTTCCAGACCTTCACCATCTGTAACGTGGGCGGGGCATCCCTGGATGGCTCGGTCCCCGCCGACTGCTCGCCTAACTTCCAGGTGACCGAAGGAGCGGGCAGCTTCGTCCTGGCCTCGGGTGAGACCCGATCGGTGACTGTGCGGTTCACCCCCGCGACGGTGGGAGCCTGGAACTGTCTGCTCGAGATCGAGGGCATCTGCGATGACGTACCACTCGTGGGGGAAGGGCGGGACCCGCAACCGGGATGCCACCTGAGCCGAACGAATCTCGATTTCGGCGACGTAGTCATCGGCAGCTGGGCCTATCGCGATGTTACCATCACCAGTGTCGGCATCGACCCGCTGATCGGCGAGGTGACCGAGACCTGCGGGTCGTACGAGATCGTCCAGGGTGCGGGACCGTTCAGCCTTGCCCCGGACGAGCGGCTCCAGGTGATCGTCGGTTTCTCGCCCCCGGCGGAGGCAATGTACGACTGCGTCGTGAGCCTCGGCACGCCGACATGCGCGGATGTCGTCTGCTCCGGCCGGGGCGCCGCCGCGAGCAGCGACCAGGATGTACTCGGCATCTACTTCAACGGAGGCGCCAGCGTGGACAGCCTGGAGGTCATGGCCTTCACTCCGTTCACCGCATACCTGTGTGTGACCAACCTCACCGAGCTGTCGGGGATCGCGGGCTGGGAGTGCCGGGTCGACTGGACCGAGAGCCTGGATGCCCTGCTCTGGCTTCCCCGCGGCGAGGGAGTCAATATGCTCCCGCCACCCGAGTTCAGCCTGGTTCTCGATACGCCGCTGCCGTGGCAATCGGCGGTGGTGCTGATGGAGATCCTCGCCGTGGGGACCGATGTGGGGATCTGCGATTTCTTCCTGCATCCGGTTTCCGTGCCGGTGTTCCCGGGCATCATGTATTACCGGGCGGGCGACGATCCCGAGCGGATGATCCCCCTGCACTGGTCCTCGGGGGGAGAGGATATTCCCGTCGCCACGGTAATCGTCGATGAACCGGTCGGTGTCGCGGCCGAGCCGCCACAGGCCCGGCAGGACGCCGACGAGGTGCTGCTGGCCTGGTCCTGTGAGGCGGGCGACGGGGACCGTTTCCAGGTCTACCGGCGGGTCGGGACCGGGCCTCCCGAACTGCTTCTCAGCACTCCGACGACCGGTAGCGGCGGGCGTGTCGAGTACCGGGACGTGGTTCAAGCCATCCCGGCCGGAACCGTACTGCACTACTGTTACGCCGTGGTCCGGGCCGACATGGAGATCAGCCGCAGCCCGGAAACCCGGATCACCCTGGCGGATGCAGTCCCCGGCGGCACGGTGCTCCTTCCAAATTATCCCAACCCGTTCAATCCCCGGACGACCATCCGCTACGAACTGGCCGAGCCGAACGTCGTGGTCCTGCGTGTCTACGATGTCACCGGGCAGTTGATCCGGGTGTTACGGAATGGCGTTCAGGTGGAAGCCGGCCGCCACGAGGTGATCTGGCACGGCCGGGACGAACTCGGCAGACCAGTGGCGTCGGGAACGTATTTCGCGCGTCTGGAGGCCGGGAACTTTGTGCAGACGCGTCGGATGGTGCTGGTGCGCTAGAGACCGGGAGGATCTGTCAGCCGCCGTTCTTCACCGAGACGGTCATATTGCCGTCGCCACCTTCGGTGGTCGCCTCGCCCGGCGCCCGCCCCTGTCGGTGCGCCAGGATCGCGTCGAGCAGCGTTACCCAAGGCAACAAAGCGCACTTGATCCGCACCGGAAATTTCCGCACGCCGGTCAGCGCCTCCAGGTCGCCCAGGTCCACTTCCGCCGGCGCCGCCTCGCCCTTGAGTTCCTGCCGGAAGACGTGGGCGATCTGTTCGGCCTCGGCGAGGGTCAACCCGTCGAGGATCTCGGCCAGCATGGAGCCCGACGACGTGGAGATGGCGCAGCCGCGGGACAGGACGCCGATACCGGCGATGCGGTCGCCGTCGAAGCGGAGCTGCAAGGTCACCTCGTCGCCACAGGACGGATTCTTGCCTGACGCCTGGACATCGTAGTTCTCCAGCGGGCTGTCGCCGCGCGGATGCCGGTGGTGGTCGAGCACCACCTCGCGGTAGAGGGAGTCCAGCGGCCCGGGATTCATGCTGCGAAGACCTTTCTGGCGAAGCGGATGCCGTCCACGAGGGCCTCCACGTCGTCGTGATTCGAGTAGATGCCGAAGCTGGCCCGGGAGCTGGCCACCACCCCGAGTCGACGGTGCAGCGGCTGGGCGCAGTGGTGGCCGGCGCGGATGGCCACGCCGTGTTCGTCCAGCAGGGTGGCCATGTCGTGGGGGTGGACCAGCGGGTCGTGAAAGCTGATTAAGCCGCCGCGGCGGGCCGGATCGGGCGGGCCGTACAGGATCAGATCGCCGAATTCAGTGAGCCGTTCCCAG
>JBDRBC010000354.1:0-17982 GCA_043823125.1 bacterium | reverse complement strand
TTCTACATCTTCTCGGTGCGGCCAGGCACGGAACCGGCACTGCGGCGGCTACCCGGCATCGAGGCCCTCGAGGAAGCCATCGAGCAGGCTGCCACCGAGGACCGTCCCGTATTGTTCGTGACCGGATCGGAAGACCTCAACGATATCGGCACCATCGCCGGTCTGGGTGTGCTCGACCAGGTGGCCAGCCGCACTGCGTCACACGATGTCGAGTTGCTGGTGCCGCACCTGCATTCGCTGGTGATGACCGCCGCCGCCGATACAATCGACCAGGCTTACATTACCGCCGGCAAGCCGGGAGTCAACGACCGGGACGCCAACTTCTACGTGAGTGACGAGCAGTTCGGATTCGTGGCGGGAGTCGGCGGCATCATGAGCCGCGAGGAACCGGCGGCCTGCCTCTACTTCGGCTCGTTCTACGCCGAGGCCCTGTCGCTGGCCGAGATGGGGCAGACCATCGGGGCGAAACAGATCGCGGGGACCAACAGCAGCTCGCAGATTCCGTTTTTGCTGGCGGCCTGTGACCACGTGCTGATCGGCGAGGAGCTGTATGCCGCCCAGGCGTACCTCTCCCGGGATCCGCGCCAGGTCGGCTGCCTGAAGGGGCAGGATCTCGGCAAGGCGCTGGCGGTGCTGGCCATCAGTGTGGGGTGCGCGCTGGCCACCCTCGCGACCCTGTCCGGATCCGAGAATCTGAACCGATTGAAAGATGCCTGGCTGGCCCTGTTCCAGTCCGGCTGACCGAAACGTGGCGGGAGCGCCACCGTCCGAAGCGGAGCCATGTTCAACAAATTGTCGATACCTCCCATACTGACCTTCTGTACCGCCCTGGTGCTGATCGTCGCGGTGTTCGTGCCGCCGCTTGAACCGCTCCGTGAGGATTTCTCCCTGTTCTACGATATCCTGGCCGCCTTCGCCTTCGTGCTCGGCGGCGCCAGTCTCCTGGGCCGACATCGGCGCAAGATCCAGCGCCGGGTCTCGGGCTGGCACTATTCCCTGGTCTGTCTCATCGCATTCTTTTTCACCCTCGGTGTCGGCCTGTTCAAGTTCGGCAGCTCCACGGGGATCGGGGGCGACGTGCTGACCGAGGGGAGTCTGTTCAAGTGGATCTACGATTACGTCTTCTCGCCGTGCGACGCCACCCTGTTCAGCCTGCTGGCGTTTTTTGTGGCCTCGGCGGCGTTCCGCGCCTTCCGGGTGCGGAGCTGGGAGGCGACGGTCATGCTCGTGACCGCCTTCATGCTCCTGCTCGGCCGCACCTTCCTCGGCACCCTGGTGACTGCCTGGCTGCCGGAGCGGCTCGAGGCGTTCGAGCTACCCAACCTGGTCAACTGGATCATGTCCGTGCCGTTGACCGCGGGCAACCGGGCGATCCTCATCGGTGTCGCGCTGGGAACCATCGCCACCTGCTTGAAGATCATCCTCGGCATCGAACGGCCGTATTACCAGGGGGAGCGGTGATATGGTCTGGCTTTCCCGCCCGTCGATTCCTGCTCTTGTCAGTCGCCGTCTGATCTATCTCGGTGTCTTGCTGGCCGTAGCCATGCCCATGATCTGGCGGGTCTCCTTCAAGGAGCACGCCTCGCCCATGGTCCGTGATGTGTACGCCACCGTGGAGGCGTTGCCGGCCGAGTCGCGGGTGTTGCTCGTGTTTGATTTCGATCCGGCCTCGGCGCCCGAGATCAGGCCCATGACCAATGCCTTCGCCCGCCATCTCAGTCTCAAGCAAGCCAAGTTGTTTTGCCTGACCCTCTGGCCCACCGGCCCGGTGGAGATTCAGAAAGCCATCACCGAGATCCTGAAGCCGGAATTTCCCGGCCGCCACTACGGTGTCGACTACATCAATCTGGGGTACCTGAGCGGGAGCGAGGGCGTCATCGCGGTGGCGCTGACCGATTTCAAGAAGGCGTTCTCCAACGATACCCATAACATCAGCACCTACGACACCGAGCGGCTGCCGATCATGGAGTCGGTGGACAACCTGTCGAGTTTCGATCTCATCGTGGACGCTTCGGCGGGATATCCCGGCCTTATCGAGTGGATCCAGTACGGTTCGGTGCCTTCGGGTGTCCGTATCGTGGGCGGTTCGGTGGCCGTCGGTTCACCGGAACTGTTTCCCTACATTCCCGACCAGTGCGTGGGCATCCTCACTGGCTTGAAGGGCGCGGCAGAGTACGAACAGCTGCTCCTGGAACAGTACCCGCAGCTCGACCGTCCCGAGTGCCGAGCGGCCTTGCAGCGGATGGGGCCGCAGACAGTGGCGCACCTCGTGATCATCCTGTTGATCCTGCTGGGTAACCTGCTGCATCTGCTGTCGCGGCGGAGGGGGGCGGCATGACCAGACGGTTGACCCTCGCCATCGTCTGCCTGTCTGCCCTGCTGGTGTTGCTGGTCCGGGCGTCCAGTGGCGCCATGCTCAATCCGTTCCTCGATTACGACAATCTCGGTATGTGGGTGGCGGCGGCGTTGACCATCTTCGCCCTCAGTTTTCTGTACGGTGACAATCCGTTGTACCGCTTCACTGAGCATGTCTTCGTCGGGGTGACCGCCGCCTACTGGATGGTGCTCGGCTTCTGGAATACGCTGGTGCCCAAACTGCTGGCGGTGGTAGCGCCGGAACTGGTGGTGAGTCTGTTCGGGATGGATTTTCCGCTCGACGTTCCTTTCGAGCGCCGGCTGTTCTACTGCCTACCGTTGATCATGGGAATCCTGTTGCTGCTTCGTCTGTTGCCGCGAGGCCGGCGGTTCAGTGCCTGGCCCCTCGCCTTCATCGTGGGCACGGCGGCCGGTCTGCGTCTGATCGCGTTTCTGGATGCTTCCTTTCTGGCGCAGATCCACAACACCATCACGCCACTGTTTGTCGTCGGCGAGAATGGCTTCGATCTGGCCCGGACCTTCGACAGCCTGCTGCTCACCGGCGGGGTCATCTGCTGTCTGTTCTATTTCTACTTCTGCCGGCGGGACAACGGATTCCGCGGCAAGGCGGGCAAGGCCGGCTTGTGGATCCTCATGGTGACCTTCGGCGCCAGCTTCGGTTTCACGGTCATGGGGAGGATCGCTTTGCTGGTGGGCCGCGTGGAGTTCCTGCTCAAGGACTGGCTCAGGTTCATCTGATCTCAGGCTGCGGCCCGTCTTGGCTTTCCCTCGCTATTGTTGTTCGGGAGGTACCGGCTTCGCCGAGTGACTCCGTTGTGAACAGCGGGCTGGACGTTACGAGTCAGCATCGGTATCTTGATGGCATGACGGGTCATTCTGGGGACCGGCTCCTGAGACGACGGTCCCTTCCCGGCGGGCTTCAGGTGGGGGGAAACTCATGCGGTCCGACCAAGTTCTCTGTTCCCTGCTCTTGTCTGGATTGTTGTTGCTGGGTGCCGCCGTGGGAGAGGCCACGGACGAGGTCGGCATCTTCTTCGATCGTGATGCCGAGGAGACCTGTATTTCCGCCTCGGCCATGAGCAACGTGACGTCCTATTTGATCCTGCTGGATCCCTCGGCCAGCGGCGGGGTATATGGCTGGCAGTGCGAACTCGACTGTGAAAACGGCTCCATCCTGTCCGTGGAATACGCCGGTGGTCAGGCGATCAATATCGCTCAGGTGCCCGATTTCATCGTCGGACTGGGGAACCCGCTCCCTGGTGGATCGGCGGTAGAGCTGGCCACCTTTTCCGTGCTTGTGGATGGCGCGGGTCCGGTCGGTCTATATATTCTTCCTTCTGGCAGCTCCTCGGAAGAAACCCCGATCTACGCCGATGGCAACGATGTCGGCGTCCGTCTGCCCATGACCCCTCGGACCATCGGCGCCGAGTCCCTGGTCGCCGGTATCAACTATCCCAACTGCATGCCCGAGGCCAGCACCTGGGGACAGGTCAAGCTCATCTATCAATGAGTGGTTCACGGACCGGTCAGACCAAATTTTCGAACTGAACTTCGATTCAGATTTTCGCACCATGCGTAAAAAAACCGGTCGCGCCGAAGCGCGACCGGAAGCGGCAAGCCGGTGGGGGATTGGAGGGAGATTACCGACTCAGCCGCGTTTATAGCCCTTTTAGCTGCTAGGTTATTGTACAATATAACCGGGCCGATTATAAAGTCCAATTTGGATTCACACAACAACTCAATTTCACGCTAGGCCATTCTAGTTACTTGTTTTCCCCGCTCCAGGCGGCGTGGAAATAGTATGCCAGCGGGATGACCACCACGGTCAGAATTGTGGAAATGAACGCCCCCATCATGAGTGAGATGGCCAATCCCTGGAAGATCGGATCAAAAACCATGACGAATGAACCGGTTATCACGGTGCCCGCGGTCAGGGCGATGGGCAGGAAACGAACCGCTCCAGCCTCGATCACCGCATCCGCCACCGACAATCCGGCGGCCAGTCGCACCTGGATGAAATCGATGAGCAGGATGCTGTTGCGGACCATGATCCCGGCCAAGGCGATCATGCCGATCATGGAAGTGGCCGTGAAGAAGGCGCCGAACATCAGGTGGCCGGGAATGATGCCCACCAGCGTGAGGGGGATGGGGATCATCATCAGGAACGGGATGACGAACTTCTGGAACATGCCCACGATGAGCAGATAGATGATCACCAGCACGATGGCGAAGGCGATGCCGAGATCGCGGAACACCTCGTAGGTGATGTGCCACTCGCCGTCCCACTTCAGGGCGAACCGTTCGGTCAGTTCCGGCTGGGCCTTGAAGTGCTGGGCCATGGCCACGCCGTCCGGCATGGGGATCTCGGCGATGCGGTCCTTCATATCCAGGATGGCGTAGACCGGGGACTCCAGCTCACCCGCCACGTCGGCCACCACGTACACCACCGCTTTCAGATTTCGCCGGTGCCGGCTCTTGGGGATGACGGTCTCTTCCACCTGCACTACATCCGAGAGGGGGATCAACCCGCCGTTGCGACTGGCGACGTACAGTTCCGACAGGCTCTCGGGTCGGGAGCGGTCCGCCAGCGGCAGTCGCAGGTTGATGGGCACCGGTTCGGCCTGCTCCTCCATGTGGACCAGGCCGCCGTCGTACCCTCCCAGCGCCACGCTCAGGGTCTGGGCCACCTGGGCGGTGCTGACACCGCGGATGGCGGCGCGGTCCTTGTCCACCACGAATTGGTACAGTGTCTGCTCGTCTTCCACGAACCAGTCGATGTCCACCACGCCCGGCGTGCTTTCGAAAATTTCCTTCACCTGCCGGGCTACCTCGAGACGTCCCGCCAGGTCCGGACCGTACACTTCCGCCACGATGGTGGAGAGCACCGGCGGTCCAGGCGGCACCTCGAGCACCTTGAGGGCGGCGCCGTGCCGTAGGGCGATCTCCCGCAGCGGCCCGCGCACCCGCTTGGCGATGGCGTGGCTCTGGTCCGAGCGGTCGCCCTTGTCCACCAGGTTCACTTGCAGATCGGCCAGGTTCGAGGCCTGGCGCAGCATGTAGTGCCGCACGAGACCGTTGAAGTTCACCGGCGCGGCTGTTCCACTGTAGATCTGGTAATCGGTCACCTCGGGCTGCGTCGCCAGGTACCGCCCCATCTCGCGCGCCACCTGAGTGGTGTTTTCCAGAGTCGAACCTTCGGGCATGTCGATGATGACCTGGAATTCGCTCTTGTTGTCGAACGGCAGCATCTTCACCTGGACGGTGCGAGTCATGAACAGCACGGTGGACAGGAGGGTGAGCACGGCCACTGTCGCCAGGGCCAGGATACCCCGGCGCGGCTGGGTGATGAGCGGCCGCATGATGCCGTTATAGGTCCGGTACAGCTTGGTGTCCTCGATCCGGTACTCCGGCTTGGTGTCTTCTTTTTTATCCTCGTGCGACTTCAAGAGGCGGATGGTCAACCACGGCGAGATGACGAACGCCACCAATAACGAGAACATCATGGCGATGGAGGCGCCGATGGGCATGGGTCGCATGTAAGGTCCCATCAGTCCGCGCACGAACGCCATGGGGAACAGCGAGGCGATGACGGTCAAGGTCGCCAGGATGGTCGGGGTGCCGATCTCCTGGATGGCGCCCAGCGCCGTGGCCAGCTTGTCCTTGCCCTTGGTCTTGAAATGACGATGCACGTTCTCCACCACGATGATGGTGTCGTCCACCACCAGACCGGTCACCAGGATCAGGGCGAACAGGGTCACCCGGTTGAGGGTGTAGCCGAGCATGAAGTAGGTGAACAGCGTCAGACTGAAGGTGATGGGGATGGAGACAAAGATCACCGTGGCTGCGCGCCAGCCCATGGCCAGGAACACCACCCCCATGGCTAGCAGGATGGCGTGACCGAGGCTTTCCAGCAGGTGCATGGCCTTGTCCTGGGCGGTCTCGCCGTAATCGCGGGTGATGGTGGTCTGGACGTCGCCAGGGATCAAGCTGCCCTGGAGCAGCTCGATCTTGTGCAGGACGTTTTCCGAGACCTTGGTGGCGTCGCTCCCCTTGCGCTTGCTCACCGTGACAGTCACTGCCGGGTGTTCGGTCCCCACCGGAAAACGTTCCGGGATCCCCGCCTCGGCGCCGCGGATGCCGGTGCCCATGAACACGTAGCTGTCCACGTCGGCCGGCCCGTCGGTGACGGTGGCGATGTCCAGCATCCGCACCGGCCGGTCCTCGAAGGCGCCCACCACCAGGTTGGCCACGTCGTCCACCGAACGCAGGAACGACCCGGTCTTCACCACGAATTCCCGGTTCAGATTGGCAATGCTGCCGGCGACCAGATTCTGATTCTGCATCTGCAGCGCGGGTAGCACGGCCAGGGTCGTCAGGTTGAAGGCGGCCATCCGTTGCGGATCCAGCTCCACTCGCACACTGCGGCGGCGGCCGCCGATGACCTCCACCACGGAGACATCACCGATGCTGGCGATCTCGTTCTTCAGCTCACTGGCGAGCTGGCGCAGGTCGTACCCCTCGTAGCGGTCGCTCCAGAGGGTGATACCGAGGATCGGCACGTCATCGATACTCCGAACCTTCACCAGTGGCGGCAAGCTGCCCGGCGGCGCGATGTCCATGTTGTTGTCCAGCTTGTTGTGCAGCCGGGTGATGGCCTCTTCCATGTCCGTGCCTACCAGATACCGGGCGGTGACCAGGGAGAAACCGGGATAGCTGGAGCTGTAGACGTACTCCACGCCCTCGATCTCCCAGATCTTCTGCTCCAGCGGTCGGGTCACCAGGTTCTCCACCTCGGCCGGGGTGGCGCCCGGTTTCATCACCATGATGTCGATCATCGGCACGACGATCTGTGGTTCCTCTTCCCGTGGTGTGAGGGAGACCGCGAAGATCCCCAGCAGTAGAACCGAAATTATGAGCAGCGGCGTCAACTTGGAGTTGATGAACTGCCGGGCCATCGATGGAGCCAGACCTCTGGTTGCCATGACTACTTCACCACCTTGTCGCCGTCGCGTAACGGGATCGCTGCGGTGAGCACCACCGTCTCCTCACTCGCCAGACCGGAGATGATTTCCACCTCGCCGTCGAAACTCCGTCCGATCCGGATCCAGCGCAGATGGGCCGTGTTCTCGGCGTCGACCACGAAGACACCGCGGAGCTGGCCGCGACTGACGAGGCTCTGCTCGGGGACCACGATGGCGTCCCGCCGCCCCACCGGCACCAGCACCCGGGCGAACATCCCCGAGCGCAACCGCCCGTCATTGGCCAGGTTCGCCTCGATCTCGTAAGTGCGGCTGCCCGGACTGGCGGCGGCGTTGACCCGGGAGAGGGCCACAGTATAGGTAGCATCCGTCAAGGAAGAAACGGTGACCTGGACCGTGTCGCCCACGGCCACGGAGCCGATGTCCTTTTCGCCCAGACTCGCCACCACGGTCATCTGCTCATTCTGCTCCAGTACCAGGAGTGGTGTGCCGGGATTGGCCATGTCACCCACCTCGGCCTGCTTGCTGACCACCGTGCCCGACACCGGGGCCTTGATGTCGACATACACCAGGTGGACGAGCAGTTCGTCCCGTCCCGCCTGCGCCGCGGCGACTCCCGCCTCGGCGCGGGTCCGCTGGGTCAGGACATCGTCCAGCTGCTGTCGCGAGACGGCCTTCTCGGCGAAGAGCCGCTCGAAGCGGGCGGCGGTTATTTCGGCGTTGGCCAGTACTGCCTCGGCCTCCGCGATACCGGCCTCGGCGCGGGCCAGCTTGGCCCGCAGATCGGTGTCGTCGATGCTCAGGAGCGGACTGCCCGCCGTCACGTACTGCCCCTCTGTCACGTGGACGGAACGGATCCAGCCCATGATGCGGGTGCTCACCCGGATGGTCTTGTCCGCCTCGATCCCGCCGGTGGCGGTAACGTACAACGGGATGGCGCGGGTGGTGGCGGCGGCGAGAACGGCTGTCACTTCACGGGCTTCACTGGACCTCGCCTCGTGGTCCGAACCGCAGCCGGCCATAGCGAGGGAGAACAGTGTCAGGGCCAGGAGAGTGATGGACCGGTCGGCGCGCGGGCAAGGAAGTCTCGGCGAGAGATTCCATGGTTTCATGCTACTTGTCCTCCTTGGGGTCGGAAACGGCCCCGGAATACCGGAGATTGGCCTGACCGATCTGATAGTCGTACAGCGCCTGGACCAGGTCACCTTCGGTGCGGGTCACGGACGCCTGGATATCGAGCAGATCCACCATGGAGGCCAGACCCTCTCGGTACTGACTGGACACGATACGCTGGCTCTCCCGGGCAGCCGCCACGGCCTCGTGGGCCACGGCGACCCGTTGGCCGGCCGCCCGAGCGTCGAGCCACGCTTGCCTCGCCTGTAGCTTGGCCTGCCGAACCTCGAAATCAAACTGATGGGCGATGGCGCGTCTGGCGGCCCGGGCCCGTTTCATCTCACCTATGTTGCCGAGTCCGCCGAACAGGTTCCAGGTGCCGTAGATGCCGACAGTCCAGCTCTCGGCGTCCCGCCCGAACAGGTCGTTCCGGCTGTAGTAGTATCGTTCCAGGCTCAGGTTGAGGTGGGGTAGCAAGGTACCGTTGGCCACGCCCACCATCCTGGCCGCGGCCACCACCTGCTGCTCGCGCGCCAGCAAATCGGCGCGGTTGTCGATACCGTCCAGCGAACTCGCCGCGGGCAGCGGTTCGAGCTCGGCAGCGCGGGCTTCCGGCGCCGGCGCCAGCGGCAGGTGGCTGTCCAGGGCGGTCAGCAGCTTGATGTACTCTCCCGCCATGGCCACCCCGTTCTGGACCACGATGAGTTGCTGTTCGAGGCCACTCAGGTGGACCTTCGCCTGGAGCAAGTCGGCCTCGGTGGCCATCTCGGCGTCCACCAGGGCTTGCGCCTGGCGCAGGTGACCGCGGGCGGCGGCGATCCCGTCCAGCATCACCCGCTCCAGGGACTTCGCCAGCACGAGGCCGTGATAGGTCTGGGCAGCCTGAAACTCGATCTGCTCCCGCGATCGGGCCAGTTCGAAAGCGGCTGCCCGGGAGGCCGCATTGGCGGCCCGCTTGCCGTTGATGCCCATGCCGCCGTTGAAGATCGGCTGCAGCAGCTTGAGCTGCATGATGTTGTTCTCGGCCGTGCCGGGATCGTTCAGCAGGGTCGGATCGAAGTCGGCGGTGGTCACCTGTCGCTGGTTCAGCTTGAAACCGAAACTGGCCAGGGGATCGTCACTCCGTATCCGCATGGCGCTCAGGTGGACCTGGGGCAGGAAGCCTTGCCAGGCCGCCAGCGCCTCGGCCCGGGCCGCATCGGCGTAGGCCGAGGCCGCTGCCAGCGCCTCGTTGTACTGGAGCGCTGCCCGGGTTACCTGCTCGGCGGTGACGTAGAGGGTATCGTTGTCAACGAAGCCCAACGCAGCCGTCATCGACGTTTCAGTTTCTGCGCTGGCACCGCCTGTCACCACAAGCAACCAGAACGCCACGATCACCGAGCGCCAGGTCCACCGAATCCGGGTTGTGGTGAGTGGAGTCCGGTCCAATATCTTCATCGATCTCTCCTCAGGCAGCATGCTCAGGATTTTCTCCGCCACGGACACCGATAAATTCCGGAACGCCGAGCTTCTTGAGGATGGTGATCAGCGGACACCAGTTCGAGAAGGCCGACTGGAGCAGGTTCAAGCCGACGAACGCAGTGAACCACAGCCAGTTCGGATGGACAAGTTGTGCCAGCGCCAGACTGATCAGGACGAAAGCGCCAGATACCAGGCGCAAGATTCTGTGGATGGTCATGTCGGTCCCCTTTGTCTTCTAAGGTCCTAATATTCGAAACTAAGCATATACTAATATAGTGCACCTCAACTGTCAAGTTTTTTATATCGGAAAACACTTTGTATTTCCAGCGGAAAGTAATCGTGATGGCTTCAACGTATTCTTATTTGTAGCAACGAGTTCTCTAATCCCTGTCGAATAAGGGAATAAAGTCCGGTGCCCAAATATCCTGCACGGTCGCGCTCGGGGCGGTTGGAGAATCGTGTGGCCACTACCGAGGTCTTTTTTCTGGTCTTGAGGAGTGTTAGATGCATATTGTGAAAACTCGACAGTGTGGGAAGTACCGGAGACGACAGGTTCGGAACAGGAGCGCCCATGCCACCGCCAGAACAGCAGCTTCGGTTACTCATCGCGAGCCCTCGCGGTTTCTGTGCGGGGGTGGAGCGAGCCATCGAGGTGGTCGAACGGGTCCTGGTCGCTACCGGTGTACCGCTCTACGTGCGCAAGGAGATCGTCCACAATCGCGCCGTGGTGGCGGATTTCCGGGAACGGGGAGTTGTCTTCGTGGAGGAACTCCACCAGGTGCCGGACTGCGGGACGGTTATCTTCAGCGCTCACGGCGTCGCTCCCGATGTCTGGCGTGAGGCCGAGGCGAGGAATCTCCGCGTGATCGACGCCACCTGTCCGCTGGTCACCAAGGTACACCGAGAGGTCATCCGCCACGCCGGAGCCGGCCGGGCGATTATTCTGATCGGCCATCCGGGACACGACGAGGTGCTGGGCACCATGGGCGAGGCGCCCCAGGCCATCAGACTGGTGACCGATCTGGTGGATATCGAGCACCTGGAGCTGGAACCGAGCCAGGAAGTGGCCTACGTGACCCAGACCACGTTGAGTGTGGACGAGACAACGGACATCGTGGCCAACATCCGCGCTCGGTATCCCCACCTCATCGATCCAGCGCGGAGTGACATCTGCTTCGCCACCCAGAATCGTCAGGACGCGGTGAAGGAGCTGGTGGCCCGCCGGATCCAGCTCCTGCTGGTGGTGGGATCGCACAACAGCAGCAACAGTCAGCGACTGTGCGAGGTGGCCGAAAGGATGGGGGTGCCCGCCCTGCTCATCGACGGCCCGGACGATCTCCCCCTGACCGAGCTGGAGCAATACCAAAAGCTGGGTTTGACCGCCGGGGCCTCGGCTCCCGAACCATCGGTGCAGGCGGTGACGCGTCGCCTTCAGGTGACGGGCTGGAATCCGGAGGAAGTGGTGGTACTGGACGAGGACGTCAGATTCATGCTTCCATCCGAGTTGGAGACACTCGACCGAGAATAGTATCAAGGTTATATAGCTTTGAATTAATTTAACTTTGACGCCGGTTGGATGCGGCTCTATAATGATGATGGAAGTCAACTAATTGTTGATCGCAGTATTGGAGGATGTCTCAAAGATGGAAAAGAAGTTATACGAAATGCAAGCTGAACTTTGCAAAACCCTTTCCAATCCCAAACGGCTGGAGATACTGGATATTCTCAAGGATCAGCAGGAAATCTCCGTGAACGGTCTGGCCGACCGTCTGGCAATTCCCAAGGCCAATACGTCCCAGCATCTGGCCATATTGCGTCAGGCCGGCGTGGTGAATACGCGCAAGGATGGGATCAACGTCTATTACAGTTTGCGTTCCCCCAAGATATCCGAGGCGTGTCAGTTGACCCGCGAGATTCTCATCGAAAGGCTGGAGGATCAGGCCGGACTCTCGGAGCAGATCCGGCAGAACGGGTAGCCATTACCCGATGCAGATCATGACCGTTTTCCGTCCCCCGAAAAAGATCGGCGGCTTTGTGCTGCCTGCCACCACAGCTCCACGAGCTGGGCAAGGCTTGCCAGGCTGAAGGTCTGGACGGCGAGGTGTGGTTCCATCATTTCGGATACTCGTTGCCGGATCAGCCCCTCGGGAAGGACCGGACGGGAATCGATGTAGCCCTCTGCTTCCAGATACATGCGCAATTCGTCGATTTTCTGCTTGTGAAATCTCGGGATTCGCCCCGCCAACAAGGCGGTGATCAGATCCTCGCCGGTGCCACCCAGGTCTGCGGCCAGCGAGGTCGTCTTGTCCAGGAAGGTGGCGCTCACCGCGCCGCTCTCCAGCAAGACCTGGCGATCCACTGAACGTCCGCGGCCGAAACGCCAGGTTTCACAGAAAACGGCGAGGGCCTCGGCTCGAGCCGAAAGCAGCGTTTCCTGTGGGGGGGACATCTCGCGGCTGATGGACACACTGTTTCTGGCGGCGAGCCACTGACCGACGGTTTCGAGACGAGCCTGCAGGAGCTGAAACAGCAGCTGGAGATCATCGGCGAGCAGGTACCAGAGATGGGTGGCGGCAGGTTGCCGGGGGTCGAGTTTCAGGACACCCAGCTTCATGGCGTAGGCGGTGGCGTCCAGATCGTCGGGTGCGGGAGGGGTGGACGGAGACAAGGGGAACAGCGTGGGTACTTCCGCCAGACGATCGAGATTCCTGACCTGCTGGAGATCGATCACCGCCACCGGGGGTAAGCCCGCCTGACGCACGGCGTGGTGCCAGGCCTGGACATCGGACGGATCGGCGGTGAAGTAGAACAGCTGCCGGTCTTGCTGTCGAGCCACTTGCAACAGGCTGCCGGCGATGGCCTGGAAGCGCACGGGATCACTGCCGGTGAGCGACTCGTCCAGCAGCAGGGGCAAATGGCTTTCCTGTTCCGACTCGATCACGAAGGCCAGGCGGGTGGCGAGCAGCAACTGGGCCCGGGTCCCGTCGGACAAGTCACCGAGGGCCACGGTGTGTTCGAGCCGGGTGTCGCGGGCCTGGAACAGCGGAACGCCGTCCTCGGTCCGGACCTCCAGTCGGTAGTTATGATTGGTGAAGGCGGCGAACAGCTCGATCGCGCGCTGGAGCACGGCCGGCCGGCTGCGAGTGGTGTGTTCGACGTGGATCCGGTCCAGCAGGAACTGTCCGGCGGTGCGGAAAAGGACATCGTCACGAGTGTCCTCGAGGGCCTGGCGAGCCGCTTCCTGTCCGGCCAACGCTTCTTCCACGGCGATTGCTGCCTGCGCCCGCTGGACCTCGGCTTCGATCCGGACCCGTTCGTCCCGATCGTCGGCACCCTGAGTCACGAGCGCCTCGTCCGCCCGGATCCGTGACTCCAGTGCTTCACGGCTGAGTTCTGTCACCTCGGGATAATGGGGGTATGCAGTGGAGTCGCGCAGGTCCCGCTCCTGTTCCGCCACGTTCCGTCGCGAGACATCACGGGTGGTCACTGTCTGCCGGTACTCATGGTGTTGCTGGAGCAGATTGATCAGGGCCACCCGGTTATTCGGATCATTCGGATCACTCGCGTCGAGACCCACCCGGGAGAACAGCTCCTGTCGCTGTTGTTTTTTCTGGGCCAGGTGATCCTGGATGATGGTCAGCTGTCTCCGCTCACGCTCTAGCCGGGCCGAGGCCTCCACGAACCGCTGGCTCCGCTCGGTCAGTTCGGCCAGGGCCGCCTGGGCGGCGGGGAGGTCCACGGAACGCGGGTAACCGTGTCCCGCCAGAAATCCGTTCACGGCGGTCAGACCGGCGGCCTGGTCCTGTTCGAGTCGACGTTTCTGTTCGCGCAGGCCGGCCCACCGCTGTCTCGTGAGCTGGTATCCGTGTACTCGCCGGCTGAACTCGAGCAGCTCCACCGCCCCGGCTTCGGGTTCGAGACCGGCTCGGCGGGACAGTTCACCCAGCTCAGTGGTCGCGGCGGCTGTTTTCTCCACCAGCCGCTGCCGCCGGTTCTCGAGCTGATCACGGACCACGTTTCGGGCGGTGGCGGCCAACGCCTCGGCCAGCTTGCCCCGTAGTTGTCCCAACCGGGTGAGGACCGCACCGATTTGCCACCCTGCGGGCTCCGGCAGGCCGCTGTCCCGATACGCTCGTTCACACAACTTACGGTCGGGCAAGCCGAGCTGACGGCGCGCCTTGATCCGGTGGTGCCAGAAGATGCAGGCGATACCGAGACTTCCCAGTCCGATGGGTATCCAGCCCCGGACGAGACCGGAACGAACCCAGTAGAGCCCCACGATGACCAGGATCTTGGCCAGGATCAACGGGACCAGGTAACGGCGAAACGAGATGGAAGTCGAGGCCGCCAGCCAATCCTCCAGCGCCGCCACGGCCGCGGTCAGAGCTGTCGGATCGCCGGTAGCCGTCGGCGTCTGGAGTGCCTCACTGGCCTCGTGAAGTCCTTCGCTCTGCCAGCCGTACACACTGAGCCGGCGTAACGTGGTCTCGGCCTCGGCCACCATGTCCGGCGCCACGGCTGCTCCGGGGTCGGGTTGGACGGCAACGGGGAGGGCGTCCCGGGCGGCCTGCAGTTCGGCTGCCGCCCCACTCTCTTCCTTGCGGATCTGGGACAGGTCGTGATGGATCTTTTCGAGTTCACGCAGTCGCCCCCGCCAGGTGGTCAGCGCGGTTTCGGGGACGCTACCCGCGGGCAGGTCGGCAGCCGCGACGGACTGTTCCGCGTCGGCGATGGCTTGCCGGCAGTTGATCTGTTCCGTACCTCTGGCGTTCAGGTCGTTTTCGATCTGCTCGAGATGCTGTAGCTCGTCGCCGGTGGCCGCTGCCAGACCGCCGGGAAAGGAGGCCAGTCTCGTCTCCGCCCCGTCGAGCCGCCGCCGTTCCGTCAACAACTGTTGTGCTTGTTGCCACAGGTCCAGTCGGGAGCGGGCGCGTGTCGCCTCCGCTTCCGATCGACGCAGGCTCACGAGCTGGTCTTCGCTCCGCGCCAGGGCGTGACTGGCCGTCAGGCGGCCGGATAGGTCTTGTTTGCGCTGGGTGTAGAGCTGGTATTCAGACATGCCCGCCCGGCTGGAGATCTTGAACAACTGTTCCCGGACCGGCGCGATCCGGTACCCCCCGGCCATCTGGGTGACGATCTGCTCGGCCAAGCTCCGGTCGGTTTCGTCAGCGCCGGCCTTGAGCAGATCCAGGATGCCGGGACTGTAACAGCGAGCCAGGTGCGGGCCGGGCAACTGCGGGGGATTCGGATCACCGTCGTCCCGCTGCCAGCGGGTGTCGGTCCCCGTGTCCCGCTCGGCGCGCCAGCGCCGGGTTCCCGCCGACCAGTGGCTGGTCAACGACACGGGAGAGGGGTTCTCCGTCTGCGGCCAGAGCAGGGCACGGATGGCGCGGCAAACCGTGGACTTTCCCGAACCGTTGGGCCCCTGGATGAGGTTGAGGCCCCCGGCGGCGGTCAAGGTGAACTCGCCGTTGATGCCCGGCATCCGCCGCACCTGCAGTCGAGTCAGCTTCACGCACTCTCCTCTCGCTGGGCGAGGATCTCCTCGAGTGCCTGGAAGCCGGCCTTGATCAGATGACACCGGACGGATTCATCGGTCAGGTCAAGTGGGGCGAGGTCCCGGAAACGGTTCGACTCGCCAGCGGACCGGAGTTGCCGGCGCGCGGCACGGATCAACTCGGCGCCGTATTCGTCTTCACTGGTCAAACCGTGGAGTTGCCGGGCCAGGAGTGCGGGCGGATCGTTCCCCAGCGCCAGTCGCTGGAGATCACGTCGGGGCAACGAGTCGTTGACCACACCACCGGCCAGAAAACAGAGCACGTTGTCGGACGAGACCACCAGCCGGTCCAGCTCGCCGTTCGCCAGGGCCAGGTCGAGTTGTCTCGGTGCCGGACAACGACCGGTCAGGTGGACCCGACAGCCCAGCAGTCGGGTACAGGCCAGCTCGTCACCCAGTTGCTGGCAGTAATCCAACAATCCGGCGGTCAGCACGGCCTGCAGGTCGTGCGCCGGATTTTCCAGCCGGTCCACCGGGATGTCCACCCGTTCCCAGCGCAGCGGTGCCAGGGGGAGCTGCTGACGCGTGATCTCGCCGCCGGGGGTGATCTCCACCAGCCACGGACCGTGTCGTCCCTGTTCCGTGGGATCGAGCCCCACCAGGGAACCGAGATACCCCGGCTCCGAACTGTTCTCGTGCAGGGTGGGACGGTGGATGTGGCCCAGAAACCAGCCGCGGGGGTAGCTGGCGATCAGGTCACTCCGGCGCACCGGCGCGTAGTCGCTACCACTGGCTTCCAGATCGCAGTGCAGGACACCGAGTACCGGTAATTCGCCATTGTCCGGTGGCAGGCCGTCAGCCAGCGGGCTCGTGGCGACTCGCCGGGTGGGGAACGACCAGCCCAGGAGCTTGACCGGTGGTCCACCGGCGGGCTGGATCACCGCACTGGACCAGTTTCCCTGCTGGCCCAGCAGATGGAATCCCGCCAGCGACGGCGCCAGCCTCGGCAACGCCTCAACGTCGTGGTTGCCTGCCACCGCGTACAGATCGATGCCGGCGGCAACCAGACGCTGGACTCCCCGTTGCAGGTGGCCCGCCGCCTCGAACCGGGCATTGTCCGACTCCACCAGGTCGCCGGCCAGCACCACGGCATCGAGTTGCTGGTCGCAGGCGAAGTCCACCGTCGCGCGCCAAGCCGCTGCCGGGCCGAGATCGTGGGGCCGGAGGTCGTATTCGGGCAGGAAAACGGGTAGACGAGCGGGGGCGCGTCCCAGGTGCATGTCGCCGCAGAACAGGATCCTCGTATTCACACCGTCGCTCACTTCCGGTGGCTGGTCAGGGCTTTATCCAGCACCGAGTATGCGACGCCCGGTCTTTCCCGTCCAGGCCCGGATCGCAGCTTCCCACGGAGTTGACGCGGGCAGCCAGCGGGAGGCGTCCCCGGAGGGTGCGATGAATCGGTCAGGAATCATGAAACAGGGAAGCAGTTGCCGGCCCGATCACCCCATGAGATTGAGTATCTCCATGGATTGCTTGACCTCGATCTTGTAGGTCTCCACGAGGGCCAGCGCGAAATCCGGCGTGATGCCGAGAATATCGAACACATCCGGATCGATGGGCGTGGGGCCGTGACTGAGCGGCGATCCCATCTCGAGATGATACGAGATGCTGTTGCTGACCTGCAGCAGCGAGATGAGTTGCGGATGCGAGGAGGCGTCGATGGAGTCGTGATGGAACTGGATGGCCTCGACGACGGAAGCGGGAAAATCCCAGGCGCGGAACACCGTCTTGCCGATGGTGGCGTGATTGACCGGGAAGAGCTCCTTCTCTCCCTCGATCCAGCACTTCTCGTCCGCGGCCAGATGATGGGTGAGGGTGTCGAAATCGGCGGGGAAGTACTTCTTCATGATCAACTTGCCGGTGTCGTGGAGCAGGCCGATGACAAACGCTTCCTCGGCCAGGTTCGGCGTCACCTTCTCCGCGAGCACCTTGCAGATGCTGGCCACCGTCACGCTGTGTTCCCAGAACTTGACGATGTTCAGATGGCTATCCGACTCCTCGCCGCTGAACTGGTCGAAGATACTCAGGGCCAGCGCGGCGTTACGGATGGCCCGGAAACCAAGCACCACCAGTGCGCGACTGATGGTCTGGATCTCTCGCTGGTACCCGTAGTAGGCCGAGTTCACCAGCCGGAGCAGCTTGGCTGTCAACGCCTGGTCATTGGATATGATGTCCGCCAGATCGGCGATGGTGACATTGGGATCCTGCATGAGTTTGAACAGTTCCTGGTAGATGATCGGCAAGGTGGGAATTTCCTTCACGATCGTCTTCAACTCACGAGGATGGATGTCCCGCAGGGATTGTGTCGCCTTTGTAACCAAAATCGATCTCCAATTCGCGGCGAATCATACTGACTCCTGTTGACGCTCTCTCGATTGTTTTTTCGGCCCTAAATGCAGCTGCTTGAGTCCAAACCGGGATGATTTTTGAGGGTGGTCGGTACGCCGGGGTAGAGGGCAACTGGCCATCACGGCGGACCGGTTTTACCTGATCCGT
>JBDRBC010000353.1:0-2600 GCA_043823125.1 bacterium | reverse complement strand
GTCCTCACCTGCCGTACGAGCCAGAGCGCCCGTAACGGCGACCGTCTCGCTGAGCGTATAGGTCAGCGCCGGATCAGGCGTTGTGCCGTATACCTTCGACTGCCCCGAGGTCGGCGTGACTGTCACCGGCTTGGGCGTAATCGCGAAGTTCACCGTCCCGGCCGCCAGGATCAGGCTGTAGTTGCCGCTGGTGGAGGCGAGGTCGCCCAGGTTGATCGCGTAGTTGCCCACGTCCTCACCTGCCGTACGAGCCAGAGCGCCCGTAACGGCGACCGTCTCGCTGAGCGTATAGGTCAGCGCCGGATCAGGCGTTGTGCCGTATACCTTCGACTGCCCCGAGGTCGGCGTGACTGTCACCGGCTTGGGCGTGATGGTAAAGTTAGCGCCAACGAAGGAGCCAATGGTGTAGTTGCCGGTACCCAGGAGAGTACCCTGGGTGATAGCATACGGACTACCGGCCACTGTCTCACCAGGAGCTCTGGTGAGAGCGCCGGAGAAGGTGGCGCTGGGGTCGCTGGAGGCATAGGTCAGGGCCGGGTCGGGATCGCCGTAGACCTTGCTCTTGGCATCGGCGGTGACCGTGACCGGTTTCGCGTCGATCGTCTGATCGATGGCGGCAGAACTCGTCTTATATGTGTCGACACCGCTCGTAATTCCGAGGTAGCACGCACGTATCGTGTGACTCCCAGTCGCGAGGGTCGAGGTAGTATACGTGACTTGCCCACTACTATTAACTGCAGTAGCTGTCTGAACCACTGTGCCCGAAGTGCAGTTGGTCCCTCCGTCTCTAAATTCAACATTGCCGACCGTGATCGCACCACCGCCGGCACCTTGCTTTGTGACGGTAGCAGTAACCCCCAACGAACTGCCATACGTCGATGGCTGCGAACCACTTGTACGCGCCACCGCTGTAACTGTATTGACTGTTGCTGCCGCCACATACGGCCCCACAAAGGGTCCGCCGTTGCCGAGGCCGGTGCCGTCGATCCCTTCCGGGGCGACGCCAACGGTCTGGATCGGATCGAGGCCCATATCCCCCGTAGAGCCGAGGGCGCGGGCCATGTTGACGCGGCCGTTGCCGGTCTGTTCCTGCGTGCCCGCCGGATCGGCAGAACGCGCCAGGCGCCCGACGATGACGCCGTTCGTCAGGGTCGAATCCACCGCCTTCATGAAGGCCGCCACGCCCGCCACCACGGCGGCCGAGGAGGATGTCCCGCTGATCAAAGTATAGGAGGAGTCGCCGTTTTCGACCGGACCGACTGCCGTGGTGAAAACTAACTTTCCGGGAGCGGCCAGGAAGACCGCAGGCCCGTAGTTGCTGCCGCCGAGGAGGGCATCGTTCTCATCCGTCGCGGTGACGCCGACGACCGCCCGGTCGCCGGCCGGATAGGTCGGCTGGCTGGTTCCGTCGTTGCCGGTCGCCGCCACGAGGACGGCCCCCTGCGCCCAAGCGTAATCAATCGCGTCCTGGAGGTTCTGGCTGAAACCGGGATTGGAAAAACCCATCAGGATGACATCCGCCTTCTGCTCCACCGCCCAGAGGAGGCCGACGATCACATCGCTGTCCTGCCCCGTGCCGTCGGCGCCCAGGACGGTGACCGGGATGATCTGCACGCCGGTATAGGCAACACCGGCAATTCCCAGTGTATTGTTGGTCTGTGCGGCGACGATCCCGGCCAGCATCGTTCCGTGGCCGTTGGGATCGGTCTTGCCTTTGGTTGTTGTGTCGATTGTGTCGAAGACTGAAAACCCGTCGATGACCTTCTGGGCCAGCTCGGGATGCTGGGCATCCACGCCGGTATCGAGGATGGCCACCGTCGCGCCGCCGTTCGGGCTGACATTGTTATACACCCAGTCCCAGCCGATTTTGGGGAGCGACCACTGGTTGGCATATTCCGCGTCGCTGGGCAGTTGGATCGCCTGCGTCTTCCGGGTCTTATTTATCTCCACCGATTGCACCGCCGGGTCCGACTGGTAACTCTGGATGACGGCAGGGGCGTCGCTTTCGGGAACCTCCACCACGAAGATCCTCAGTTGGGGGATGGAGGACTTGAGGGCGCCGCCGTTTAAGGTGATGACGGCCGTCTGCTGCTCGGGAGTGAGCCCCGCATTGAGCTTGACCATCAGCGAGGTGACGGGCGGGGGGGTGTCGAGCGGAGCTTCCTGGGCCCAGACAGGGGAGCTTATCCCCACCGTGACTGAAAGCAATAAAAGAACAATGAATGCCTTCATAAGATAGGATGTGATGCGCTTCATATGAACCTCCTCATATTGAACAGATTATTTGCAATAACGAATGTTCTTCATTTACATTTACCTTTAATTTTCTCGGCGCCGCCGCCTTCTTTCGGACCCCCGCCTTCTCCCTGCCTTTTCTCCGGACCTCCGCTCGCCTCGAACGAATAGGATTTTATGGTGGCGGCCACGCCGATCTTTTGCCCGATTTCCTCGACCCTGATGATCTCTCCTATGCACTTCAGGCGCACGGGGCCTTGCGGATCGACGTGTTCCAGCACCATGGTGAATTCTATGGCCTGGCCGGGAGTAAAGGATTTATCCGTTTCAAAAAATATCCCCGAGCTGCTGAAGTCGCGGGTGAT
>JBDRBC010000352.1:0-13461 GCA_043823125.1 bacterium | reverse complement strand
CGGGTTCCAGAGCGGATAGTCTCCTGCGGCCAGCGCGGTACGGCCCACCAGATCGAAGGCGTCACTGTTGGCGGCGTCCGGGCTCAGAAAGACCTCGCCCCGCAGCAGCGGCTCCGGGTAGATCACGACCAATCCCACCAGCAGGCTCACCAGGATGATTCCCAGCCAGCGGAAAGACAGTGTAATCCCGCTTCCGTCGCCGGTCGGCGACCCGCTCTTCTCACCGCGCAATGGCATCTCCTCTCCGCGATTCATGAGGTCAGCGAGGGCGGTCTGGATAGGGCAAGATATCATCGCGACAGTGGCCCTGTCCATATGCCAGGCCGCCGCCGGGGTCAGCTGCCGATGCTGTCGTTGTCGGCGCCACGTAACTCGTCGATGACGCCCTCGATGGCCGCCAGTGCCGTCTGCCAGCGTCCACCCCAGAGGTGCCAGGCCAACAGACCGCCGAAGTAGCCGATCTGGCATATCGCCAGTTGAACCACCCGCGACCGCGGCCAGTGCCGCTGCAACAACTTGATATGACTCCGACTGCGAAGATACGTCTTCTGGGGGCTCTCCTGCCCCAGGGCGGCGCTCACCTTGTGCAGGACCAGTGCCCGCGGCACGTGGAGGATCTTCCCCCCGGCCGCGCGAATGCGCAGACAGTAGTCGGTATCTTCTCCGTAGAAGTAGAATCGCTCGTCCAGAGTCCCCACCTCGCGCAGGGCGGTGGGAGAGAGCAGTAGCGCACAGCCGGTCCCGTAATCCACGAAACGGGTTTCGGCGGGCAACTTGCCGGTGAGTTGCCGGATGCCGTCGTGCTGAATCCAGCCCGAGTACTTACCGACCCGCCCACCGTCATACCAGGCTCGCGCCGGATCGTGGGCGTAACAGATGCGCGGGGTGGCGACCCAGGCTGACGGCTCGGCAACCAGGGCTTGCACCAGCCGCTCGAGGCTGCCGCCGGGTACGATGGTATCATTGTTGAGCAGCAGGACAAAACGGTCACTCTCCCCGGCGGTCATCAGCTCGCGCAGTACCAGATTGTTACCGCCGGCCCAGCGCAGATTCTCCGCCGCTTCGATGACCTCCACCGCGGGATAACGGTCGCGAACGAAAGTCACCGAGTCGTCCCGGGAGCCGTTGTCCACCATGACCACTTTCAGCGCCGGATACCGGCTCTCGAGTACGGACCCGAGACAGTCGGCGAGCAGCTCGCGACCGTTCCAGTTGACCACGAGCACCAGAAGCGGCGGCGGCACGGGAAGCACTGGGGCGGGGGGATCAGATACGTCGGCGAACACGGTATTCCATTTCTGGATGACGTCCCGCCACGATCAGCTCCGCCATCAGCCCGAGGCTGACGAACTGGACCGCGAGCAGGATGAGCGTCACGCCCAGCAGCAACAGCGGCCGGATGTGCAGGCCGTGTCCAGCGATCCACTGCACGAGGAAGTAGCCGTCGATGATCGATCCCGCGAGCAGAAAGAACAGTCCGATCCGACCGAAGAAATGGAGCGGTGAGGTGGAGCGCGAATTGAGAAACAGGACCGTCAACAGATCGAGGAATCCGTTGAGGAACCGGGCTGGACCGTACTTGGTCACTCCGAACCGGCGCGCGTGGTGACGCACCTTCAACTCCCCCACCCGGAACCCCTCGAGATGAGCCAGCGCCGGCGTGTAGCGGTGCATTTCTCCGTACAGACGCAGTGTCTTGATGACCTCGGACCGGTACGCTTTCAGACCGCAATTGAAGTCGTGCAGGCGGAGTCCGGACATCAACGAGGTGACCCCGTTGAACAGCTTGGAAGTCTGGTTCTTGATGAAGCTGTCCTGGCGGTTCTGCTTCCAGCCGGAGACCAGGTCGTACCCCTCGTCCTCGATCTTGGCCACCAGCCGCGGGATCTCCACCGGATCGTCTTGCAGGTCGGCGTCCATGGTGATCACCAGCCGACCGCCGGCCGCCGTGAATCCCGCCGCGAGGGCCGCCGCCTTGCCGTAATTCCGGCTGAAGGAGATACCGTGGATCTCGGGCCGACCGGCGGCGAGTTCCACCACCTTGTCGAAGGTGCCGTCACTGCTGCCGTCGTCGATGACGAGCACCTCGTAGGTCCGTCCCATCTCGGTGAGTACCTCGTGGATGCGCGCCAGCAGCTCCGGGATGGACTCCTGCTCGTTGAAAGCGGGAATCACGATGGAGATGTCACACGCCACCCCGGACAGATCGGCCACGTTACTGCCTCCTCGCCAGCGCCCAGGTCACCTCGCGAGCCAGACCGTCGGCGAACGGAACGAGGGGTCGGTAACCGATGACGTCTTCCACGTGACTGCGATTGGCGAATGTGTCGCGGACATCGCCCTTGGCCATGTCGTCGTATTCGAGTCCCGGCGCCTTACCCGGTGACTGATCAGCCAGGAGTCGCTGTAACATATCGAGCGCTTCTCGCAGGGAGATCCGCTCGCCACCGCCCACGTTGAAGACCTCGCAGGTCGTCGCCGGCGCCACCGCCAGCAAATTGGCGCGGGCCGCATCGGTCACGAAGGTGAAATCACGGGTCTGACTGCCGTCGCCGTAGACCCGGAAGGTCTCCCCCGCCAACGCGCGTTCGATGAACTTGCGGAACGCCATGTCCGGCCGTTGCCGCGGGCCGTACACCGTGAAGTAGCGCAAGCTCGAGGTGGGCACTCCGAAGTTGGCCGAGTAGAGAACGCAGAGATGTTCGCCCGCCAGCTTGGTCACCCCGTACGGGGAGCGGGGCGCCGGCAGCGCCTGTTCGGTCACCGGCAACTCGCGCGCATCGCCGTAGACGGAGCTGGAACTGGAGTAGACGAACCGGCGCAGATCCTGGCGCACCGGATCGGCGAGACACGCCTCGAGCAACTGCTGCGTGGTCTGGACGTTGCGGGCCAGGTACTCGGTGAAGTAACTGCCCCAGCTGGCGCGTACGCCGGCCTGGGCCGCCAGATGGAAACAGGCGGTGGCCCCGGTCAACAGCTCCACCGCGTCCAGCTCCAGTAGGTCCTGCTCGTGGAAGGTGAAATGGTCATGGGCCAGACAGCCGGCGAGGTTCTCGCGTTTGAGGACGGGATCGTAATAGTCGGTGAGTGAATCCACGCCGACCACGCGGCAGCCGAGCGCCAGCAGCGCCTCGGCCAGATGACTGCCGATGAAGCCGGCGCAACCGGTCACCACCACCCGGCGCCCCGGCTGCAAGATATCCGTGACCGGTTCCGGCAAGGTGGCGATCAGTTCCTGTGCTTCCGTGCTGTTCATTGTCCCCCCTCGATGGTTTCCTCGATCCGTTCCTGCTCCCGCTGCAAGGCGTCCTGCTCCAGGCGATCCAGCGCCTCCCGCATGCTGCGGTCGTCCTCACCGGAGACCTCTCGCCACTGCTCGTAGATCAACCGGCAGTTCCCCACGTTACGCTGGCTCTGATACAGCCGGAACAGGAGGTTGTAATGGAATTTCCGTGCGGGCTCCCGGGCTATGGCCTCGTTGAGCCAACGCGTTGCGTGGTTGGCCTCCCCCACCTGGGTCATGGCGGTGATGGTCTCGTAGATGACCTTCTCCTCGTCCGCGGGGGCGATGTTACCCGATAGGGTTTCCAGGAACGCCAGCGCCTCGTCGGATCGCGCCTTGTCCACCAGCACGATGGGATAGAGATCCACCACCGGCTGGAAGAACGGGTCGAACCGCCTGGCCAGCTCGAAGGCGGCCAGCGCCTTGTCCACCACCTCGCGGTACAGGAGGGAATCCTTGTCGACCACCTGCTGGGCGGTGGTGAGATAGCTGTAGGCGGTGCGCACCAGCGCCGCGGGGTAGTTGCCCAGCAGGTTCCGGGTATTGTCGTCCCGGTAGACATCCGTCCGCTGTTCGCCCACCTCGGCCACCAGCGGTTCGTACGGAATGGACAGGTCGCCCCCGGGGCCACCACGACCGGCCTCCACCGCGTCGCTGTACCAACCGGTCAGCTCGCCGTACTGCTGGCGACGCTTGTCGCTGTCGCCGAGTAACATGCCGTCGTAGTCGTACACTCCGAGCATGTTGTGCAGCAGACGGGTCCCTTCCACCACCGGATTGCCGTCGGCGCTCTTTTGCGGGACCAGTCGATACGCCAGACCTTCCATCTGCAAATAGGGGAAATACCGCTCCATGTTCTCGCGCGGAATGGTGACGGCGAAGAAGACGGGCCGCGGATCCCCGCTCTGGGCGTTGGTGGTGACGATATCATGCACCACGTAATCGCGGACGAAGATGATGAACTCCTGCCCGGTCTCCTCGTCGATGTACATCCGCGCCCGGAGCTGATCGATCTCGGCGTCGGAATAGGTCCCCGGCATGGGCGGATCGTGCCGCCGCATCTGCTTCACGTACCACGGCAGATTGACCAGGGAAAGGTTGACCACGGTGACGTCCCGGCGGAAATGTTCCACTTCCTGGAGGTACCAGACCGGGAAGGTGTCGTTGTCGCCGTTGGTGTAGAGGATGGCGTTCTCGTCCAGACCCGCCAGGAGGTTCCAGGCGTACTCCCGGGCGATGACATTTTCGGAACGGTCGTGTTCGAAGAACTTGGTGTGTCCGGGCTGCAGCACCGGCCAGAGGGCGATGACCAGCAACAAGACCGCGGCCACCTTGGGCACGAACCCGAAACGGATGGCCGGCGGCCGCTCCCCCGCCTTCAGCTCGGCGGCGGACTTCCCCTCCGCGCCGGCCGTGATCCGCAGCAGCGCCGAGACGCCGATGCCGATGAAGATGGCGAAGAACAGGAACGCCGCGAAGTAGAAGTAGTCGCGCTCACGCACTTCGTGATCGGTGAAGTTGAGATACAGGGTCAAGGCCTCGCCGTTGATCAGGTAGTTGGTGATGAGCATGAAGATCAACGGCTTGGCGCGCCGGATGCCGTGGAAGATACCCAGCAAGCCGAGAAAGATCGGTCCGAGGAAGGTGGCGGTCTGGGCCAGGAAGCCCTTGCCGTTGCCGATGAAGTAGAACTGCTCGATGAAGAAGCTATAGTAGTACTTGAACTGCCAGATCAGATCGGCCTGGCGTTCGAAGACATTGATGGGCGGGTACTGCTCGCGACGCAGGACCGACATCATGGTCCCGAAGGTCTCGGGCTGGGTCTGGTTGATGGCGGGATCCAGCGGCGCCCTCGCCATCATCATGAAATACACCGTCAGGCCGAGCAGGAAGAGACCGCTGCCCACCAGGACGAACCGGCTCCCCGTGACGACGCGACCGATGACCACCGCCAGATAGCCGGCCAGCATCACCAGCAGGAAGCTGTTGTTCTTGAGCATGGTGGAAAGCAGGAACAAAGCGAGACCGGCACTCATGATGAAGAGGTCGGTCATGGCGATCTGTCGTTTGCGCGACAGCACTACCAGCACGAAGATCCCCGGAAACACGAGCAACGAGCCGAGATGGAACCCGACGCCGAGTCCGAGCAGATAGATCATCAGATAGAGCAGCCGATTACTACGAATCTCGGTACAGGCATCGTACCAGCGGATGGCGAGCCAGGTCAGCAGGCTGATCATGAAGGCCGCCAGCCCGTACACCTCGGCCTCGATGGCGTTGTTCCAGAAGGTCTCGCTCAGCAAGAGGAAAACGGCGCCCACCAGTCCGCCCACATGCGCCAGCCAGCCGCAGTCCGGATCCGCCCGCCGCGCCATCTCCAGGATGATCAGATAGACGAGCATCAGGGCGAGCGCGCTGAACAGGGCGGACATGAAGTTGACCGCTCGGGCAGTCTCGAGGGCCGGCCCGTCGACACCGGGTGAACCGAGCAGGATATCGAAGCAGCGGCCCACCAGCACGTAGAGGGGCGTCCCGGGTTGATGCGGAATACCGATGATGTGCGAGGTGGTGATGTACTCGCCGCAGTCCCAGAAGCTGATGCTCGGCGAGGTTGTGTTCTGGTAGACGACTATGGCCAGCAGAAAGACCCCCAGGGCGATCCACACCCGGGGGCGGCGGTACCAGGTGGCGGTCAAGGTAACCCCCTCGTTACACTCGGAAAAACAAACCAGGTTCGTCGCTTCAAATCATTGTCGGAGCTGAAAATGTAACACACCCGGCCACTACCAACAAGTTCGGTCCGGAACGGTTCCCGTGGCCTTTGGCCCTCAATCCGAACGGGCCAGAATCCGGTGTCCCCGCCAGAACAGATAGCCGCCCACCAGGCTGAAAACCACCTGGACCAGATAGGCCGTCAGCTCCATGGCCACGGCGTGCTGCGCCGAGATGCCGGCGAACACGAAAAACTCCGCCGAGGCGTACTCCCGCAGGCCGATGCCGTTGACGCTGATGGGCAGGGCGATGAGAATGCCGAGTAACGGTACCAGCACGAAGAGCTGCAATCCTTGCTCCCCGGTGAGGGTGATACTCAGGCCGATGGCGACGAGGATGTGGGTCAAGACCCGCAGCGACTGCACCAGCATGGCGAACAGGAAGATGCTCCCGAACCACGACACCCGGGCCCGGTAGAGCCGGAACTCCTCCAGCACCGCCTCGATCTTGTCCGCCACCTTCCCCAGCCTGATCCGGTGCAGGATCGGCAACACCACCGAGGAGATCCGTCGCGAGAGCAGCAGCACCAGCAACCCGAGCCAGACCACCATGGCCACGAAGAGCGGATAGGCCGGCGGCAGGGTGGTGGTCCGGATCACCGCTGTCGCCACGGCCAGCAACGCCAGCAGGGTCAGGCTGGTCAATCCGAGCAGACGATCCAGCAACGTGGCGCAGAACACCTTGAGCGGCTGTCCCTCCTGCCGGCCCAGATCGAAGATCTTCACGGCGTCGCCCCCCACGTTGGCGGGCAGGAAGTTGTTGAAGAACAGGCCGACCAGGTAGAGACGGTGGAGTTCACGATTCGGCGCCTTGATGCCGGCCACCCGGAGGATCCAGGCCCACTGGAAGGCGCCCCCCACCGCGGACAGTCCGTACACGCCGAGGGCGGCCAGCAGTCAGGGCCAGACCGGCTGGGACAACGCCTCCTTGATCTCCTGCCAGCTCAGGCGGGACAGGAGCAACACGATGAGCAGGCAGCTCACCACCACCTTGATCAGGAGTGACCACCAGCGGCGTCCCTTCACGGCGTCGCCTCCACCGTCCGGTCGCCCCGTTGTCCGGCCACCTGTTCGAAGAGGGCGAGCGATTCCTCGGCGCACCGCCGCCAGCTGAAGCTGTCGGCCCAGCGGATGGCCGCCTCGTGCTGGGCGCGCCACAGGTCGGGTTCGGTCAGGTGACGGATGGCGGCGGCCGCGAACGCCTCGACATCACCGTACGGCGCCAGGAAACCGGTCTCGCCGTCCCGCACCGAATCGCGCAGGCCGGGCGCATCGCTGGCCACCACGGGCAACCCGCACTGATTGGCCTCGATGACGGTCAATCCCCACCCCTCCTTGGGGCTGGGATTGAGGAAGGTGTGGCAACGGTGAAGGGTGCGCACCAGCTCATCCCACGGCAGAAAACCCTCGAAAGAAACCACATCGTCCAGCCCGAGCCGGCTGGTCAACCTGCGCAGCCGCCCCTCGTCCGGTCCGCGCCCCATGATCAGCAGCTTCGCCTCCGGTAGTTTTTCCTGGATGATGGCGAAGGCGCGAATGGCCACGTCGATACTCTTGTACCTGCGCAGACGACTCCAGGAGACCACGAGAGGAGTGGCGGAACGTGGTGGCGGATCCGTGAGCTGGAACCGTCCGTGGTTCATGCCGCAGAAGATGGTGTGGATACGTTCCGGTGCGAAACCGCGCCCAACCAGGTCATCGTTGGTGGAGGGGCTGATGACCTCGAAATCGATGTTGCGGTAGACCGGCTTGATGAGCTGCTCGGCGGCCCAGACGTAGGAGGCGAACAGCGGATTGGTCTCGCGAAACACCGTGGCGCCGAACAGGTGCGGCACTACCGCCAGCACCGGCACGCCGCGGTTGTAGAGCGGCGTGTAGAACGGGATCTTGTTGATGTCCTCCACCAGCAGGTCGTACCGATTGTCACGCAGCAACTGCTTGATCAGGCCGGGCAGCACGTAATTCGCCACCAGCCAGTGCCCGCGCCGGAAGATCCGTATACCGTCGATTTCGCCCGTAGGTTCGGCGCCGGGGTAGGACGCCACGACCATATCCACCTGGTGCCCCGCCGCCACGACGCGCTTGAGGATCTCGTGCAAGTGCAGTTCCGCACCGCCGGCCAGCGGGTCCGCCATGTCGCGCCAGTTCACGGCGAGGATTCTCATGCGGACGGCTCCTTTCCGCCGCCCCGGCCCGACTTGCGCGCCACCACCCCGATGGTGGGCTGGGTGTATAGCGACAGCCGGTGTTTGCCGAACCAGTGGCGCCAGCGAGCCGCCAGGCGACCGAGGGGCGGCACGGGATCGGGAAACATGGGCAACCGGGCGCCGCTCCGCGTGAGCAGGATCTTGCGCACGGCGCGATACCACAGTCCGGGCACCATCCAGTCGCCGTAGGTCCGTTCGATGTCCAGGCCCACGCTGGTCACCACTGCTTCGAGCTGCCCGGGACTGAACTGGGTCTCCCAGCCGGCGAACCACTTGCCCAGCTTGATGAGGATCTGCTTGGCCACGGTGTAGTAGTGGTACTGCTGCGGTACGTCCACGATGAGGCAGCCGCCCGGTTTGAGTACCCGGACGTTTTCCCGCAGCAACGGCAGCGGGTCGCGGAAGTGTTCCAGCAATCCCTGGTGGAAGACCACGTCGAAGGTGCCGTCGGCGAACGGCATGGCGAGCCCGTCGCCACCCACCGGCGCGAGCCGGACCCCGGCGGCAGCGGCCGCCTTGACGGTGAGGTCGAGGGAGCCCACCACGTAATCGAGGGTCACCACGCTGGCGCCGGCCTTGCCCAGCGCCACGGCGTCGCGACCGGTGCCGGCGCCCACTTCCAGTACCCGCCAACCGGTGAGATCACCGAGGGAGACGATCTCCCGGACCAGCCTGCCGTCGGTGCCGTAGACGTCGTCCAGATCGAGACTGTCGGCCTCTTCCCAGAAGTCCTGCCAGTGCTGCTTGGTCGATTCTCTCAAGCCGGGTCCTCCCCCGGATCGGCTGGATCAGCCGACGGTGCAGCCGACGGATCTCCAGACTCGTCACCCGCCGTCTCACGCAGTACCTGGGCCGCCGCCCGGTCCAGGATGCCGTTGACGAATCCGACGGCGTCCTCGTCACAGTAGCGACGCGCCAGTTCACACGCCTCGTTGACGACGACACGCCACGGAACGTCGGGGCTGTGGCGCAATTCTGTCAAGCCCAGTTGCAGGACGGCACGTTCCAGCACGCCCACCCGCTCCGGTCGCCAGTGCTCCAGGAGTGAGGCCAGCCAGTGCTCCACTTCTTGCCGGTGGGCCGCCAGCTTGATCGCGAGTTCCCGCGCGAAGGCGGCGGTCTCGTCGGCCGGACCGCGACGGGCGAGCTGATCGTCCAGGCAGCTCGTGAGTGAGGCGCCGGAAATCCTCGCCGCATAACTCGCTTGCAGGACGATCTCCCGCGCTTTTCTCCGTTTACCCACAACAACTCCTCACCGGTCAGCCGGCATCGATGTCTGCCCAGAGGTCGATCATCTCCAGCGCGGTCAACGCCGCGTCGAAGCCCTTGTTGCCGGCCTTGGTCCCGGCCCGTTCGATGGCCTGGTCCAGCGTTTCGGCCGTGACCACGCCGTACACCACCGGCACCGAGCTATCCAGCGACACCTGGGCGATGCCCTTGGTGACCTCGGCCGAGATATAGTGAAAGTGCGGCGTATCGCCCTGGATCAAGCAGCCGACGCAGATCACGGCGGCATACCGGCCGGTCTCGACCAGCTTCTTGGCGGCCATGGGGATCTCGAAACTGCCGGGTACCCAGGCCAGGTCGATCTGCTCCTCCTCCACCCCGTGGCGGGTCAGGCAGTCACGCGCCCCAGCCAGCAGTTCGCCGGTGAAGAACTCATTGAAGCGGCTGGCCACGATGGCGATCTTCTTGCCGCCCGCGTCGAACCGTCCTTGATAGGTCTTGCCCATGATATCTCCTCCTCGACTTTTTCAGTCCACCCGACCGTTCCCGGGTCGGGCGCGGTTGGTTCAGTCCAGATGCTCGAGCATGTGTCCGAGCTTGGCTTTCTTGGTTTTCAGGTAGCGCAGGTTCCGGACGTTGGGCCGGATCTCCAGCGGCATACGATCGGTCACTTCCAGCCCGTAACTGTCCAGACCCACGATCTTGCGCGGGTTGTTGGTCATCAGATCCATCTTGCGCACCCCGAGATCGTGCAGGATCTGGGCGCCGATGCCGTACTCCCGCAGATCGGCCGCGAAACCGAGCCGGTTGTTGGCCTCCACGGTGTCGCACCCCTCGTCCTGTAATCTGTACGCCTTCAGTTTGTTCACCAGGCCGATGCCGCGCCCCTCTTGCCGCATGTAGAGGAACACGCCACAGCCCCGTTCCTCGATGGCTTTCAGGGCGGCCTCCATCTGCTCGCCGCAGTCGCAGCGCAGGGAGTGGAATAGATCGCCCGTCATGCACTCGGAATGAACCCGGACCAAACACGGCACTTCCGGGGCGACATCTCCCTTGGCCAGGGCCAGGTGCGTGGCGGCGTCCACGCTGGTACTGTAGGCGATCATGCGGAACAGGCCGTACCGGGTGGGCATCTCCACCTCCGCCTCGCGGAACACGAGCTTCTCGTGACGGCGGCGGTAGGTGATCAGGTCCGCGATCGAAATGAGTTTCAGGTTGTGCTCGCGAGCGATCTCCCGCAATCGCGGCAGCCGCGCCATGGAACCGTCCTCGTCCATGATCTCGCACAGGATACCGGCCGGGTACATGTCGGTGATCCGGCACAGATCCACCACCGCCTCGGTATGCCCGGCCCGTTGCAGCACGCCGCCGGGCTGGGCCTCGAGCGGAAAGATGTGCCCGGGTCGCGCCAGGTCGCGGGCGCGCGTTTTCGGATCGATGAAGACCCGCACCGTGTGGGCGCGATCCTGGGCGGAGATGCCGGTGGTGATCCCCTCGGCCGCATCGATGGACACGGTGAACGAGGTGCCGAGCGGTGCGGTATTCCGGGCCACCATGGGCTGGATATCCAGCTCCTGGATGCGCTCGCCGGAGGCGGCCAGACAGATGAGCCCCCGACCGTACTTGGCGATGAAGTTGACCGCCGCTGGCGTCACCATGTCGGCGGCCATGACGAAATCGCCCTCGTTCTCGCGGTCCTCGTCATCCACCACGATGATGATCTCGCCGCGCCGTAGTGCCGCCAGGGCATCCTGAATGGTGTCGAGCTTGTCCTTGTCCGTCATGACTTCCCTTCCGGGTTGATCGTTCACGGGGTCACTTTCCGGTGCCGCCGTCACCCTGCGCACGGCGGCGAAACCCCTTCTGCCAGAGGCTGGCCAGCGTGCGTGGTGAGGTTTCGTTCAGGTCATCGCTGGCGGTTTCCGCAGGGAGCTGTCCCCTGGACAAGATCCCCGGCACGGCAGCATGTCCTCCCCGGGCCGCCTTCACCAGCACGTCCATCTCCAGGTTCACGGTATCGCCTATCCGCAGGGACCTGAAACGGGTACTGGCCAGGGTGTGCGGGATCACGTTGACCGTGAACTCCCGGCGGAACGGGCCGGCGTCCACGGTCAAGCTGACCCCATCCACGGCCACGGATCCCTTGGGCATCAGGTACCGGGCCAGCTCGGGCGCCAGGCTGACGGTGAGGAACCAGCTCCGGCTGCTGCGCTGGATCTTGCGCACCGTGCCGAGACCGTCGACGTGCCCCAGGACCAGATGACCACCCAGGGCATCGCCGGCCCGCAACGCCGGCTCGAGATGCACGCGGTCGCCCGCCCGCCACCGCTTCAGCGTGGTCACCCGTCGGGTTTCCGAGGCCGCTTCCACCCGGACCACGCCGCCGCGTTTCCTGGTCACCGTCAGGCAGATCCCGTTGACGGCCAGGCTGTCGCCGATGTCCAGGTCGTCCACGCAGCGCGGGGCCGACAGTTCCAGCCGGGTCAGTTCTCCTTGACGAGCAAGCGCCCGGATCTTGCCCACTTCGCGGATGATGCCGGTGAACATGTCAGCGCAACTCCTCGGTGACCGGTCCGGTCATTGCGGTCAGTCGGTCTTCATATCCGGGGCGGTCGTACACCAGACGCAGGTCGGGACCGAGCCGCTCTGTGCCGGTCAACTCGAAATACTCCGGCGCCACCAGCGGCTGCTCGGGCCACTGCACCCCGCTGCCCACGGCCACGGGCGCCCGGTATTGGAGCCAGCGATCCACCAGACCGGCGGCCAGGAACGACGCGGCCAGATGGGGACCGCCCTCGATCATCAGGTAGTAAAAACCGGCGGCTCGGGCCACCGCCACCAGTGACCGCGGATCCACGTGACCGTCGCGGACGGCACACGGATTCACGGACGCGCCGTCACTCCGGAGTGCGTCCAGAGTCGACTGGTCGCCGACGGATTCGCCACAGAATACTTGATACCGGTTATGGTGCCAGCCATCTCCATGGCTCAGGTCGCTGTCCACGTACCCCACGGCGGGATCGTCGGTCGGACAGTGACAGGTCCCGTCCACCAGCCGTCCGTCGAGCCGTGGTCGATCCACTTTCAAGGTCGTCTCACCGATGAGGACCAGATCGGACCAGCGGCGCCAGCAGTGGGCGTCACGCAGAGACGGCTCGCTGGTCAGATAGACCGGGCCACCACTCGCCTGGCGCATCCGGGCGGGGTCGGTCCAGAACCGGCCGTCGAGGGACGTGGCCGTCTTCAACAGGACGAACGGGCGCTGGAAAGCGTCGGTCACGACAAATGGCCAGATGAGTTCGAGGGCCGCTCGGCCCAGCACGCCACAGGTCACGTCGATCCCGCGCTGGACCAGCAGTCGAGCGCCGTTGCCGGTCACCGTCGGGTTCGGATCACGGACACCGAACACCACACGTCGCACTCCGCTGGCGGCGACGGCCGGGGCGCACGGTGGCGTGTTCCCGAGGTGATTACACGGTTCGAGACTGCAGTAGAGAGTGGCGCCCTCGGCGGCGGCGCCGGCCTCGGCCAGCGCCACGATCTCGGCGTGAGAACTCCCGGGTCCGTGATGGGCGCCGCGACCGATCACCCGGCCATCCTTGACCACTACCGCCCCCACCGGCGGATTAGGCCACGGCCGGCTGGGAACGGAAGCGGCCAGACGAATCGCCTCGGACATGAAGGACTCGTCGTTGACCGGCAAGGTCGACTCGACACCGGACATGATCGGCTCCTGGTAGTCAAAATTTGCCGCGGGAAAAATGGGGCAACGACGCCACGAAACCGCAATCCAGATCGGTTCCGCACCGTAGCCACGAAGGCACCGCCCCAACTTCTCCCATCCGGACTGTCACCGTCGGCCCCGGAATTTCACCGGATCAGCCCCGTGGGTTTGCCACGGGGGTCGCGGGCTTTCACCGCCGGTGGGGAATTGCACCCCGCCCCGAAGTTGTGACCGAATATTTCAGGCAAA
>JBDRBC010000351.1:0-2747 GCA_043823125.1 bacterium | reverse complement strand
ATCTCCTTGAGCCGCGGCGTCACCTCGGGATCAGGCACCATGCCCACGGCCAGCACCAGCAGCTCGGCATCGGCCTCCACCGGCCGGCCGAGCATGAGATCCGTGGCCACGACACTCGTGACCTTGGTCCTGGTGCCCTGGATCTCGATCTCGCCGTCCTCGGGAATGCGAATGAACAGGACCCCGGCGCCGCGTGCCTGGCGATACTGCTCCTCCGCCCCGGGCGAGACGGTGCGCATGTCATGGTAGAACACCGTCACCCGCGTGCCGAGCTTGGCGAGCTGGGTGGCCTGTTTCACCGTGGTCGGGCAGCAATAGCGTGAACAGCCCACATTGCCGTTTTCGCAGTCACAACGGGAACCGACGCACTGGATGAACACCGCACTGGCCGGCGGGTTGCCGTCCTGGGCGAACAGCTTGTCCTGGTCGTCCCCGAAACGTTTTTCCAGCTCGAGGTTGGTCAACACGTTGTTCTTCTCGCCGTAACCGTACAGACCGCGGGGATCGAATACCGTGCCGCCCACCGCCAGGACGATGGTTCCGGCCTCGAGTTCCCGGGTCTGGCCCTTGTTCTTGCCGGAGGTGGTGACGAACTCCAGGGTGAAGTTCCCCACGTAACCCTTCACGCCGGCCAGATCGGTCTGCAAGCTCACTTCCACCTTGGAGCTGGCGAGCTGCCTGGTCAGGGCCGACAGCTTCTCGCCTGCATCGGCGCCGCTGCCGTACAGGGACTTCAGGCCGGGTTCGGCCAGATGCCCGCCCAGCTTGTCTTTGCGTTCGATGAGCACGACCTCGTACCCCTGGGCGTCCAGATCGAGGGCTGCCCGGATACCCGCCACCCCACCGCCCACCACCACGGACCGCCGATTGACCTCGACGCTCACAGGTGACAAAGGCTGCAGCTTGGCGGCGCGTGCCACCCCCATGCGGATCTGGTCCCGGGCCCGCAGCTGCGCTTGCTCGCGCTCGCGGGCGTGCACCCAGGTACACTGGTCCCGGATATTCACCATCTCGAACAGGTACGGATTCAGACCGGTGCGGGACAACGCCTCGCGGAACACCGGTTCGTGGGTGCGTGGTGTACAGGCGGCCACCACCACCCGGTTGAGCTTGTGCTCACGGATGGCTTCCTCGATGGCGCGCTGGGAGATGTCCGCGCAGGCGAACGATTCATCGGTGGTATAGACGACGTGGGGCAGCCTGGCCGCCTCGTCGGCCAGGGTGTGCACGTTCACCACCCCGGCGATGTTGGCGCCGCAGTGGCAGACGAAGACACCGATCCGCGGTTCGCCGCTGGAGTCGATGGGAGCGGCGTGACTGTGTTCCTCCACTGCCTCGCGGTGGTCGAGCACGTGCACCGCCGCCTCGGCCGCCGCGGCCGAACCTTGCGCCACACACTCGGGCACGATGGCCGGCGAACCGGCGCTCCCTGCCACGAAGATACCGGCGCGACTGGTCTCGGCCGGTGAGTCCTCGGGATCGCGCCGCTTGTAGAAGCCGCTGCGGTCCAGCTCGATGTCGAGGATCCGCGCCAGTTCGGGTGATCCCTTGGCCGGCAAGGCCGCCGTGGAAAGCACCACCAGATCGGCGGGGATCTTGTCGGGACGGCCGGTCTGGAAATCCTCCACCCAGAGCGTGAGATCGCCGGTGGCGAGGTCTTCCTGCACCTTGGCCGGACGACCGCGCATGAACCGGATGTCGTCCCGATCCAGGCTGCGCTTGACGAAGGCGTCGTACCCGCGACCGGCGGCGCGCATGTCAGTGTACAGCAGGACGCACTCTTTGATACTCGGCTCGTGCTCGTGGGCGAGCACCGCCGCCTTCACCGAATTCATGCAACAGTACCGCGAGCAGTAGGAACGGCCGCCCTCACCGCGGGAGCCGACACATTGCACAAAAACGACGTTTTTGGGCACCTCGCGGTCCGACGGCCGCAACACCCGCCCCTTGGTGGGACCGGTGGCGCACAGCAATCGTTCGAACTCGAGGCCGGTCAACACGTTGGGCGCGCGACCGTACCCGAACGAGAGCAGCTCCCGGGGGTCGAGCTCGTCGAAACCGGTGGCGACGATGACCGAGCCCACGTCGAGGGTGACCTCCTGGGCGGTATCGTCGTAGTTGATCGCTTTCGGTTCGCACGCCTTGGCGCAGCGCTCGCAGTAGATGAAGTCGTCGTTGAGCAGGTGGCCTTGTCGAGGTGATACGCGGCGGGAACCGCCTGGGGGAACGGACGGTCGATGGCCTTGATGGCCTTCAATCCGACGTCGTACGGATTCGGTCTGATGGCCGGGCAGTCCTCACTACAGAGGCCGCAGGCCACGCACAGATCCATGTTGACGTACCGCGGGTGTTTCAGGACCTTCGCCTGAAAATCCCCCGCCTGTCCGTCCAGTCCGATCAGTTCGGACATGGTATGAAGCTCGATCCGGGGATGCCGACCGGCATCCATCATCAGAGGTCCGAGAATTCAGATCGAGCAGTCGACGGTCGGGAACACCTTGTCCAGCTGGCTCATGCGACCGCCGATGGACGGCGTCCGTTCCACCAGGTGAACCCGGAATCCGGCACGAGCGAGATCGAGGGCGGTTTGAATGCCCGTGATCCCGCCGCCGATGACCAGGACCCCTTTACTCTTGGAAGTGCTCATAACCCTTCTCGAAGGCTTGAAGGTTGAGGTCGACCAGCGCCTGGGGAACCGATGACTCCACTGCCTGCTTGGCGGCTTCCTTCCCCACCACATCGCAGGC
>JBDRBC010000350.1:0-12555 GCA_043823125.1 bacterium | reverse complement strand
GGGGATCGGCGGCGCCTTCTACAGTCTGATCTTCAAGCTACACGAGTTGATGGCCTCCAAGTTCTACGGCATCGAGGGGTACGCCATCTACTCGGTCGGCTGCCAACATCTGCACGTGCTGCGGTTCTACCTGCTGTCCATCGTTGCGGTATCACTGGGGCAGTTCGCCACCATGATCAAGGAGGACGACTGGCAGGGCGCCAATAAACTCTGGAACAAGATTATGGCCAGCATGTACGGGATCACCATCCCGGTGGTCATCGGTTTCCTCATCTTTTCCAGACCGTTCATCATCTTCATGTTCACGGAGAGCTATGCAGACGCCATCGATATCTTCCGGATCAACGTGCTGACCTGGCTCCATATGCTCTGGAATGCACCGCTGCTCCTGCGCGCCATGAACCGCAACGACATTTCGTTCTATAATCATTTGATCCACCTGATCATTGCACCGTTCCTGCTGTACGGCGGCATGAAGCTAGGAGGCATGGTGGGCCTCATCTCCGCGCACGGCGTGCTCCTGGTCAGCGACGGGCTCTGGTCGGTGATCTTGCTCAACCGGGTCAGCGGTCTGCGACTGGCTTACGCTCCTTCCCCACGGGCGGTATTTCAGTTCTACCGGGAGATGTTCGAGAAGGGTCGGGGCTGGTTGGTGCAGCTCCGGGCCGGCCGGAGCAGGTGAACCGATTCCCCCCGGATCACTCGTCTCGTGAGCCGCCCAGACATGCATCATGTAACCGAAAAAGGCCCGGTCGGTGGGATTCCACAGGCTAGTCACGATCCTGTTCTCAGGAATCCTCACCTGGATTCCGGCGGCGGCGCGGGGACTTTCCAGATACACCGGATGGGACGAGAATTGTTTACATCAGTCGGGGGGACTATTGAGTCCATGACCGATCAGCCGGAGTGTTGTACATATTGAATCTCGATAATGGCGAGAAAGAGCAGCTCACGCAGCACTGGCCCTTTGTGGAACCGTAATATCGAGATCACGGATCAGAGAAGCTCCAGGCCAGACCAAGCGGCACGATCTCCACCAGATCGAGGCCGAAACCCGCGTAGATCTGATCGTCCCGATTCAAGGAGACGAACAGGCTGGGAGAGACGGGACCCAGCTCGATCAAGCCGGGGTAGATATTCAGACGCAACCGGTAATCCTTGGTGTGCGCCCACAACAACGAGGCCAGCAACGAGTTATTGCGGTCGTAGAAGATACCGGCCGACACGGCCAGATCCACCGTCTTGTTGATCTCGTCCAGGTCCACCAGGTTACTCGCCTTCAAGCCCGCCCCGACCGAGAGACAATCCCCGTTTTCCTGCGTGTAGGAGAAGCCTGCCTCGGCGTGGGTGCCCCAGTGGTAGAACAGGCTCCAGCGCCGGGTGTGGGGCAGGCCCAGCTTGATGGCGAAGTTCTGGCCGTTGTTCTCCAAAGGTCTTCCGGTGGGGATCCCACATGGGCTGGTACGACCAGTCGGTCATGTGCAGGGTGTGGCTGAAAAAGCGGCAGACCCGCTCGGAGCTGAACAGGACCATACTGAGCGGATCGAAGATGTACAGGTCGGCGATGGGATCGGTGTTGTAGGTATCGCGTCGATCGTTTTCCACCACCTCGTTCAGCAGGTGGTAGAAAAATATGGTGGTTCCCGCCCACAACTTGGGATGGCCGTAATCGCGATACCGGAACCACTCAACCATCATCCGGTAGCTCATGCCGCCGCCGATGAGGTGCTGCATGTAATTGGGCCAGTACTGCGCCTTGTCCGGATCGAGTCCGATGGGCAGGATCTCCCGGTTGATGAAATCCCACCAGCCGTTGACCTCGATGGCCGAGATAGGATCGCCTAGATTCCGCACCACGTTGCGGAAACCCAGGTCGTAATGGATATCCTGGGGCCGGTTGTGCCGGTTTTCGATCTGCATGATCCCGTAGCCGCCGTTGATGATGAGGCGGAGGGGGTGGACCAGCGAGTCGCTGCCGTACCCGAGGTGCTTGTAGAAGTAGTACGGTTCCTCGTCCGAGGTCAACTCCGGGGCACGGTCGGCGGCGACTGTATCGACCCGGGTCGCCAGGCTGTCGATGCCCGTCGATGTCAAGACGGCACCGAGTCCCGGCAGCGGGAGCAGTACGAGACAGATCAGGCAGCAAAGCCAGCGGCTGTAGAGATATATTATTTCCATCTCGATCCGAAAGGCTCCGTCCTGAAACACGTACTGGACAAAATCGGGCCCGCGACCGCCACCTCACCCCGATTGGCGTCGTCGCCGCCAGATAATCGCATAGAGTCCCAGGTTGATCAGCACCACGGTCACCCCGAGGATCACCTGGATTTCCCGGGTGAGCACCGTCGGATATATGACCGGGACAATATATTGTTCCACGAAACCCGATGCATACCCACTTTCACCACCCCGCTGGCGGAGAAGATTCTCCAACGGGGTCAGAGGACAGCGCCAGCCGACGATCTCGATGAAAAAGGCCCATAAGACCACCGGCAGGTGTCCCCAGATCACCCGGGGCCAGCGCAGGGTGAGCAGCGCTCCCAGCACGGCGAACAGGATGAAAGCGAGGTGGACACAGACCACCACGTCGGCCAACCAGCGGTACAGCATCACGGCACGCTACCACCATTCGCCGGGTACGGTAAAGCGTTCCCGACTCAAATGAAAAGCGGGTTCCGCGGCGGCGTCCCCAGAACAGGCCCCAGGACGGACATCTGGGCAGGATTTCCAGTCAGACATCCAGACAGACATCCAGACAGACATCTAGACAGACCACCTCGCAAACGCTAGAGTCCGTCCAGCCAGAAAACAGGATCGATCATCTCACGACCGGCCCCCCACCACGGCCGCGTTGCTGAAATTGGACTATACGCCGAAGGGGAGATCATGGCGAAATGGGAATGCCGGGTATGCCTGTACGTACATGAGGGTGAAGACCCGCCTGATGAGTGTCCCGTATGCGGGGCCGGTCCTGATGACTTCACCAAGGTGGAAGAGGAAGAGTAGCCTCCGTCCGGCGCCTCGCGGACCATGCCGTTTCCCCCTGGGGAATGGCCGCCTCGTCGGTCGTCACGGCGGTCGTCACGACGGGTGTCCCGATGAGGAAAGCTCATGACCGGTCGGATTCAGCAGCGGACTGATTGCGCTGGCGCACCGCCTCGTACAGCACCAGCGCCGCCGAAGTGGCCACATTGAGCGAATCCCCACAACCGTGCATGGGGATCCTGACCTGCCGTTCGGCGCGTGAGAGCCACTCCCGGCTCAAACCACGAACCTCCTCACCCAGCAACAACGCCACCGGGCCGCGCAGGTCGCAGTCCGTATAGACCTCGCCGGCTTCCGGGGTGGTGGCCACTGTCGGAATGCCGTGTTGCTCCAGGAAATCGCCCACGGCCGCTATATCGGCCTCCACCGTCGGGATGGCAAAGACCGCGCCGCGGGAAGCACGGATCACGTTGGGATTGTACAGGTCGGTGCCGAGGTCGGTCTGCAGGATGGCGTCCACCCCGGCGCCGTCGGCGATGCGGAAGATGGCGCCCAGGTTCCCCGGCTTCTCCACCCCTTCCACTACCAGGATCAAACAAGCGGGCGGCAGGTCGAGGTCCGCCAGGTTCAGCCGGCGCTGCGGCGCCACCACCAGCAGTCCCTCCGGACGATCCCGGTACGAGACCTTCGCCATGACGTAGCTGGCCAGCTCCACGAACTGGGTCCGCTCGACCTCCTCCCGGAGCAGTTCGGCCAGCAGCTCCTGCCCGTCTTCTGTCTTGAGCTGTTCCCGGCAGTAGTAGACCGTCAGCAGGTGCAGCCCGCACTCCCGGGCCCGGCGGATCACCAGCGGTTCCTCGATGATCTGCACCTTCTGTTCGTCTCGAGCGCGACGGTTACGCAGCTTAACCAGGTTCTTCACCTGGGGATTCTGCAGGCTGGAAATGTATAACGGCGCTGCAGTCACGATACGCTCCTGTCTGTCCAGAGAGTCTCACGAACAGCGGGTGGCAAGGGGCAGATCCGGCGTGCCTGGTAATCGAAGCAGATCATGCCGGTCTCCACCAGGGCGATGGCGCTGTTGTCCGCGGGGCGGGTGACCCGGTAGAACAGCCGGAATCCGCAACGGGACGGCTCGCCCGCGGCGACCTCCAGCCGTAAGACGTCCCCGGCGAAGGCCTCGCCCTGGTACACGATACCGCAGTCGCCCAGGATCAAGCTGCTGCCGCCGCAATCCAGTTCGCTGAATTCGAACCGGGCCATGAAGGCCACCCGCGCCTCGTGGATCAGGGCGAGCAACCGGTCGTTGCCGAGATGCCCGCCGTAGTTCAGATCCGTGGTGCGCACCACGACGTCGCAGGAGAACGGGTACTCGGCAAGTGGTTCGAGCTGGACGCGGGACATGGCTGGTTATCCTCGCTGGTTCCCGGGACTCAAATATCCGGATGACCTGGGTGGTCGGGATCGCCTACCACCCGGAAACTGGTGGTCGCGCTGCGACCCGCCTCGTCCTTCACCACCACCCGGTGTTCACCGGCGGTGGGTTTCAGGAAGACCGGCTCGCCAGGTTCCCCCCGCCAGAACAGGACGCCGTCGACGAACCAGTATACCCGGTGACACGCCCTGTTGACAGAGGCAAGCAGGGCGATCTGCTGATCCTGCAGCGGCACCCCCGAGCGGACGTAGTACTCCATGCCGTCCTGGGGGCTGAGGATGGTGGGCGCTTCGCCGCGGCCAAAAACAGGACAGTCGGGATTGTGCGGCGGGATCGGTTGACTGGCCAGATCATTCGCCGCCATGTAGGTGGCCAGACGGGGCGGCCACCAGACCACTGTTTGGCGGCTCACCTGTTCCGGGTGGCGGCACCGGGAACAGACCGCCAGACCGCTCTCGTCGTCGATCTCGATTTCCCGATGCAGCTCGCACGGCGACGCCGGTGAGACGCCGGGTAGATAATCGGCCTGGCAGACCGCCGGACAGTGCGGTGCGGCGGGGGCGCCGCTCAGGGCGCAGATATCTCGCCGGCCGAGACCGGTCGGCCGGTGGAACCACGAGCCGGGCTTATCCCGCGGCAACAGGTCGATGCAATCGAACAGCAGCGGCGCCGCCACCTGACTCCCCACCAGCGGGGGTTTGCCCGTGCCGTCGAAGTTGCCGATCCAGACCGCCACCACGTACTCCCCGGCGATGCCGATACTCCAGGCGTCGCGGTGTCCATACGAGGTGCCGGTCTTCCACGGCACCGGCACCTGGTGGGTGCCGGACTGCCAGACCTTGTCCAGTTCGGGGCGCTGCACCCCGATCAGCTCCTGCAGGGTGAGATAAGCCGCCCCGCGCGAGAGGACGCGGCGATCGTGCTGCCGGAGCTCTGCGGCCGTTGGTGTCGCACCGGGAGCCTGGACGGTACGCAACGGCCGGCGGATGCCTTGACGTGCCAGGATCCCGTACAGCTCCGCCAGCTCGAGCAGCGTCAGATCACCACCGCCGAGCACCAGCGACAGACCGTAGTGGTCGGCGGAGCGCCGGAGGGAGGTCACGCCAGCCTCTTGCAGCCAGTGACAGAAACTGCCGCCGGCGTGCAGCTGCGAGGCCAGCAGCACGGCCGGTACGTTCCGCGATCTGCGGAGCGCCTCGCCGGCCGTCAGGGCGCCACTGAAGGTCCCGTCGTAATTCTGGGGCGAGTAACTCCCGAAATGGATCGGCACGTCTTCCAGCAAGGTGGTCGGCGTGGCCAGTCCCCGGTCGAAAGCCAGTCCGTACACGAATGGTTTCAGGGTGGAACCGGGTGAACGCCGCGCCACGGCCCCGTTGACCTGTCCCGACGTGGCGGAATCGGCATAGTCGGCGGAACCGACCATGGCGAGCAGTTCGGCCCGGTCGCTCTGCAGGATGACCACCGCGCCCTGCTCGATGCCGTGGGGCCGCAACCGGCGCAGATGAAACGCCACGAGCCCTTCCGCTCGGGACTGGAGGTCGGCGTCCAGGGTGGTGAACAGATTGACGGTCCGCGGCTGTTGCCGGGTCATCCATTCGCAGAAGTGGGGGGCGGCGAAAGGGATGGCGCGGAGCGAAGCCGGTAGCGGTTCCAGGTCGGCTCGTTGTGCTGTGGCCGCATCGATGAGGCCATGGCGGGTCATACGCTCCAGCAGTCCCCGCCGCGCCGTTAGCGCCGCCTCGGGATGGCGCACCGGGTGTCGATCCGACGGAGCCTGGGGCAGGATGCCGAGCAGGCATGCCTCGGCCAGCGACAGCTCCGCCGGCGGCTTGTCAAAGTAGATGTACGCCGCGGCGGCCACGCCCTCGATATTTCCCCCGTACGGGGCGAGGTTCAGGTACATCTCCAGGATCTCGTCCTTGGTGTACCGGCATTCGTATTGTAGCGCCCGGAAGGTCTGGTACAGCTTGTACCCGGCCGAACGAGACCGCGGCTCCACCAGCCGCGCAAGCTGCATGGTGATGGTGGAAGCGCCGCTGACCACCCGACCGGACCGCAGATTGGTCCAGGCCGCTCGGATAACGGAAACAGGATTCACGCCCGGATGCGCATGGAACCAGCGGTCCTCGTGACAGAGGACCGCCTGGATCAGATGGGGACTGACGTCGTCCAGGGGCACCCGCAGGCGCCACTTCTCGTCGCGACTCAGAAAACCGCGCAGCAGGCTCCCGTCCCGGGCGAAGATCTGACGCCCGGCCGGTTTGACCGCGTACGGATCGGGCGGCGGCGCCAACCAGAGCAGCAGGCACCAGACCAAAACGGCGCCGCCACCGGCCACGAGCAGTCGTCGCCAGTGCCACTGCCAGGAGCGAAACTTCACGGGCCGGTGACGTCGCCACCAACCGGACAACCACCGTCGACCCGGTACCGCCCGGCTCTCGCTTGTAGCACGGATGCTACTCATGATCCGGACCAACCGGTTCCGGCGGCGCGATGATCACTGTGCCGCTGTCCTGGATGCTGCGCAGATCCGGATCGTACATGGCCTCGGCCTTCACCGGCGGCAAGATGAAGGTGCCGGCGGTCACGGCGCGCAGCCCGTAGTAGAACGTGTGCTGGCTCGAGCGGGCGGTGGTGAACAGGAGCAACCGGTCGTCGCGGATCTCGAGATGTTCCTGAGGCAACTGCAGGCGGAACTTGCGATCCTGTTTCTGGATCCAGTCGAAGCCGCCGCGGCTCACCAGGCGCGGATTCTCGATCTCCAGCCCGGCGGGCACCAGGTCGGAGATGACGATGTTTTCCACCTGGCCCTTTTCGCTGCTCAACCCGAGACGACAGACGATGACCTGCCCCTGTTCGAGCTGATCCAGTGCCACGGCGCGTCCCCACTCGTCGAAGTACGAGCGGGTGATCCGGAGACCGGCGTCCACGAGTTGCTCACCACCCACGCGGGGGATCCCCTCCTCGAGGATGGAGAAGTACCCGATGCCATCGTTGGTCGTGCGGATGGTCACCGACTTGCCGGACCAGTCCTTGCTCCGGGTGATCACGCCGTCACGATCGTCGGCGCTGAAGGTGGCCACCACCTCGCCGTCCACCACGATCTCACCCGACGCCGGTTCGCTGGCGCCGCTGGCGATGAGTTTGCCGATGGCCAGGAGCGCGAACCCGTTTTCCTGGGTGTTGTGCCACCGGCCGTTCTTGGCGTGGGCGGCCAGTCGCTCGAAGATGGCCGGTATCTGGCGGTGGTGCGGATCCACCGTGGCCAGGACATCCAGCTGGATGGCCTCGTCCCGCGCCGGTGAGTACCAGGTGTACCCCCGGGAGCGACTGGCGTCGGGTGGAGACGGCTGCGCCAGGAGGAGCTGGTTCATCGTGTCGAGGTTGCCGATCAGACCGTAGGCGCCGGCCAGATGCAGACGCGAAGCGTTGGGCAGGTCGGCCAGGGCGTCCCGTTTCAGGAAGTCCATGGCGCCCCGTTCCGGTTCGCCGGCCAGGGCCAGCACATACAGGGCGTAGGCACGGGTGCGCAGCCGCGAGCGCCGGGACCAGCTGTCGAGCCAGCCGCGCTCGGGCGAACGGGCCAGGTGTCCCAGGTAACCGATGGCCGCCTGCAACACACGTTCCGAGACCACGAAGTGGTTACGAGCCGCTTCCACCAGGAAATGGGTCGCGTAGACGGTGGCCCACGGATTCGCCGTACCGCTGCCCCCGCTGGGCCAGTAGTTGAAGCCGCCGTCAGGCAGGGACATGGCGGTCAGGTAGTCGATGCCGGAGTTCACGTAATAATCGGCGTCGTGCTCGGCGAAGCTGTCCGGCGCCAGTTCACGGGCCAGATCGGCGAAATATAGCAGGGGAAAGACCTTGCTGGTGATCTGCTCCACACAGCCGTACGGATACCGCAGCACATACGGCAGGGCGGCGCCGAACTGGGTCACCGGCAACGAGGAGACCGAGACGGTGACCTGCCCCGTGCCCGGATACCAGTGGTCGGCCAGGATCACGGTGGCCGGTTCGTTCTTCTGCACCACGCCGGTGGCGGGCAGGACCTGCAGTGGCCGGGGCGGCCGCACCGCCATCTCCACCGTCATCCGGGTCGACTCGCCCGCAGCCGATCCCGTGAAAGTAAAAACTGCCTTGCCGATGTTGTCGGCGGCGTGCACGCGGAAATAGGCCAGCTGTTCCTGACCGCCGGCCAGATCCAGTGTGAGCTGGTCGGGTGCGTCTTCGGCCAGGGCCACCGGGCCGTCGAGTTCGAGGTCGATGGTGACCGGAATCACGCCGCCGCCTGCCTCGTCGATGCCGTTGTAGACCTGGACCGGCACCAGGATCTCGTCACCGGGCGCCAGAAAACGCGGCAGGTTGGGATTGAGCACGATGGGATCCCGCACGCGCACCGTGGCCGCCTCGGCGCCGAAGCGGGGGCCGGCGGCGCCCACTACCATCACCCGCACCGCCCCGTTGAACTGGGGCAGATCGAACGTCAGCGTCTGCCACGCCGCCGTCCCGTCCACCAGCCCCGACCAGAGCGCCAGCGGTTTCACCCGCTTGACGGCGAGGGGATTGAGGCGGGAGCTGAGGCCGTCCTTGGCCAGGGCTTCGGCCATGGCGCCACCACCCGGCGAGGAGTAGCGCTGGATCTGCTCGTATTCCGGAAGAAGCAGCGACCAGATATCGTAGGTCTGCATGTCCAACCGTCGTCGTTGCATGAAGAAGTCCAGCGGCGAAGGCGTGGCGAAATTCGTGACCTGCAAGATGCCCTCGTCCACCACGGCGATGGTGACCGGCGCGCTCTCGCCGGTCGCCAGCTCCGGCAGTCTGAAGTCGATGGACAGTTCGGTCTCGGGCCGGGTCGCCTCGGGCGCCTGGATTTCCAGAGCCAGAACCGAGGAACTCAGGTCCAGGAAAACCGGCACCGCCCCGAAGGCGCGGGCCGGGGCGTGGACCTCCAGGGAGTCCAGGGGGCGCAACAAGGTGGCTGTCAGGTAGACGTTGGGCGCCAGGCCGTCGGGAACGGTGATGGTGACCGAAGCTGTGTTTCCCTCCAGCTCGACCCATTCCTGATGGTACAGCCGCTCCCTTTCGAGAGTCAGTAACATCAGGCCGGCGAACGGCGCCTCGATGGATACCGTGAGCGTTTCGCCCGGCTGGTATTTTTCCCGGTCCAGCTTCAGGCCGACGGTTTCCGGGTCGGACATGGCCCACGGGTTGTAACCCCAGCCGTACACATAGAAGTTGTAGGAACCGCGGGCGTTCCTGTCGGCAGCGGTAACCACCAGGCGATAGCTGCCGTGGCTGTTGACCGTGGCCGAGATGGCGCTGACACCGGCGGTCAGGTCGAGGGTGCGTTCCTCCACCACGGATTCATCGTACTCGGAGATGTAGCGATACCGTCCCGATTCGTCCTTCCGAATCGTGGTCCGCCACTCCTTCCTCAAGATCTTCAGGGTCGCGTTTTCTCCGGCCAGCGGCTCACCGTCCAGGTCCACGAATATTGCCTCGAAAGCCAGCGGTTGCCCCGGTTCCGAGTAGTCACTGTCGTCTTCGTCGACCTGGCGCAGCCCGATGAACTGATCCTGGGGAGAGTAGACCAGGGGACCGCTCACCTCGATGGCGCGGCCGCCGCCCAGTTCGCTCACCTCGGCCCGGATCTGGGCTTTGATCCAACCGTGGTAGTTGTCGGTCTCGGGCAGCGGGACGGTCCAGTTCGCCACACCGTTCTCGTCCGTCGTCTGGTCCTCGAGCTGCTGATCGGGGAAGGTGCGGCCCCGCTCGGGATCGCCGAAGGTGTAGTCGGACCACTGCTCGAACCGGACCTGCTCGTGGAAGTACCGCACACCGGCCTTGGCCGGGCGGTCGGGAGCGGGCGGGCCGAACAGGGAGACGGCCGTTACCCGGGCGGTGGCGGTTTCGCCTCGGCGGACCACGGTGGCGGGCATGTCGTCGGCGAGCAGGTCGAGGCTGACCTTCATCCGATCCGGCATGAAATCCTCGATCTTGACACTCCGGCGCCCGATGACGGTTCGTTCGTCGAGATGTAATGCCACGTGATAGCTGCCGGTCCGGGCCCAGACCGGGATCTCGCAGGTGAATTCGCCGCTGCCGCCGGCGCCGGACGTCACCCGCGATTCCAGGAACTCGTTGCCCTGGGGATCGTGAATCCGCAGCAACAGCGGAAATTCGGCCGGGGCCTGGTGTTGGCCGTCGCGGACGATCCAGGCCAGGTGCATGGTATCGCCGGGTCGGTAGATGCCCCGATCAGGATAGACAAAGGCCTGGTATCCGCCCTCCGGGCGCGAGATGCCGTGCACGTCCAGGTCGCCGGTGGGAATCCAGCAGTCATCGAAGTGCAGGAAACCGAAGTCGTCGTCCCGGACGGCCGCGATGACGAACGGCTGCTCGCCGCGTACTTCGGCGTCCAGGTCGGCAAATCGGATGGTGCCGTCCGTGTCGGTGAATCCGGAGGCGATAGCCTGGTTGTTGTAGCTCAGGACCAGCACCTCCACACCGGACAGCGGTTGCAGGTCCTGGATGGACGCCACCGCCACCAGCAGGTCACTGGACGACTTCTTGGCCACGATACCGAGATCCGTGGCCACGAACAGTTTCGAATCGGAAAGCTGCCGATCGTTTTCCTTGTAGACACTCAGGCGGAATATGCCGCGGGAATTCTCGGCCAGCACTTCAGCCAATGGGATAGGGGTCACCACCATACGGTTGGGCACGCTGTCGGCGTTTTCCACGTCGCGCCGGTAGACATTGGACCCGGTCTCCTGGAGGGGGAAGTGCCGGTAGTAGTAGCCGCCACGGCTGCGCAGATTCCACTCCTGCAGGAAGTGGACGATGTTGTTGGCGTGGATCCGGTCCAGCTCCAGGGTCATCTTGGGCACGTTGACACTCTCCACCGCCAGGGTCTGCTCTCCCCGCAGGCTGAGGTAATTCCCGGCGCCGAGTATCTCCAGTGAAGGATTGAGATCGATGATCTTGACGCTGCCCCGGAATTCACGCTCCAACACGAGGCCATCGATAGAGGCCAGATCCGCCGCGATGCGGAGCTGGTAATGGGTTCCATATTCCCAGTCGCCCAGCAGATAGATCCGACGCCCTTCGGCGCTGATGGTCAGGTTGGGCAGCTCGGGTTCGATGGTAAGCGCTTCCTGGAGGTCACTGTGATTGACCCGGTGGGAGAAATCGATCCGCACCCGCCGAGTCTCCTGCTGGTTGTCCGGGGAGATCGCCCCGATGGTCAACCGTTCGATGGCCGGGATGGTGACGATACGTGTTCCCTTCTTGCCCAGCGGCTGACCACCGATGGCTGCCCGGCAATCTGCGGCCAGTGTGGCGGTCACCTTCAGATCGTGTTCCGCGGCAGCGATCGGTTCCGTGCGGAAGGAGATATGTTCGGACGGCCCCGACGTCTCGATCTCGTACTGCAACGAGCCGTGCTGTTCGAGGTCGATGGTCAACGCGGAGTTGAAATCTTCCGGATGGACAGGATGATTGAAGGAGAAAGTGGCCTTCACCAGGTAAGTGGGCTCCAGTCCGGGTAGCCGTTCCTCGAACAGACGGGCCGTGCGCAGCTTGAACGGCTCGGCAGTGAAGGTGAACTCCCGACTCCCTTTGTAATCCAGCTCACGTTCCCGCGAAATATCCGGTTCGAGGGTGAGCAAGTACACCGTGTTGGGCCGGTAGTTCTCGTCGGGAACGAAGGTGAGCTGATCCGGTTCGGCCCACTTCCACAGTCCACGGATCTCTGGTCGCATGGTGGCCGGCGGTGACTCCAGGTAACTACCCGGCTCGTACCCAGCGGGGGCCAGGGGTTGCGAGAAGGTCAAGGTGATGGGGTGGTTGGCCTTGATATCGAGCGAGGCGGGGGAGATGGCAGTCACACCCACCTCGTCAGCTGCCAGCTGAGACGGGTCGATCGGTTCAGCTTGTTCACTGCAGCCGGTGAAGAGCACAGGACTCAGCAGCAGCAAGGCGGACAGACAGAGCAGGCGCCGTGGCGAATACCGACCATTCAACCAGTCGGCGGTGGCCGGCGCCGGACAGACGGGGGCACGCAAAAACATCAGGATTCCTCCTGGTAAAATGCTGGGATTGATGACTCGATCGACGCGGTACCGATATACAGG
>JBDRBC010000349.1:0-6034 GCA_043823125.1 bacterium | reverse complement strand
GTCTCGCGGAAAGACTCGATGGTCTCGTGTACGGTGTCGGCGATCTCGATGATGTTCTCGCCGCTCCGCTTCTTGATGGACAGGGTCACCGCGTCGCGGCCGTTGATCCGCGAGATGGTCTCCCGGTCCTGGATCCCGAAGCTGACCTCGGCCACATCACGGATGTAGACCGGCGGATCGACGCCGAGATTGACCACGAAGTCGAGGATCTCCTCGACGCTCTTCACCTCGCCGGGCACCCGCACCTTGTAGTCGTAGGTGCCTAGGGACAGCTTGCCGCCGGGGATGGTGAGGTTCTGCAAGGCGATGGCGTCCTGCACATCGACGAGTCCGAGGCCGTAGAAGCGCAGCCGTTCCGGATCCACGTCCACCCGCACCTCGTGCTCCACGCCACCGGTCAGGTCGACACCGAGTACGCCGCGGATCTGTTCGATCTCCTCCTGCAGGTCCTCGGCCACTTCCTTCAGCTCGGACAGATCGTAATCGGCGGACAGGTTCACCTGCATGATGGGCCAGTTGTCGGAGCTGACCTCGATGACCATCAGGTCGTCGCGCGGGTCCTGCGGCAGTTCCGGTTTGGCCAGCTCCACCCGGTCACGCACCCGCTGCAAGGCGTCACTCATGTCCACGTCGGGAGTGAATTCGAGCAGGATGTTGGAGGCGCCGTACACCGAGGTACTGGTCATCTCCTTCAGATCGGGCAGGCCCTTCAGCTCACGCTCGATCTTGCGGGTGATGAGGTTCTCCACGTCGGCGGGACTGGTTCCGCTGTACGGCGTCATCACCATCACGAACGGGATCTTCACGTCCGGCGACGATTCGCGCGGCAGAGAGAGATACGAGTCGACACCCATGAACGTGATGATCACCATGAAGGCGAAGATCATGGGATATCTACGGATTGCTCCCGCAGTCATTTTCATCGGCCCGCCCCCTGCGCTGTGGCTGAACGGGTGCGGGAGGCGTTCATCTTGACGACTTCGGGATCACTGCCGTTGGTGCCGTCGCTGCTGGTGGCCCGCTCGGTCACCTGGACCTTGGCGCCCGGGATCAGATCCCGTTGACCGCGCACGACAACCAGATCGCCTGCCGTCAAGCCGCTGGTGACGATGACCATCAGGCCCTGGTCCGAGCCGAGAACGACCGGTCTGACCACGGCCACGTCGCTTTCCACAACATAGGTCAAGTGGTTACCGTCGACGGTCAGGACCGCATCCCGCGGCACTGCCAGCACCGCGTCGTGTATCGTCTTGACGATGTGGGCGCGGCCCACCACCCCGGCGCGTAATTCACCGTCGGGATTGGCGATGTGCACCTCGACCTTGAACTTGCCGTTGAGTGGATCAGCCTCGAAGCTGACCCATCGGACCTCGCCGAATACTGACCCGGCATGCCCGTCCAGTACCACCTCGGTGGCCGCACCGACCCGGACGAACGCCACCTCGCTCTCGGTGAGGGAGCCTTCCAGCTTCAAGGTGTACGGGTCGATCACCCGCGCCACCGGCATGCCGGGTGCGACGAGCTGTCCTTGCTCCACGTAACGATCCACCACCAGGCCGGCGAACGGCGCCTGCACCGCCGCCCGCTCGTAGCGCAGATCGGCGATGCGGCTCGTGGCGCGGGCCTGTTCGAACGTGGCCTCCACGGTGAGCATTTCCTGCTGGCTGATCTTCCGGGCGTCGAAGAGCTGGCGGGTCTTGTCGAAGTTGTACTCGGCCGCCGCGAGACTGGCGCGGGCCGACTCCATCTCCGCCTGCAGCAACCGGCGGTCCAGCTCGATGAGTGTGGCGCCCTGGGCGACTCGTGTCCCCTTGTCGTGGGGAATAGACTCCACCGTGCCGGCTTCCTCGGCGCTGACATCCGTACCGCGTACGGGACGAATGGGGCCCGCGATCTCGAGGTACTCGGTCAGCGTGATCTCTGCCAGGGCCAGGACACGCACGTTGCGCAGCATCTCGACCGGTTCTGCCGTCTCCGCCTCACTCCGGCAACCACCCAGTGCGAGCAAGCCCAGCCAGAGGCCCGCCGCCAGGATCGTTATGGTCAGACTGGATCGCCGCCAGTACGTCGCTTGATCGTATCGATTGCTTGTCATTCCGATTCCCCTTGTACTAGGCCGGCAATGGCCGTCATGGGCAGCAGCGGCGAAAATCCCACGGCGCGCTTGAGCGACGCCGTCAAGGTGAGCACCTCGTACCGCGCTCCGATCAGGTTACTCTGGGCTTCCGAGCGGTTGGCCTCGGAGTCGAGAACCGACAGATAGTCCGCCTTGCCCAGGCGGTACATCAGCAGCAGTCGTTCCAGGACATCCTCGCTCCGCTCGAGATTGAGCTGGGCGGCGGACAGGTTGTCGTGCGCCACTTCCAGGTTGGTCAGCAGCTCGACGATCTCCACCCTGACCTGTCGCTTCTGGTCGGACAGCTCCACTTCCGTGCGCCGGATGGAAGCCTCGGTTTCCTTGACCTTCCCCTTGGTGAGCAGCCCGTCGAACAGCGGGATGTTCACGGCGATGGACGCGCGCCAGAAATCGAATCCGTCGTTGTCCAGATCACCGATCTCCTTGCCGACGTAACCGTAAGCGCCATCCAGCGAGAGATACGGACGCATGTCAGCCTTCTGCGCCGAACGGTTCTTGCGCAGGATATCGGCCAGCAATGCTACCTGGGTCAGATCGGGCCGCCGCAGCGCCAGTTCCAGGGCCCGCGCCTGAACCACCATCCCGGTCTCCAGCACCTGCTCGTTCTGGATGGCCAGCGGCTGCTCGGGCCGCACCCCCATCAGGGCATTCAGTCTCGCTCCCGCGTTACGTAGCGCCTGACACGCGCGCCGGAGTTGCGGCAAGGTATTGGCCAGTTCCACCGCCGCCTGCAAGGTGTCCAGATCGGTGGCGAGACCGAGCTCGAACCGTAACTTGCCGATCTCCAGGAACTCCTCGCGGTTGGCGATGGCCGCTTCCACGGCCGCCACCTGCTCGGCCGCCTGGATGATGCCGTGATAGGCGCTGATGGTCTGCTCGGCGATGAGATGTTCCGCCGCCGCGATGGCCAGGTCCTGGCGATCGATACCCAGATTGGCCGCCCCCACCGCCCCGAGGACCTTCACCGGATTGACGATCCAGTTCAGGTTGAGACTCGCCCGGTAATAGGTCTGGGCCGGGATGGCGTTCGGTTCGGGCAAGAAGCTGAGATTCCCCAGCCAGTCCAGGAACCACTGATCGGCGCCGGTGGGAATGCCGAATCCGGAATCGCCGCCGCCGCCAAAGGTCTCGTCCAGGGCAAAACTCGGATCACGGCTACGCGACCACTCGCCGGTGACGTCGATGTACGGCAGACCTGTGGCCAGCGCTTGATACATCTGGCCATCCAGCTCCTGGCGCCGGAGCCGCTCCGCCCGCAAGGCGTCGTTGTTCAGCAGAGCGTTCTCCACGCAAGTCTGCAGACCGATGACCGTTTCGCCCCCGTCCCGAGCCACCACCACCTCGCCCAGCGGCGCCTTGGGCGTGAACTCGGGCGGCGCCGGGTTCTGCGCCACGGCGGGACCGGACAGCCAGAGACAGCCCAGTATAACCACCAGACCGCCAAGACCGACCGAGCGACGAGACCGATCCAGGATACTCAGCGAACGCTTCACGCCATCATCCCCCTCTGCTACAAACCAATCTGTCCACACTGTGCTATGCTCCTTACCACCCTCGAATGGAAACTCCGATACTCGAACAGTCGTTTGTCCTGTCACGACTACTGTCTCGATTCCTGTCCGGCCTCGACCAGCGCGGCCTCCACCACACAGGACCCGATATCCTCCAGATGCGATACGATACAGTGATCGTCCGTGTCGGCGATGAATCCCAGGCAGATCTGTGAGGCGTACCCGAGCGTGACGATTGACATCTTGGTCAGTAACGCCTGCTTCTGCTCTCGAGTCAGCGAGTTTAACCGCTCGTCCTGGTCGATGACCTCGAGCATGGCGGCCAGCAACTCGGCGATGATGTCCTGATATGCATTGCTCTCCAGAAACAGTGCCTTGAAAAGAAACCGATGCTCCTGGGCGAACCGGACCACCCCGACTCCAAGATTGAGGAAGACCTTTTCGGTCTGAGGTGTCGTGGCGTACTCGAATAACAGATCCGTGGCCTTGCGAATGACCGCTCGGGCCAGTTCGTCCATGGTGCTGAAATTGCTATAGACCGGCGCCGTGGAAGAATCCAGTTCCTGGGCCACTGCGCGGGCTGAAAGCCCAGTCATACCATAAGTATCCACCAGGTCGAACGCGGCCTGGATCACATCCTGCTTGCTGAAAGTTGCCCTTGGAGGCACGGCGAATCCTCTGGTTGCGATAATCGAAGCTGAGGCAATACGCGCGTTATATAACAACTGTTGCACTGGATGTCAACTTAGTGGCCCCACAGTGAATTCAGGGCATTCTTTGTATTCCTGGCCACTGGATTTTGTCCACCTTGACCATTTGCCAGGAAATGCATCGCAAAATAACTCGTTGTCAATAAAGCAAATTATGCAGAATTTTCGCTTGATTTTCGCCACTATTTCGAGTATAATGTTCATTATCACATCCCAACACGTATTCATCAGTTTCGCGCCGGTAGTCCCGACGGAATTCCGCCGGCGAAGCGACCGGGAATCCTGGCTCAGGATGGACACCGCTGCCAATCTCCCGGCTGCCGGCATACCCATTTCCTGGAACTACATCACCTGAAACCACGTGCGGCGGGTGGCGCTCCGGAAACAACAGGCTGACCCGTTAATTTGGGTGTATCAGAGCACCAGCTCGACATAGTGAAGCTGACGATCGATGGCTGCGGCCAGAGCGTTGAACCGGGCTGGTTTGGCCAGATAATCATCCATGCCTGCGTCGAGACACCGTTGCCTATCACCGGCCACGGCATTGGCCGTCAGGGCGATGATGATGGCGCGGTGTTGCGTTCCCTCCAGTTCACGGATGGACCGCGTGGCCTCGTATCCATCCATCACCGGCATCTGACAATCCATGATCACGATGTCGTACGGTGTCTGGCGGTATGCCTCCAGCGCCTGTTGCCCGTCCACCGCTATCGCGACGGTGAAACCCAGTTTCTCCAGCATCATCAGGGCGACCCGTCGGTTGATGGGATTGTCTTCCACCAGCAACACCGTCTTCCGGGTATCAGCCTCCCGAATGAGTGAAGTGGTGTCGACCGGCTGCGAAGGGACGGTCTCTGTTTCCACCAGGCGACAGTGCAGGAGCGCGCTGCTTGGCGGAGGTGAAACGAGCGCGGCGAGATCGACCTGATCGTTCGGATTGTCCAGATCTTCTGCTGCGACGGCCGCGACCCGCAACGGCACCTCGAACCAGAACCGCGCGCCCACCGCCAGATCGGTGTCGACATCGAGGACACCGCCCAGAGCCTGCACGATGCGCCGGCAGATGGCCAAGCCCAGCCCCGTGCCACCGTACTTGCGGGTGGTGGAGGCGTCGGCCTGAGTGAACGGCTCGAAGATCTTCCCCTGCATTTCCGGTGGGATCCCGACGCCCGTGTCGCGCACCTCGAAACGGCAGGTCACCTGGTCGCGAGAGCGAGCGGAGACGTGCGCCTCGATGACGATCTCGCCCTCCTCCGTGAACTTCACGGAGTTGCCCACCAGATTCATCAACACCTGGCGTAAGCGGGTGGGATCGCCGACCACCCTGAACGGCAACTGCGGATCGAGCCAGCTCCGCACCACCAGACCCCTGGCCTCGGCCTGGGGTGTCAACAGGTCGATGACATTCGTTACCAGGGCTCGGGGATCGAACCGGACCTGTTCGAGAGTGAAACGGCTCGCTTCGATCTTCGACAGATCCAGGATATCGTTGATGAGCGCCAGTAATGTATTGCCGGACGCGTGGATCGTTTCGAGGCAGGTACGTTGTTCCGAGGTCAGGTCGCTGCCGAGAACGATATCGGCCATGCCGATGACACCGTTCATGGGGGTCCGGATTTCGTGGCTCATGGTGGCCAGGAATTCCGATTTGGCCCGCGAAGCCGCCTCGGCCGCAT
>JBDRBC010000348.1:0-24026 GCA_043823125.1 bacterium | reverse complement strand
CGACTGAAGTAATAGGGACAGACCCACCTCTGACCGCTCGGTCCGGATTATCCCGAACCCTGGAGGCAGTCATGCCACGCTCTGCACGATGTCTACGAATGCTTGCTCTGACCGTCTGTCTGGTCTGGTCGTTTCTCGCCGTTTCGGCGGTGGCGGGCGAGTTGATCCTCGACGGCGATTTCGAGACCTCCACCAAGGGCAGCGATCTGCGCCGCGACGCCAAGGGTCAGGACTGGTACGAGAGCCGCAAGGACACCGATGAAGGGCGCGGGCTGCTCATGCTCAGCACCAAAAAGATAGGCGGCAACCGGACCCACAAGGCGATCATCAAGGCGCATCCGGAGCTGAACACCTATCTCAGCCAGCGCTTCGCCGAGCCGCAGACGATTTTTCTGACCGTCAGCTACGATATCTACATCAAGGAGATCCTGGCGGACGACAACCGCTCGGCGTTCTGCTTCGTCGGCGGGGTCAAGGACAAGAAGGGCGGGCCCAATTCCACCGGTAAGGAACGGTTCGTCTTTCTCGGCTTCGAGAACGCCGAGGAAGCAGGCAAGGTCAACCTGTTCGTGCGCGAGGGGGACAGCGACTGGGCCGGCCGGACCGTCGTGGCCGCGAACCTCGATCTCGAGAACTGGTACACCATCGTCATCTCGGCCAACATTCCCGAGGGGCTGTACGAGGTCTCTGTCGACGGCGTGACCGAACCGTTCGAGGTGGAGGCGTTCTACACCAATGGCAAGACGCCCGAAGAGTTGACCCACATCAGCTTCGCCAGCTGGAACGACGGCGCCGGCACCTTCTACATCGACAACGTATCGGCGTCGGACGAATAGGGCTGGCGGGAACCGGAAAGGAAACCGATGGCGCACGTGATTGATTACGAGATCGTCGGGGACGATCTGCAGGCTGTGATCGTGGAGCTGGACCCGGACGAGGCGGTGCAGGCCGAAGCCGGCGCCATGCTCTACATGGAACCGGGTATCGAGATGAACACCGGCACCGGCGGGGGGCTGTTCCAGGGACTCAAGCGGATCATGGTGGGCGAGAGCTTCTTCATCACCACCTTCAAGCACACCGGTGGCGGCAAATCACATGTGGCCTTCGCCGCCCCGTATCCCGGCAAGATCATACCCATCGATCTGTCCAGCCAGGGTGGATCCATTCTGTGCCAGAAGGATGCGTTTCTGTGCGCCGCTTACGGTATCGATATTTCCGTCGCCCTGACCAAGAAACTCGGCGCCGGCATCTTCGGCGGCGAGGGATTCATCCTGCAGAAACTAATCGGTGACGGCATGACCTTCATGCACGCCGGGGGGACGGTCATCAAAAAGACCCTGGCGCCTGGTGAGACCCTCCGGGTGGATACCGGCTGTCTGGTGGCCTTCGTCGAGACGGTGGCCTACAACATCCAGTTCGTGGGCGGATTCAAGAACGCCCTGTTCGGTGGCGAGGGGCTGTTCCTGGCCACCTTGACCGGCCCCGGGCTGGTCTATCTGCAGACCCTGCCGTTCAGCCGCCTGGCCGACCGGATGGTGGCCGCCACCCGCAAGAACCGGGGCGAGCACAAGGGCGTGGGCGGCCTTGGCGGAGACCTGCTGGGCAAGATCATCAGCGGAGACTAGTTCTATCAGCGATACGTCGCCTTCAGGCGTCCCCAGCTCGACCGCGCCACCGGCGAGGTGCTGCACGTAGCGCAGCCGCTGCCGGTGGCGCCGATGGTTTCTCCCCAGGGGTTGTTCGCGGGCAGGCAGGGGGAGTTGGTACACAACTCGAAATGTCCGTGGTACATGTCGCAATAGAGCGGGTCGCTCGACAGGTTGTCTCCCTCACTGCCACACAGATCTCCTGACTCGGCATTGCCGTACACGCAGCAGTGGTCGATCTCCGGCGTGGGGGTGTAGCGGCACTCGATCCCGTAACCCGGGCTGTTGAAGGCCAGCACGCAGTTCGTGAGGCTCGGCGCCAGATCCAGCATCACCAGACCGTCACCGTGATTACGAGCGATGGTGCAATACGCGAGTATGGGTTCCGCGGAGTAGCAGTAGAGTCCCGCGCCCGCACTGGCCGTGTTGTCGGTGAATAGACAGTCCGTCACCACGGGATCCGACCAGTAGCAGTAGAGACCGCCGCCTTCGGTGGCGGAATTTTCGGTGAAGCTGCCGCCGCTGATCTCGGGCTCGCCTCCGATACTGCAGTAGATGGCGCCGCCGTACACGGCTTCGTTGCCGCTGAACACGCAACTGGAGATGGTGGGGCCGGCGTCCGCCAGGTACAGTCCGCCACCGCTGTTGCTGGCGCTGTTGGCGATGAAGCGACACGTTTCCAGCACGAGGTCGGCGTCGGCGCTGAGGTAGAGGGCGCCGCCGGTGGTGGCCTCGTTATTCCGGAAGGTGCACGAGCGGATGGTGGGCTCGGCGCCGGCACAGTACAACGCGCCGCCCCAGGTCGTCCGCCCGTTCCGTATGGTGAATCCCTCCACCACGGCGTCCGCTGATTCCTGACCCTGAAAGCGGAAGCCGCGGCCAGCAAACATACAATCGATGATGGTCTGACCGGCGCCCGCCGTACTTCTGAGCACCAGGTCCTTACCGCCGAAGTCGAGATCGCGGTTGAGAGCGCCCCGATATACTCCCGGGCCCACCAGTACCGTGTCGCCGCTGACGGCGCCGGAAAGAGCTGCCTGGATGGTGGCGAAGTCGCCCGGCACATGATGGGTCGCCGCCACGGTCGTTGCGGGCAAGCAGCCGAGACCGTCTCCCAGGATCAATCCCGCCGCCAGGAAAACTGGCAGCGGTCGTATCCGGCTGGCGGGACGCTGGGTATTCCGTTTCATTCCTTCACTCCTGTTCAGTTCTTTGCGGGTATTTCACCATAAACTCACCGGATCAAGACGATCTTGGTGCCCGTGGTCTCGCCGCCGCCGACGATGCGGAAGTTGTACACACCGGAGGCCGCCGCTCGCCCCTGGTCGTCACGGCCGTCCCAGCGGAAACGGCCGAGTCCGCTGGTGGCGGGATCCAGAACCACCGTCCGGACGAGTCGGCCGCCGAGATCGTAGATGCCCAGTCGCAGGTCGCGCCGGGAGGTGAAGATCTGATACTGGATGTCGGTCCGGTCCGTGAACGGATTGGGCGAGGCGGGATGGATCACGAACGAGACGGAGGAGCCATTTTCCGCTGGCACCGCAATGAAACCGCAGCTCCCTTCGCCGTGGGCGCCGATCTGTTCGGCCCAGTCGTTGTTCCGGGCCAGACACGGGGAGTTTTCCCCCAGGCTGAAGTCGTCGGGGTTCGCGAGGCAGAATCGTGGCTTGGCCAGCAGGTTATCGCCACTGGCCCCACAGACCGTATTGCCGCCGCTGTTGCCGTGGAGACAGCAGTGGGACACGTCGGGGAAACTGAGCCCATCGCAGCTGAACGCCGGCCCACTGCCGGTGTAGGCGATGATGCAGCGGGCAAAGACCGGCGAAGCTTCCTCGCATTCGATGGCGCTGCCGTCAACGCTGTTGACGATGGTTGTGCTGGTGAACTCGGGTGTCGTCTCGTAGGAGCAGTAGATCCCCGCCCCGCTTTCGGCCGTGTTGCCGTCGAAGGTGGCGTTGGAGAACCGTGGCGTACCCAGGGAGGTGCAGTACAGACCGCCGCCCATGAACGAGCTGTTGCTGCTGAAGGTCACGCTGTCCAACATGGCGGGTGAGCCGTCGATGAACATGCCGCCCCCCAGGAAATCGCTCTCGTTGTCGTACAGGGTCACCCGGTTCAAGGAGGGAGCGCCACCCACGATGTTGATCCCGCCGCCGCTGACCGCCAAATTCTGTTCGAAGCGGACATCGAAAAGCTGCGGCCAGGCGTCGACGCTGGACATGCCGCCGCCGGATCCGTCGGGGGCGCTGTTGCCCTTGAAAACGCAGTTCGTCAAGATGAGTGACGGCCCATCGCAGTAGAGGCCGCCGCCATCCACGGAGCTGTTGGCGATGAAACTGCAGTTATCGAGGGTGGCGGGGCCGTTGCACTGCATACCGCCCCCGATGCCGAACTCGCTGGTGGTGTAGTTGCCGGCGAAGGTCACCCGGGTCAGGAGGGAGGGCGCTTCCTCGTTGTACATGCCGCCGCCGTTGTTCTCGGCGACGTTTTCGGAGACGGTCACGTCCGTGAAGCTGGCCGTGCCGCCGTTGACACACATGATGCCGCCACCGAAGATGCCGCTGTTGAAGCTGAACTCGCAATCGGTCACCTCGGGCGAGGCGCCGTTGCAGTGCAATCCGCCGCCCGGATCGCCGTGGTTGTCGGTGATGACGCAGTCGCTGATAACCGGCGCCGAACCCTGGCAGTAGATCCCGGCCCCCGCGGCGAAGCCGCACTGGGTGATGACACAGTTGCGGATGGTGGCCGAGGAGAAGGCGCAACAGATGCCGCCGCCGATGAAGTGGCCGCCATTACGGATGGTGAAACCGTCCACCACGGCGTCGGTGGTCTCTCCCCGGTGAAAGTAAACACCCCTGTGCATTTCCATCTCACTGCCCTGGACGTCGATGATGGTGGTCGCGGCGCCGGCCGCGGACAGGAGTTTCAGGTCGACGCCGTTGAAATCGAGGTCTCGGTTACCGGCGCCGCTGTAGGTTCCCGCGGCAACCAATACCGTGTCGCCGGCGCTGGCGGCGTCGAGGCCGGCCTGGATGGTGAGGAAATCGCCGCCGCCACCCAGGTCCACGTGATGGGTAGTGGCTGCCGCACCGGTGGCGAGCAGCAGCAAGGTGATGGTGATACAAGCTGGGTAACTCCGCATGTGATTACTCCTCGGCGTTGAATTCCAGATCCGGATCGGGGTCGTAACGGGAAAATGATAGGAAGCCGACGTTACGCGAAAATTACGCGACGGACGGCAGGTGCTGCGTGCCTAAGACGGGAGGGTGTAGTACAATCCGGCGAGCAGCCGCCAGGGGGGGCCTGGTTTCCGCCCGAATCGAGCACTCTGCAAGCGAGGACCGTCGATGACTGATTACGACCGACTGTATCGTGAAACCGCCGAATATTTCGGTACCGAGCCTTCCCCACTGCTGAAGCAGTTCAAGGATCACATCCCACCAGACAGCCCGGTGCTGGAGATCGGCGTGGGGCAGGGGCGCAACGCCCTCCCGCTGGCGCGCCGGGGACTGGCGGTGACCGGCATCGACATCTCTTCCGTGGCCATCGATACCGTGGGCGCCATCGCCCGGCAAGAAAAGCTGCCCCTGGAGTTGTGGCACGGCAACTTCATTGATTTCGAGCCGCGGCCGGGCAAGTTCGGCACCATTCTCGCCCTCGGTTTGCTGCAGACCTGTTTGCGACGCGAGGGCGCCGCGCTCCTGTTCCGCCTGCGCGAATGGACTCGTCCCGGCGGGGTGATCTTCCTGTCCGCCTGGCACGTGGACGATCCGTCGTACGGTCCTGTCAGTGAGACCTGGGCCCGGGTCGGTCTGCACAGTTTCCAGAAGGAGACGGGCGAGATCCGGACCTATCTGGCGCGTGGCGAGATCCGCGATCTGATGATCGGCTGGGGAGTCCTGCACTGCTGGGAGGGCATGACCGAAGAGCATTGCCACGGCGACGGTCCACTCGAACAACACGGCGCCGTGGAGCTGGTGGCGGTGCGGACCGCCTGAATCGCCGCAACGAATCCCCCTACCTGGGAAATCGTCCCACAATGCCGTCTATCATTGGGTATACTGTACTACTGAAGGTACTGCCCTGATTCACGGGACGCGGCGTGTGGAGGCGACATGAGCCGGCTCACCGACGGACCACTGCCGGGATGGACAACAATTCCGAGGCACCGCCTACGGAAACGGGCGCTCGGGCTCTGCCTGCTCGGACTGCTCCTGGCGGGCGCCTATCCAACGGTGGCCGCCGGGGGCGAGATACTGCCCGATTATGTGCCCGGCGAGATCATCATCAAGTTCCGGCCCGCGGCCAAAAGGGCGGATCAGGCTGCGATCCTGGAAGCTCTCGGCGCCACCACGCTGCGGGAATTCGATCTGCTCGACGCCTCCTGCCAGCGGATCTCCGGATTGGCGGTGCCGGACGCCATCCGTCGTTTCGCCAGCCATCCCGCCATCGCCTACATCGAGCCGAATTATATCATCCCGTTGTGCGAGAGACCTGACGATCCCCTGTACGGGGAGCAGTGGGGAGTCGCGAATGTCGGCCAGACCGGCGGGATGAGCGGCGCCGATGTCCGGGGCGAGCACGCCTGGGATGTGGCGACCACGAGCCGCAGCATCCTCGTGGCCATCATCGACTCCGGGGGTGGATCTGGATCATCCCGACCTCAGGGACAACCTGTACCGCAATATGGACGAGATTCCCGAAAACGGTATCGACGATGACGGCAACGGATACGTGGACGACGTGTGTGGCTGGAACGCCGTGAGCGGCGGGAACAATCCGGACGACGACGACGGCCACGGCACCACCATCGCTGGCATCATCGGCGCTGTGGGCGACAACGGTTTCGGTGTGGCCGGGCTGAGCTGGGACGTCCAGATCCTGCCGATCAAATGGTCCGTCGGGGTCACCGGATCGGTGGACGATGTCGCCGCCTGTATTCTCTACGCCCTGGCCATGGATGTCGACCTGATGAACTGCAGCTTCGGCCGCGCGGTGGAAGCGAGTATCATCCGTGAGGCCTTCGCCAAGGTGGACAGCGCCGGGATCCTGGCCGTCTGCGCTGCCGGCAACGACCGGCGTGACATCGACCTCGAGACACCGTTTTATCCTGCCGGGTACGAATTTCCCACCATCGTCTCGGTTGCGGCCAGTGACGACCTGGATGAACTGGCCTATTTCTCCAACTGGGGCGCCGAGAGCGTCGACCTCGCCGCACCCGGGTTGCGGATCTTCAGCAGTTTGCCCGGGGGGGATTTCGGGCTGTACGACGACATTATTCTCGGGGCGCACGGCAGTGGGACATCGTTTTCGGTGCCGTTCGTGGTGGGCGCCCTCGCTTTGATGATGGAGCGATTCCCGGATCTCGATCACGCGGCCCTGAAGGCGCGGCTGCTGGCGACCGTGGATCCGTTGCCGGATCTGGCCGGCAGGATGGTCTCGGGTGGGCGGCTCAATGCGTTCCTGGCCGTGGCCGACCCGGACGACACCCCGCCGGCCGCCATCGACGACCTGGTGGTGGACGAGGTGGCCTCGAACTGGGCCGTCTTGCAGTGGACCGCCACCGGTGACGACGGCCATACCGGCATGGCCAGTAGTTACGAGATTCGTTACGCCACGGCGCCGCTCACGGCGGCCAGCTTCCCCGCGGCCACGTTGCTGGCGAGTCCGCCCGATCCGCTACCGGAGGGCGCCTTGGAGACAGTGGTCGTACCTGGCCTGGCCGTGGACAGTCCGTACTACTTCGCCGTGAAGGCTTACGACGAGTGGGGTTCCTACGGCGTGCCGGGGCAGGTCTCACCGCTGTCGAATGTGGCCATGGCCACCACCCTGGGGCAGCCGCAGATCGAGGTGACAGTCACGGAACTCGTGGCGCAGGTCAGCCAGCACGGGTACCGGAACGAAGCGCTGATCATCGCCAACACAGGCGCCGGTATACTCGATTTCCGGATAGAGCCCTGGGTCGGTTGCCACTGGATCGAGGCGAGTCCCGATACGGGTTCCGTGCCGGCCGGCCTCGCCCGCAAGGTAGGGGTGATTATCCGGGCCACAGGCCTGGCGTGTGGAGAGCACAGCGGTGGATTGATAATCACCGGCAACGATCCCGGACAACCGCAACTGGAGATACCGGTCTTCATCACGGTGGTGGGACCACCTGATGTTGCTCTGGATCCGGACGGACTCCAGCTGGAGCCGATGGTTGTCGGCTCGACGGTTTCCGGTGACGTGCTGGTGCGGAATCTCGGCTGTGAACCGCTGGAAGTGGGGGGAGTGTTGACGGACCAGTCGTCTTTTCTGGTGTCGGACCCGGGGGGATTCACGTTGCAGCCCGGGGAGGACAGGCGGTTGACCATCTCCTTCCGGCCGTTACGTCTGGGAACGGTTTCAGGCCGACTCGGCCTCGTTTGCAACGATCCTGACGAACCGGCGCCGTCCATTCCGTTGACCGGTTCCGGCGTCACGCCTGCAGCCATCGAGCTGGCTCCGGATACCGTGTCCATCAGCCTGTTGACGGGATCGAGCGGAGTGCGTCCCCTGACCCTGAAAAACCGGGGCGGGTATCCGCTCCAGTTCTCGCTTTTCACGGAGCCGCTGGTGCCGTGGGCCGTCCCCGTGCCGGCCAGCGGCAGCGTGGCGCCAGGTGACAGTCTCACGGTGCAGGTCAGGTTTCGCGCTTTCGACTTCTGTAATCCATACCGGTCCACCCAGCTGATGGTGGCCAGCAACGATCCGGTCAATGGACTGCTGAGTCTGCCCACGGTACTGGAGGTGATTCCGGCCGCCGACATCGATACCGAACCGTTCGAGATCGATTTCGGCGAATATCCCGTGGGCGCTCCCGTTCCCTCCATCCGGTACCTGACCGTGACCAACAGCGGCTGCCATCCATACGATCTGAACATCACCGAGCTGTCCACGGCCCACCCCGTTTTTACCGTGGATACCCGACTGTTCAGCCTGGAGCCGGGCGAGTCCCATGAGGTGCCGGTCGGTTTTTTACCCACGAACGGTATCGATTACTTCACGCGGCTCTCCATCCGGAGTGACGATCCGGACGAAGGGCTCATCACGGTTTCCCTGCACGGCACGGGGGTCGGCAATGGCAGCGACGATCAGGACCAGGTCCACGTCCCGACGGCGGACGGTCCGGTTCTCTACAACGTGCCCAATCCATTTAATCCCCGCACGGAGTTCCGCTTTTTTCTGCCACGCGCCGGTCGCGTGGAGATCAGGATCTTCGATCTGCGTGGCGCCCTGGTGAAGAAGCTGGACGGCGGCGAGCGAGCTGCCGGTGGTGGCGGCCTCGTCTGGAACGGCCGGGATCGTGTGGGGGCCCCTGTGGCCAGTGGGACGTACGTGTACCGTCTCTACCTGGACGGGCAGACAGTGGCCGACGCCAGGCGATTGACGTTGCTCAAGTGACGCCCGAACGAGCCCTTGCTGCACTGGTTTCGTTACCCTACCTTGGCTTTCGCGGTGGAATCGACGCGATGGTGATACCACCGGCGCCGGGCGGCCGAGGCGCATCTGCGCGACATGGACGGCCAGGTCCTGCACCGCTGGAGCAAGCACTTCAACGACATCTGGCCCGAACGGGAGATCTGGGACGAGAAGCACCAGCGGAATGAACCACGCGGACAGCTTGCCGGTCGCCGGGGTGAAGAGGATTCCCGTATGACACAGGATCTGCATCGTCGCTCACGGGAGACCTGGGTCGTGTCCGATCCACGGCGTCACGGTCGTGCGGTCCGGACCATGTTCGCGCGGATCGTCCCCGTATACGACTTCATGAATCACTTCCTGAGCTTGAATCGGGATCGCGCCTGGCGCCGGGATCTGGTCCGCTGCATCGATACCAATGCGACGTCGGTTCTCGATCTCTGTACCGGCAGTGGTGACCTGGCTCTCGATTGCGCGGAGGCCGGCAAGGGGCGCCTGATCCTGGCCACCGATTTTTGTCCCGAGATGCTGCTGCTGGCCTCGCGAAAGATCGGACGTTTGTCTTTAGACAATGGCGAAGCAATGGCTGATTCTCCCGACAGACCCGCGAGCCGGATCAAACTGTCGGCCGCGGACGTCCTGGACCTGCCGTTCCCCGCGGCGGTCTTCGACGCGGTGACGGTGGGATTCGGTGTGCGTAACCTGGCCGATATTCGGCGTGGACTCCGCGAGGTCTTGCGGGTGCTGCGTCCAGGAGGCCAGCTCCTGATCCTCGATTTCTTCCGCGCCGATCCCAACGCCCGCGAAAATCATCGGGGGCCACCGGGCGGAGTGCGCTGGCTGCTCCATACCGTGTTGCCATTCTTCGGCCGACTCGCCGGGCGGAATTCCGCCGCCTATGCGTATCTCTGTGACAGCATGGACGAGTTCTTGACGCCTACCCAGCTCACCGAAGTCATGCGGGAAGTGGGATTCGTGGATATTTTCGTTCGGCGACAGACCCTCGGGATCGCTCACCTGATTGGTGGTCGTTTGGCGGGAGAAATGCCTACCTGACAACAAATTACAGCAGCATACCTTTGTCACGTTCCCTCATTACTTCTGATTATTTCCCATAAGACAGCTCCATAGATAGAAATTTCTCAGAAATCTGCTTAAGTCCTCATGATCGGAGGCCGATATGTGTTTGTGGTTGTGGAGAGCCAACCTGTTGCAGGCCGTGGTCACGGAATGGAGGAAGGTGTCGATGCTGGATCCGCGATACCCCCGGGAAATGCGCGAGGAAGGGGGACCGGTCCGGCGAGAGCACAGCAAGATTTCCGGTTTCGGCCTGAGGATTTTTCAGTTTAACCCGTAGAGTGAAAGGATCTGGAGCAATGAAGTCTTGGAAAAGCATCATCGTGACGATCGCAGTGGTTTGTCTGGCCAGCAGCGCTTTTGCGCAGTTCCACGGCCCTGGCATCGGTGTCTTCTTTGATGAGGGCGCTACCCAGTCCGTCGTTGAACTCGAAGGTGGCCTGACCCAGTATCACACCGCCTATGTCTATGCTGTCAACGCGGACCAGTGGGTCGGTGGGATGGCCTTCAAGCTGGAATTGGATGAGCGTATCCACATCATGGCCGCCGAGTATCCCAACGCCATCAAGATGGGTGAGCCCGATCAGGGTGTGGCCATCGGCTTCAGCGATTGCCGCTGTGGTTACCTGGGCATGAACGTTCTGGGCGCCGTGTTGACCTTGTGGACCGGCAACGAGCTGATCACCAACGGTTCGATCCGCGTGGTCGCGAATCCGGACGAGGGCGGCATCCTGCTTTCCGACTGCGAAGGCGCGCTTACCGCGGTGAGCGGTTGGACCTCGTTCCTGAGCGTCGTGACCGATGACGACGCCACGAGCTGGGGCGAAGTCAAGACCCTGTACCGGTAAGTTTCAACGTGAGCGTCGGCTGTCCACCCCACCTCGCGCCGGACAGCTGACGTTTCCAGACTGGGGGCGAAGCCAGAGCGGAACTACAGCGCCTGGATCCCGAGACCCAGCCAAGCGAGGGAGGTGATGACCGTCACCTCCCTCGTTCGTTTATTCGGGCAGAGGAATCGTCGGGAAACAGGCGGGAATCACGGTTGCTGCCAGGTGATGTGGTAACCGTACTCGGTTTCCACCACCTCGGATACCTTCCCCGGTCGGAGCCAGAACAACGCCTTCTCGAATTCCGGATCGAGGAACCCGGTCTGCACCACGCCCAGATCACCACAGGTGGTCCGGTTGTTGACGTCGTCGGAGTATTTGCGCACGAGCTCGCAACGGTCAGCGCCTTTTTTGCTGACCATCCGGTGTACTTCTTCCGCCAGGGTGGCCGCCTGCGCCTTGGTGCGGGTCACGGCGGCCGAGGCGTTGGTGGCGCCGCGCCAGGCGATGAGCAGGTGGGCGGCGCGGACCCGGTGAATGGGGTGGCGCTTGATGATGTGGAAACCGAATTCGGTCTCCACCACACCGCCGGTCCGGTCGGGCTCCAGCCTGAAGACCGCGACATCGAAAGCCAGCACCATCTGGCCGCGACGGAACACCCCCAGGAAGCCACCCTTGGGTCTGGTGACCTCGTCTTCGGAATACTCGCGCGCCAGCTCGGCGAAGTCGGCGCCCCGTTCGTGGGCCAGCATGTGTACCTGATAGGCCAGGTTCTGGGCTTCGGTGCGGTCGCGAGTGATGTGGCGGGGGCAGCCGACACAGCCTGCGTACCGGAACAGGATGTGGGAAGCAGCGGCTTCGAATTCGTAATTAGGCGGCGGAATCGGTGGCAAGGATTCTGCGTCACCCCGGTCCGAACCGCCATCGCCGCAGCCTGAGAACAATCCGCCGCAAATACAGATCAGCGCCAGGAAAAGGTTCAAGTTCGCCTGCCGCAGTCGATAACTCATAAAAGACTCCTCGAATAATGAACCGGCCCGTGGCAAAGGAGATCATCTTGGCAACGGATCAGCTCGTAATCGACACCGACGTTCCCGTTCTCGACCAGAGCCGCCTGCTCGATGAATTCGGCGATGCGCCGGAAATCCTGAGGGAACTCCGTGATCTGTTCATCCAACATCTACCGCCGTTGCTGGACGATATCCAGTCAGCGTTTCAGGCCGGCGATTGCGACGCCCTCTCCAAGAATGCCCATAGTCTCAAGGGTGCCGCCAGTACCTATGGCGCCCAGCGGCTGTTCATGATCTGCAAGTCCATCGAACACCTGGCGCGGGACGGAGAACTCGAAGCCACCCGAGAACTGGTGTCCATGCTGATCGGTGAAATGAATCACCTTACGTCTGCAGTCAACGACCTGACAAAGACCTGACTCGATTACCGCGACTCGACTTCGGGCCGAGAGGGACTTCCCGCTCGGCCCGACGGTATTTCTGACAGCAGCTACCCATCCCCCTCGAACTTGTCCCGCCCGGTGATCTTCAGGATCCGACGCGCCAGTAGATGATAGATCTGCAGCTCCCAATCCACGATACCGGCTCGCATGTGGAGCTGGCGCAGGTAGGTCAAGAACTTGCGCCGCTCGAACTCACTGTATCCGATGGCCTCCATGGCGTGGGCGAGATGGGCATAGGTCATGTCCAGTTCGAACTGATTCGGCAGTCTGGTGGAACGGTGGGGGTGCTGGACGCTCATCTCGGGGCGCCGGCTGTCCGGATCCGTCGACACGAACCGTTGCGCCGCCGATTCGTCCACTGCCGGGACTTCCCGCCCGGGAGCCGTTGCCCGCAGGAACGCTTGCCGGATTTCCCAGCCATACAGCATGACCGCCTGGGACAGGTTCAGGGAAGGTTGCGCAGGGGACGTGTCCACGGCGGAGATATAGCGGCAGATGTCCACCTCGTCGTTGGTCAGCCCGGTCCGCTCGGTGCCGAACATCACCACCACGGTGCCTTCCGCCGTGAGCGGGATCAGTCGTTCGGCCAGTTGCCGGGGGGAGAGCAACGCATGTTTCCGCATGGTGCGCCGGCGAGCGGTGGTGCCGGCCACCACGTGGGCGTCCGCCACCGCCGTTTCCACATCGCTGACCAGCTCCGCGGCCTCGAGCACGTCGGTGGTGCCGTGGGCCAACGACCGGGCGGAACGTCCCTGGGGATTCAACGGATTGATGAGACGCAACCGTTGCAGGCCCATGGTTTTCATGGCCCGACAGCTCGCGCCGATGTTCGCCGGCTCGGTGGTGTGGCTCAGAACGAAAACGACGTTTTCGAGTTTGGGTGCCCCCTCCGGCTGCTCGGGCGCCGGGGTAGTCCGCCGCTCACTCAACGGCTCCTCCTACTTCATGAGCGAGATCTTGGTGTACGCCACCAGACCGCCGCCACTGGCCCGGACCAGATAGACACCGCTGGCGGCGTGACGGCCGGAACTGTCGATACCGTTCCAGGTCACGCTGTGCGGGCCCGCACTCAATTGAACGTTCACCAGGGTCCGCACCTGTTGTCCCCGCAGATCGAACACGATCACCTCGGCCGCAGCGGCCGTTGGCAAGGAAAAATGAATCGTCGTGTTCGGGTTGAACGGATTGGGCCGGACAGCGAGCTGCAGACCGAAGTCCGGACCGGGCAATCCACCTTCGTCCACTCCAGACAGGCCATCATCCAGCAACCACCAGGTGGCGTTCAAGAAAAACTCCCGGTTGTCCCCACCGGCCTCGTTCCAGTTGTTGGCGTGCGGCTCGGACCCGGTACCGTCGGCGCAGGTGGAGGAGTCGCCGAAGCCGACGATCTTGCCCTGTCCGTAGCGAGACCAGGCGGCGATGTTCACGTCGGGATTCCCCGTGTCCCCGTCCTTCCAGATGTGTCCGGCCACGTCGCTCAGATCCGGATTGGCCGTGGGCCACAACGACATGACATTCCCCACGTGGTAGATGACTGCGTTGACCGGACCGGCCGCCCCGTTGATGAGGGGATTGGTCGGATCCGTGTCGACGTTGCTGAAGGTACCGGTGATGCCGTTGTTGCCCTCGTCCTTCACGTGAAAGTGCAGGCCGAACAGCGCCCCGCAGAAAGTCTCAGTATCCGTCCCCACCGGGTCCTGGATGTGCGGGTAGGTATAGCCGCCGAGAATGCTGGCCGAATCCCAGCCGTTGTTGTTCCGGTCGCTGCCGTTGTGGTTGGCCACCACGAACAGACTGCCGCCCGCGTGTACCCAGTCGCCGATGGCCGCGATCTCGGCGGCCGAGAACTGGTTCTGCGGCTCGACGATGACCAGCAGATCCACATCCGCCAGCTGGGCAGCGTCCAGGGCCGTGGTGTTGCTCCGTAACGTATTGCCGGCCTGGTAGAGCTCGAAGGCCCAGGCGGAGAGCTGACCGTCCCACTCGGTTTCGCTGGTGGGGGCGGCAGGGAGCGGATAGGGGAAGTTGTCGTCGATGCGCCAGTTGCCGTCGCTGCCGGCGTCCTGATCATGGGCGTGATCGAACAGGATGACGTTGCCGGCCGGCAACGTGCCCTGGATCCAGACCGAATAGACGCTGGACGGGGCGCTGCCGGGATCGGAAACGAGGGCGCCCTCGTCGTCCTCGGCCGTGATGTAGTACTGGAACAGGTGATCACCACTCACCGAGATGAAGGTGTGACTGTACGCGTCACCGGCGCCGCTCATGGCCGCCGAGCTGAAGCTGCCGCTGTCGTAACGCCAGTAGCAAAGTACCTCTGTCACGCTGCCGTCCGGGTCGACCACGGTGGTCGATACGGTGATGTCGTCGCCGCCCGCGGGCGTGGCTGGCAGATGTCCGGTGCCGCTGATCACCGGGGGGAGATTACTGCTGCCGGCGTCGTGATCGTAGTACAACTCGACGAACTCGTAGATGTAGTTTCCGCCGCCGCTGGCGTCGTTCACCTCGCTGATTACCATACCGGAGTAGACGGCGTCCTGGGCCTCCACACCGGAGCCCGGCGTGGGATTGCTGTCGATGACGGTCCAGGGACTGGCCTCGGGATCGTCACGGTGATGGGCGCTGTACAGGGTGGTGAGAGCCGGTGTGGGGCCATCCACCAGCGCCAACGAGGCGTCGAGCAGCTCGTAGGTCTCGTCGCCGTTGATCATGGGCAGCGCCGGGTTGTCCACGGGATTGGTCAGATAGAGCACGTTGGAGCCGAGGGTGACCCCGTAAAAAGCCTCGAATGCCGACTGGGTGGCGAATCGCGACAGGATGAGATATCCATCCGGCTGGATCACCGTACCGGCCGGGATGGTGAACGTCTGGTCCGAGGAGTACTGCTTGATCTGCCAGCCGCCCAGCTCGAGTCCCTGGGCCTGAAGTGGAGCTGGAGCCAGCCACAGGACAGCCAGGCAGAGAAAAACGCCGGTCAGCAGCCGGCGACTTCGGAGCGGGGTGTGGTGGAATTCGAGAAAACCAGACATGCATCAATCCTTTGGCTTCAGGGGGGGCACGAGAAAAGTCGGCGGCAACACATCACATGTGGCCGCCGGTCCCACGGGTGCTGATATTACGGAAATTATACTACAAAATTGCTCATAAATACAGAAGGCCAAACAAATGCAGATCGATCCGGTCAGGCAGTGAAAAACACCAGGGATTCGATGTGGGCGGTCCGGGGGAACATGTCGATGACCTGGATTCGTTGCAACTCGTAACCGCCCTTGCAGAGGACCTGTGCGTCGCGCGCGAGGGTGGCCGGATCGCAGCTCAGATAGATGATGTCCCGAGGCCGTAGTTTCAAGAGTGTGGCGCAGGCATATTCGCCCAGACCGCGACGGGGCGGATCCACGAGACAGCAGAGACTCTCCCGAGCCGCATCTGGAATGGCGGGTGGATTCGCACTGCTGAGCAGGCCGGTGATGGTTCCCTGCCGCACGGTCACCTTGTCGCGCGCCTCGCTGTCGCGCTGGACGTTATTGCGGGCATCGTGGATGGCATACTCATCCGAGTCGATGGCGAGCAATCCATCGAACCGGTCCGCCAGGGCAAGGCTGAACAGACCGACGCCGCAGAACAGGTCGGCCAGCCAACCAGCCGGTGCCTGTTTCGCCGCCAACCAGCACTTGATGGCGGCGATGACGGCCTCCACCTCGGCCAGATTCGCCTGGAAGAAACTCAGAACGCCGACCCGGTAGTTCTTGTTGGCCACGCGGTGCACCAGATAATCCCGGCCCCACAGGGGGAGATTGTTGAACAGCAGGCCGCGGCATCCGGCCAGGGGTGGTTCACTCGATGACAACCCACCGATTATCTGCTTGAGAACCCGGGCGCGATTGGGACGCCCGAACAGCGAACAGAGGAAATCGCCCGTACTGTCCAGACGCAGCACTATCTGTTCCATGGGCGGCAGCGTGCGCAGCCAGGGCAGGATCTCGTCGGTGAACCTGGAGGGCATCTGCAAGCAGGTATCCAGCGGGACGACCTCATTGCTCCGCTTGCGCACCAATCCATACTGGCCGGTGGGGCTGGCGAACAGCCGGATCTTGTTGCGATAGCCGAGGGATGGACCGGCCACTGCCGGCGGAGTGATCCGGTCGGATATATCCATCTGGCCCAGCCGCTGGAAACAGTCCACCACGATGTCGGTCTTCAGACGTTGCTGGGCCTCGTCGGTGAGGTGCTGCAGGTCGCATCCGCCACAGACGGAGTAGTGCGGACACGGCGGCTCTTGCCGATCCGGACCCGGATCGACCAGCTCCACCAGCTCCGCCTCGATAAACCCCTTTTTGCGCATGACAACCCGCGCCCGCACCGTGTCGCCGGGGGCGGTGCCGCGTACGAAGACCGCCTGTCCTTCATGGCGGCCGAGTCCAGCGCCGCCGGTGACCAGCTTGGTGATGACGGTCTCGATGATCTCACTGTTGTCTGCTGCGTTTTCATTCATGGTGGAGCTAAGGTAGTACGGTGGTCCCGACAAGTCCATCCAGGTCGAAGCATTCCGGTCGTGATTTGAGTTGATACTCTGCGACATGTAGAACTGGACAGCTGATCAGATAGGCGATTCGGCCGAGACTTGCCAAGTTCGAAACTCATCCGTACAATGCTGGCTCCCTACCACGGCAGTGCCAGTAGGAGGCTCGCTGTGCCATACGAGAATTCTGGAAGGATCATTGCTGGGTTCCCCGCCGGCTGGGTACGACTTCTCGGCCTCGTCTGGCTGATGGGCTGTCTGGTCTTCGCCGGCTGTGCCTCTCCCAAACGGGTTCAGAACAAGCCGGGCGGATCCGGCAGTGTCGCCACTTCACAGGTGGATCGATCCCGGAATACCGACTCTGATGATCGGCCGGCAGATGGCTCGATCCAGCAGTCAGGGAAAGTCCATCGCCGCGGTAGCGGTGGTGAACAGCCGGGTGACTCGGTACTTGGCAGTCTCAGTGCAGGTTATGCGGCGGCTACCATGGCCCGGGAGCAGATCGGGCGGCCTTACGTGCACGGGGGAGAAACGCCCACCGCCGGTTTCGATTGCTCGGGACTGGTGCAGTACGTGTACGGCCAGCAGGGAATCAACCTGCCCCGGACAGTGAAGGGCCTGTTCCGATCGGGTCACACCGTCCGTTTACGGGAGCTCCAACCGGGGGACCTGCTCTTTTATCGGATCCATGGAAATCGAGTCTCGCATGTGGGTATCTACATGGGCGACAACGAGTTCATCCATGCGCCCCGTCGGGGCAAACCGGTTCAGATCGTTGCTCTGACCAATCCGTGGTGGCAGGAGCGATTCGCTGCGGCTAAACGAGTATACTGAGATCCGGGAGCTTGCGGGATAAAAACAAGAGTCCCTGTCGGTAGGCGAGACGTTCAGCGAACTGAACCGGACAGGGACTCGAGTCAACTGGCTAAACCAGCTATCTTGGATGTGGAATGATTCTATCACATCCAGGATAATTTGCAAGCAATTATCACGGATTCGCGATAAATCACCCGTCATTAACCGCTGAATACTGCTTAAATTAATTCGATACTGTTTTAAATGTGACAATATTCCTATATCATGAATGGACATCTGGTTAAAAGCGTATGAGTCTGATAAAACGTGATTTCGCTCCAAAGAAGAGCCTGGACCCAATCGGTGGGGTGAGCAGCACAATCACTTTTGTGGCGACCAACCGAGCCCAGGCGATGTGGCATCTATTTTTTCGACCTGCATAGAGATACGGATTGAGACGGGGGCCTGTCAAGGGGTGCTATTCACCGCTGAGGACCAATTTCTTCATTTCCGAGATGGCTTCGCTCACCGCCCCGTCCAGATCCATCTGTACCGAGTATTGCATCACATCATGCGCACGTGCGTTGAGGATCGGCCGCGGCGAACGGATGGAACAGCAGTCCCGATACGGCAGGATGGAGGTCTCGTAGGTCCCGATCTCCTTGGCCCGGTCCGTGATCTCGATCTTGTCGAGGCCGATGAGCGGGCGAAAGATCGGGAGCTGCACATCCGGCGAGATGGCGGCCAGGTTGAACAGGGTCTGGCTTGCCACCTGTCCCAGGCTGTCACCGGTGACCAGGGCCAGACAGTCGGTTTGCCGCGCGATCCGCTCGGCGCACTTCACCATGAAACGACGGAACATCACCATGTCGAAGTTGGTGGAGATCTGGCCGATGGCCCGTATTTCGTACCCGTAGACCGGTACCAGAAACAGCGTCAGCGGTATCGGCGAATACCGTCCCAGGATGCTCACGAGCTGCTTGATGTTGTCGGTGTCGGCTTCTGCAGCAGTGCGCCCGGTGTAGAAGTGCACGAAGTTCGGCACGCAGCCGCGTTTCATGAGCAACCACGACGCCACCGGGGAATCGATTCCTCCCGAGAGCAACACCGTCACCCGACCGCCGGTGCCCGCCGGCAAACCGCCGAACGCCCGGAGCTTGCGCGTGAACACCAGGACCTTCTCCTTGAGGACCAGAACATGGACGGTGAGGTCCGGTCGGGCCAGCCGCACGGGCAGATCGACGGCCGCCTGCACGGCCGCGCCGACGATCCCACTGATCTCCGGCGAGTTCCGGGAAAATGCCCGATCGGACCGCCGGGTTTTCACCTTGAAGTGTCGGGCGTCGCCCTTATCGGCCAGGGCGAGTTCCGCTGCCACGGCACCGATACTATCCAGCTTCTCGTCAACCTCGGAACGTGGGATCGGTACGGCGGGTGAGACCGATGCCAGACCGAATACCCGACGCATCTTTTCGAGCACGGCCTCGGTCCGGGCGGGATCGTCGAGAGACACCAGCAGGCGACTCTCCACGTGATCGATGCTCGCCACCTGCTCCCCGGCGAGTGCCGAGCGCAGGTTGTTCAGCAACCGCCGCATGAACGTATGTCGGTTCTTGCCCTTGAGGGCGATCTCCGCATAACTGGCGACGATGACGGGTGTGGCGTGGGCCACGACGGTCTCCTCGTGGGGGCTGGGTTACTCGAGTCCCGTGGGGTTCGGCCGTCACTTCCGACCTTGCCTGATCGTCCACAAGCCTAAGTCAATCGCGAGGCTTGTCAACCAGGGGTCACGGAATATAGAAAAAAGCATCGGCTGGCGACTTTGCCGATGTGGCGTTCTGTCTCAAGTTTGGTCGGTTGTGGTGGACTCGGTGTTGATCTGATCCGGCGGAGTCGAGCGGGGAGTGAAGGACCGGGCCTGATCGGTCTCTCCGGTCTCAACGATTGAGGGTCAGTTTTCCCGTCAACTGTCTTGGTGTTCCGTCCCCGTCGTCGTTTTCCACCTGGCAGTGAATGGTGAAGATGTAGACGCCCGAGGCGCACTCCTTCCCGCTCGGATCCCGTCCGTCCCAGGTGAACTGCCGGGTGCCAGCCGGGCGTGCCGGCCAGCACTGGGAGGTCACCAGATGGCCGCGCATATCGAAGATGGCGATGCTGTCCTGACCGGGCAGGTCCGATTCCCAGCTGAGACGGCAGGACGGATTGAACGGATTCGGCGCGGTGGACAGCAGCCGCACTGGCCCGTCCGGCGGGCCCGCACCGTTATCCACCCCCACCAGCACCCGGTTCCAGTGCAGGTACCAGCCGTCGGGATCCATGACCAGACCGTCCACCGGCTCGTCCAGTAAAAACCGGAAGACCTGTATTCGTTCGTTGTTGAGCACGGTCACCAAGGTATCTTTGCCGCCGTATGAGATCAACAGATCCACCGGCATCTGGAACGGTGTGTCGCCATACAGTGAATCCGGTTCCTGAATCTGGTGCAGAGCGATATCCACCGCGCCCGGCCCCGACTCCATACGGTTTCTGATGGTGATCTCGTAGATGGGGTAGACATGCCAGTAGAGCCACTGATCGAAGAACCAGTCCAGATCGCGGCCGACCACGGACTCGCAGGTCTCGACGAAGTTTTTGGTGTTGGCCGTCCCGAAGCGAAAGGCCGGATGGTCGACGTAAGTGTGGAGGCAGTCGAAAAACATCGATTCGCCCAGGTGATGTCGGAACATATGCAGCAACCAGGCGCCCTTGAAATACACCATGTTGTTGAAGTAGTAGTTGGCCGAGTCCTGATCGTCTTCGCGGACCAGCGGACCGTCCCAGGCGTCGAAATGGTTACGACGGCGCATGAACTCCTTGAGTTCGTCCGAGCCCAGGTTGTACTCGGACCAGAGCGCCTCCGTGTACGTGGCGAAGCCCTCGTTCAACCAGGTGTGAGTCCAGTCCGTCGGAGTAATGAGATCGCCGAACCACTGGTGCGCCAGCTCGTGCAGGATGAGTGACTCGAAGAAACCGTCTCCGGTCACCATCACCGATCCCAGCGAAGTGGCCGTTGGGTGCTCCATGGCGCCGTCGTATTCGATGATCGCCATGCCGTATTTCTCTCCGGCAAAGGGATATGGTCCGTACAGATCCTCGCAAAAGGCCATCATCTCCGGCAGGACGGCGAAGTCCAGCAAGGCATTGTCCACCAGTTCGGGGTAGACGTAGTGGCGTAGCGGGACCGGCTCGTCCTCGGATACGTACTCGTCCTCGAGGATCACATACTCGGTCACCGCCAGGGAGAAGAGGTAGGTCGAGATGGGATAGGACTCGTACCAGGAGAACGGCACGTAGAGCTTGTCCTGGTCACCGAGTGGCGTAGTGGCGAGCCAGAGTGGATCGTCTTCCGGCCGGCCGAGTGGCGCCTCGCCGACCTTGCCCGGAGCGTACTGCAAGGTGCCGTTGGAGACTGCGGTCATGCCCTCGGGAACGTAGATGGTCGTGCTGAAGGTCGCCTTGTCAGTCGGTGTGTCCTTGCACGGCCACCAGGAACGGGCGCTCCACGGTTGGCTGAGGGTGGCGGCGAGACGGTTTCCGTTGGGCAAGGTCGTGATCTTGAATCCCAGGAGCTGTTCCGGTTCCGGCTTTCCCTCGAAGTAGATGAAGACACTACCGGGTTCACCGGCTGGCAGCGGTTCCGGCAGCTGGATCACCAGGAGATCATCGGCGTGAGTGTACTCGCGCGGGCCGGAAAAACCTGGAACGATGACCGAGGTCACCGAGAGCCCGTCCAGGAAATCGAGCACGATTTCACGGACCGGATCAGCCACCGCTTCGAATAGAACCGAGTTGCGCCCCCAGACGTATTCGTTCTCCAGATTGATGAAAAACCAGAGATCATAGTGCTGGACGTCGTACTGTTCCTGGCGTGGGTCCGGGATGGGCATCTTGCCCCCAGCGGGGGACGCAGGGAGGACTGATGACAGGCACTTGCAGGTCATTGGCGGAATAGACTCGCCAGCATGCTGGGGTTCGGCCTGGACCGGCCCCCAAGGTCCCCAGACACAGCAGAGAACCACCGCCCAGAAAAGGCGAGCGGGCCCCTTTCGGCCCGACCCGGCCGAGATCATGCGCCTGAAAACGTCCATTGCAACTCCCCGAAGCCCGTGTATGCTGCTGCAGTGTAAGTTGGTATACAATAATACTACCATATTGTACCGCCAACTGAACACTGCCATAAAGCGAAAAAGCAAGATAATTAGTCAAAACAAAAGAGGAGTTTGCGGTGAAATCGAGTGAGTACGGGATCCGACTGGACTGCACAGGAGCGGAATCTTTTCTCCCTGCTGGCACAGTGAATGACCTGGCGCCAGCCATCGCCACCGTGGTGGACGAGCTGGCCAGCGGGAACTGTCCGGGTGCCGACTATCTCGGTTGGCTCGATCTGCCGGCTGCTCAGGAGGCCAGGCAATTCGAGGCCCTCGAAACCGCCGCTCGCCGGGCGCGGAACGCTGCCGGATGTTATGTCGTCATCGGGATCGGGGGCTCGTATCTGGGGGCCCGCGCGGTTCTGGAGGCTCTCGGTGCGGACCAGGAAGCGCCCGAGCTGCTATTCGCCGGAACCGGGCTCTGTTCCGCTGCCCTGAGCCGTCTGCTGGAACGGGTTCGGGGTCGAGACCTGCGCCTCTGCGTCATCTCCAAGTCGGGAACCACCCTCGAACCGGGAGTGGCGTTCAGGGTCTTCCGCACGCTCCTGGAAGAGCAGTATGGCCGTGCCGGCGCCGCCCGTCGCATCACCGCCGTCACCGATTCCGAGAAAGGCGCTCTACGCCGGCTTGCCCGGGAGGAAGGATACGAGACCTTTGTGATCCCTGACGATGTGGGAGGACGCTTCTCCGTGCTGACGCCAGTGGGCCTGTTGCCGCTGGCGGTGGCCGGCATCGACATTCGCGGTCTGGTGGCCGGCGCCGCCGACATGCGGGAGCGTTGCCAGACGGACGAGCTACGGGCCAATCCGGCGCATCTCTACGCAGCTACCCGGTTCGCGCTTTACAAGCACGGATTCCACACCGAGATCCTGAGCACATTCCACAGCGGGCTGCACTATTTCCAGGAGTGGTGGAAGCAGCTCTTCGGTGAAAGCGAAGGCAAGGAAGGCAAGGGTATCTTTCCCGCGTCGGCGTCGTTCACCACCGACCTGCACAGCCTCGGTCAGTACATCCAGGACGGCCGGCGCGAGCTGCTCGAGACCTTTCTCTGTGTGCGCCAGGCTGTGTCCGAGCTGACGGTGCCAGCTACACCGGGGGGCGGCGATGCCGACGGACTCGATTACCTTGTCGGGAAATCTTTCGACGAGATCAACTGGCAGGCGTATCTGGGCACTCGTCAGGCCCACACCACCGGCGGTGTTCCGTGCCTGGCCTTCGAGCTGGAAAAACTCGAGACCCGGGACCTCGGCGGTTTGATTTACCTGTTCGAGAAGGCGGTAGCGGTGGGCGGGGGGCTGCTGGCTGTCAACCCGTTCGACCAGCCGGGTGTGGAGGCGTACAAGCAGGAGATGTTCCGGTTGCTGGGCAAACCGTGAACCTCCAGCCGATTCCGCCCCGTTACCAACATCAGCAGACGAGGAGGCTCTGGCCCATGGCGAATAGCCGGGAGATAGATCAGTTGCTGGCTCGAGAAGATTACGACGGTGTCGTCGAACTGGCGCGTGCTCGGCTGGCCAAGGTGAAACGTTTTCTGGTCGGCCGACTCTACAGCGCCGACGAACAGGAGAAGTGGCACGCTGTTCGCGCCCTGGGCGCCCTGGTCGAAACGCCGGGAATCCTGGAGCGGAGCAAGATCGTCGGTCTTCTGGAGCAGTTCTTGTGGTCTCTCAGCGACGAATCCGGGGTGGTGCCGTACGGCGTGCCGGAGGCCATCGGCGAGATCCTGGCCCGGCGGCCGGAATTCCAGGAGCAGTTCCTCCCGATCCTTTGCTCCCTGGTCACTCACGAGGACATGCTGCAGACCGGGGCCATTGAACGCGGGGTATTCTGGGCCCTGGGTCGGATCGGCCCGCCGGTGGCCACCTGTTCGTCGCACGCGGTGACGGGGATTCGGTACGCCATCTGGCAACACCCCGACGAACAGACCCGGGAGGTGGCCACCTGGGCATTGGCCCAGATCAACCAGGCAGACTCCCCGGAGGCCTCACCAAGAAAATGATCACTTCCGTATAAAAACAGTCCGAAATATATTGATGTGGCCTTATGATGCTCCGTTCGTGGAGCGACGGTTGTCTTGAGTAC
>JBDRBC010000347.1:0-9891 GCA_043823125.1 bacterium | reverse complement strand
CAATCCCGCCCTCATCCGGCCACCCGGGTCCCGTCCCGAGCGCGAGTTCCTGCAACGCTGCATTCAGTGCGGTATGTGTTTGAAGGTGTGTCCGACCAACGCCCTGCACCCCACCTGGCACGAGGCGGGCATCGAAGGGGTCTGGACCCCCATGCTCGACGCCAACGTGGGCTACTGCGAGTACGGGTGCAATCTGTGCGGCCAGGTCTGCCCCACGGAAGCCATCCAGCCGCTCACTCTGGACGAGAAGAAACAGGTGAAGATCGGGCTGGCCGCCTTCGACACCACCCGCTGTCTGCCGTACGCCTACGTGAAGGAGTGCATCGTCTGCGAGGAGCACTGCCCCATTCCCACCAAGGCCATCTACTTCATCGAGCGGGAGATCCAGGACCGGGACGGCACCATCCGCTTGCTCAAGCAGCCGCGGGTCGATCCCGAGCTGTGCATCGGTTGCGGTATCTGTCAGACCAAGTGTCCGTTTTCCGATCTGCCCGCCATCCGGGTGACGAGCGCCAATGAGACCCGCCATCCCGACAACCAGCCGATCCTGCCCGGCGGCCAACTGGAGGGGTACGGCGACTTCGGGTCAGGCGAGGCGGGATATGATAATAACGGGTACGGCTCCGAGTCGGCCGCGGACGATCCTTACGGTGGAGGAGACTGAGTCGGCGCGGCCAGATTCGGCGCGGTATCGGGAGTGAAGATCACTTGACGATGGCGATCTTGCCCTGACCCACCAGCCGGCCGGCCTGTTCGATGCGGTACAGATACACGGCGGCGGGGACCGGCCGTCCCCAGTTGTTTTTGCCTGACCAGGTGACCGACTGCAGACCGGCCGCTGCGCACGGCAGTTGCCGCTGCCAGACGATCCTGCCCCTGATATCGTGAACCGTCAGCCGACACGTACCGGCCGTATTCAGGACGAACTGCAGTGTACTACCCGGATTGGCGGGATTGGGACGCGGTCCGAGGTCGCGACCCACCGTGGGCGTCCCGCCGTCCCGGACTCCGGTCAGGTCGAGATACTCCTCGATGGAGTCCACGTTGATGTGCCCGAAGGGACCTTGCTCCTTGTCCACGATGGTGACGGCCGCCAGACGACCCAGGAACGGTTCGAGATTCCAGATCCGTTCGCTCATGGTATCGTCATCGTCGCCGGTGGTTTGGCAGAGCAGCGTGTCGGCTGCGACGTCCAGCAAAGCGACGTAACAGGTCTGGGGATAGTGGCCGCCGCCCACCAGGAGTCGCATCCGGTTGCCGCTGATGACGAACGGGATGCTGACGAGTTCGCAGGTGGCGATATCACCGAGGACGCCGCCGGGCGACCCGTGACCGGACAGCGGCCCTTGGTAGTACTCGGCGCTGCCGAACCAGCCGTTGCCCTCCAGCCCGCACGACGGTTCGTCCCGCCAGACCGGATTGTCGCCGAAGGTCGGGTTCACCTCGGCGCTGATTCCCTTGCGTACAAGCCAATCGGCGGCCAGCGGGTGTGTGTTCCGTATCTGGGGCGTGGCACCGCCATCCGCAAAAACGAGCGTATCGAGACGCACAGTGATGAACCAGTGGAAATCACGTGGATCCTGATCCTTGGCCAGGCGGGCGAAACAATCATTGCCGTTGGCCAGCGGTTCGATCTCAGGGGCCCAGCCCAGGTCGATGGTCTGGCGTTCCGCCATGGTCCAGCCGGCCGGATTCTCGCTGACGAGGTGGGTGGTGGGATTGTACGTCTGATTGATGTTCAGCTCGGTGACGAACAGGTGGTGCCAGTCGCCGCGGATCACGTACTGACAACTTTCCAGATCGCGCCACGGTTCGCTGCCGTCGTGCTCGAAGAAGATCCCGGCATCGCTCCAGATCCTCAGATCGGGCGAGGTGAGATGGTGGAGGATTCCCCGGGAATAGCCGGGATAGCTGCCCAACCGGAGGCCGGCGGTATTCAGTTGATGCCACAAACCGTCGGCCTCGAACAGGAAGGGGTCGCGGAATGAGCTCCAGGCCTGTTGCGGGCTCCAGTAGTACACCAGGCTGTCCGGCTCGAAGACCGGGTTCACCGTCTCCTTGCTCCAGGAGGTCAGGTCCGGCGACAGCGCCAGGCACGGTCGCTGGACCATCAGTGAATCGACGCCGGTGTAGGCCATCACCCAGAGCTGACGATCCGGATCGAAGACCACATCGGGGGCCCAGACGGCCTCCCGGTCCCACCAGTCGGGTCCGCCGTGAAGGACCGGTCCGAGCAGGGACCAGTGCGTCAGATCAGTGGAGACGGCGTGCCAGATGGTGTCGGCATTGGCCGCGCCGGGTGTCGCCTCGGGGACGGCGCAATAGAACAGGTGGCAGGTGCTGTCCGGCTGGACCAGACAGAAGTCCCAGATCTGTTGCTGGGGATGCACGTAGTACAGTTGCTCGAAATCGAATTGCACCAGGCCCGCTGCCGGTTGGCTGCCGAGCAAGAGCAGCAGTCCGAACAAGACTGCGCCGATCCGGAGCGGCGTGGTCGGCCATCGCGTTGTTGGTTGGGTTGGTGGTCGGTTGCGTCGCCTGGGTTGCATCGAGCCGCCTGCCTGAACAGTATCGCGGGTACTGGAACGGTATCCGAACTCTCAATGATACCACAGTTGCGAAAGAGGGGGGCCGTTTTACTCGTGAGGTTGAGTAGACAGGTCAGTGAATGGTCGCGAACAGCCGATCCGTCGGCTCAGCGAGTTGATGCTGCCGACGGAAATCGCCGCAGTTCGGTGGGCTCGAAGGTCCACTCCGGAGTCCGGAGCGACACGCCGTCCACCACCGGGTACCACGGGCTGGTGGCCTCTCCGGGCGCCTGGAGGATATGGATCTCCTGGGCGGGCATGAAACTCTGGGCCAGCAAGAAGAACATCTGCCCTTGCGAGTCTGCGGCCACATCCACCACGAGGGCTGCGTGACCGGGAAATCCACCCCGGATGAAAACATCGCCGGCCGTCAAACCAGCCCAGTCGGACAGCGGTTCCAGCTCACGGGAGAGGGAGTAGGATCCGGCGTAGAGAAAAACCGATTCTAGATAGGACCAGAAATTGGCGTGGCTGGAGTCCGCAGTCGCGCTGTGATGCCACGATACAGCACTGCCCTGAACAGACGGTCGGAATCCGACTCGCCACTGTTGCCAGCAGGCCAGGTCGCCGCTGGTGAACGCAAAGCAGATCTCGTCCGGGCGGCCGCTCTCAAGCAGGTACTCCGCCCGGAGTCGGATGATGGCGTCGGCGCACTGCTGCAGGTCGCGGCGGCCGACGTCCCGATCGATCACCGCGTGGTGGTGGTGTTGCTGGGCCTTGAGTGTTCCGTCGTACAGGTGGACCGGGGGCCGGCCGGGTTTGAGTGGGAGCTGACGCAACCAGGCGCCGAAACTGTCCGCCGGAAGTGCTACCCGGTGGCATCCGGGCGGAGGCGGTATCCGCGTTGCCAGCGGCTGGTTCGCGGCGACCGGTAAAGCGGTCAGAACCAGCACGAGCAGCAGCCAGACTCCGGCTCGGTGTCTGTGTTCCAAGCTCGCCTCGCGACAGGGGGGGGACGAAGGCGCCCGGCTCAGTTCCCTGGTCAGTTTCCAGATCAGTTCCTGGCTCAGTTTCCGAATCTATCCCGAATCAAATCAGCGCCAGCGCCTGGCGAAGATCGGCGACGATGTCGTCCACATTCTCCAGTCCCACCGACAATCGCACCATGGCCGGATCGATACCGACCTTTTTCAGCTCGTTCTCGCTGTAGGTGGAGTGGGTCATGGTGGCCGGATGTTCGATGAGGGTGTCCACATCGCCCAGGCTCACCGCCAGGGTGCAGAGTTCGACATTGTCCATGACCACCCGGCCCGCCTCACGGCCACCCTGTAACAGAAAGCTGACCATGCCGCCGAAGCCGCGCTGCTGATTCTTGGCCAGCTCGTATTGCGGGTGGGTCTTGAGCCCGGGGTAGAGCACCTCGGTGACCTTCGGGTGATAGCTGAGGAACTGGGCCACTTCCATGGCATTTTCCTGATGGCGATCCATACGCACCGGCAAGGTCTTCAGGCCGCGCAGCAACAGCCAGGCGTTGAAGGGCGAGATGCAACCGCCCAGGTCCCGCAGGATCTCCATGCGGGCCCGCAAGACCCAGTCCTGCTTGCTCACCAGGATCCCGGCCACCGTGTCGCCGTGGCCGCCGATGTACTTGGTGGCGCTGTGCAGGATGATATCCGCGCCCAGCTCCAGCGGGTTCTGGTTGTACGGGGTGCAGAAGGTGTTGTCCACCAGCACCGGGATCCCGGCCTGACGGGCGATCTTCACCACGGCGGCGATGTCGGTCAGCACCAGGGTCGGGTTGGCGGGCGACTCCAGATAGATAAGCCGTGTCTTTTTGGTGATGGCTTTGGCGAAGTTCTCCGGATCGAGGGTATTCACCTCGGTCACGGCGATGTTCATGCGCGGCAAGGTCTGGGTGAAGAGCTGGTGGGTGCCGCCGTACAGGGTGTCGCCGGCCACGATGTGTTCACCGGTCTGGCAACAGGTCAGGATCGCCGTGGTGGCCGCCGCCATGCCGCTGCTCAGGGCCAGGGCCGCTTCGCCCTTCTCGAGATAGGCCATTTCCGTTTCCAGCGCCGCCTGGGTGGGATTCCCCAGGCGGGTATACACGTAACTGTCGTCCTCGCCGGCGAAGATGGCGGCGCCGTGTGCGGCGCTCTCGAAGGCGAAGGTCGAGCTCTGGAAGATGGGGGTGCTCACCGCCCGGATCGGACGGCCGTCCTCGTGCTTGTCCAGGTGTTTCTTGCCGTGGATGCAGAGGGTGGCGAAGCCGTACTTCTTTGGTGCTTTCATGACCTGTCTCCCTCGGCCTTCCGGGCCGGGGCGCGACGTGGTTTGGGGCGCTGGGCGCGCAAGGCCTCCAGATGGGTCAACGCTTCCCAGGTGAAGTCGGGCTCGGGGCGTCCGAAGTGGCCATAGGCCGCGGTCTGGGCAAAGATGGGACGCCGCAGATCCAACTCCTCGATGATGCCGGCCGGGGAGAGATCGAACAGATCGCGGGCGATGGCCGACAGCCTGACGTCCGGGAGCAGCCCGGTGCCGAGGCTGTTCACCTCGAAGGTGATGGGCTGGGGAAAACCGATGACGTAGGCGGCCTCCACCACGCAGCGGTGGGCCAGGCCGGCGGCCACGAGGTTCTTGGCCACCCAGCGGGCGCCGTAGGAACCGCTCCGGTCCGGCTTCGTGGGATCCTTGCCGCTGAAGGCGCTGCCGCCGTGGGGGCAAGCCGAGCCGTAACAGTCCACGGTGATCTTGCGTCCGGTCAGGCCGGCATCGGCGCGAGGGCCCCCCTCGGTGAAGGCGCCCAGCGGATTGATCAGCAGTTCGGTCTCCTCGCCGAGCAGGCCGGTAGGTTCGAGTACCGGCTTGATGACCAACCGTTTGAGATCACGACGGACCTGAGTCAGCTTGGTGTCGGCACGGTGATGCGCGGAGAGCACGGCGTGGGTGATGCCCACCGGTTTCTCGTTCTCGTACAACACCGAGATCTGGGTCTTGCCGTCCGGGTAGAGGTACGGTAGCCGTCCGGTGGCCTGCACCGCGGTCAGCCTTTCGGCCAGTCGGTTGGCGAGGAACACCGGGGTCGGCATGAAGTGGGTATCCACCGGCAAGCGCTTGCCTTCGTCGGTGGCGTACCCGATGACGATGCCCTGGTCGCCGGCGCCCTTGCGATCGACGCCCACGGCCACGTTTTCGGACTGTTCTTCCAGCAAGACCACCACGGCGCAGCTCTGGTAATCGAAACCGGTGGTCGGGTCGTCGTAGCCGACCTGGCGAATAGTCTCGCGGACGATGTGGGAGATGTCGATGTAGCACTTGGTCGTGATCTGACCGGTGACCACCACCATGCCGGTGGTCACCAGCACCTCGCACGAGACGCGGGCGTACCGATCCTGGCTGATGATGGCATCGAGGATCGCATCGGCGATGAGGTCACACAACTTGTCGGCGTGTCCCGCCGTGACCGCTTCCGCAGTCAAAATCATGGTCTTGCTCATGAGATCTCCTGTTCCTGTCCGAAAAGACTCGCCGGACCGGGACCGTCCACGGCGGGGAGGTCGCCGCCAGTTACTGCCTGGGGTTGTGGCGAGGAAAAGGCTTGCAAAAAAGCCAGGTCTTGAAACAATCACTCAGTGCGTCCGTCTATATTCCGGTCGTTCCGGAATCGAATCCGGAATCAAGCCCGGAACCAATTCCGGAAATACCGCTGAACACCCGAACCCCTGTCTCAAGAAGCTCATAATGAACGGCACAGCAACCAAAGTCAACCAGACGCAAATGGCGATCTCGGTACAGAACCTGACTTTCGCTTATCTGCGGCAACCAGTGCTGCAGGATATCTCCTTCCGGCTGGAAAAAAGCGCCATCGGCCTGCTGGGGCCCAACGGCTCGGGCAAGACCACCCTGTTGCGGGGATTGCTGGGGCACCTGCGTCTGCCGCAGCAAAAAGTCGTCGTGCTCGGCCACGACATGGCCAAGACGCCGCGCCAGGCGCGCGGTCGTCTCGGCTGGATGCCGGAACGGGGCGGCATCATTCCCGGCATGACCGGTGTCGCCCTGGTCTCTTATCTCGGCGAGTTATCCGGTATGCCGAAACAGGACGCCATGCAACGGGCCCACGAGATGCTCGACTACGTCGGCCTCGGCGAGGCGCGGTACCGCAAGTGCGAGGACTACAGTCAAGGCATGCGGCAGCGGTTGAAGCTGGCGCAGTCCCTGGTTCACGATCCGGAGTGGGTCCTGCTCGATGAGCCCACCAGCGGCCTCGATCCCAAGGGTCGCATCGCCATCTTGCAGCTTATACGAGATCTGTCCGTGAACAAGGGGCTCGGCGTGATTCTCTCCACCCATCTGCTGCCGGACGTGGAGGCGGTCTGCCAGGAGATCATCGTCCTGCGGCAGGGGCGGTTGCTGACGCATCAGAAGGTCGATCACACCCTACGCCCCGAACACCAGATTTACGAGGTGGAGGGATTCGGCGACGAGGCAGCGTTCCTCGCCCGCTTGCGAGACGCCGGGGCGGCGGTCAAAAAGGATGGCCGCTGGGCCCTGGTGACGGTGAGCAGCGGCGATGGGGCCAGTCTCATCTTGCAGGCTTCGGTGGAGACGGAATACGGCCTGCGGCGGCTGCGCCGGCAGACCATCTCCCTCGAAGATGTATTCTACAAGCTGGTCGAGGAGTAACGGATGCCGGTCTACGAACGCGGCTACAAGCACTGGGAACGCTCGGCAAGCACGACGTCGCCACCGTGGTGGGTCATCGCTCGCCGTGGCATCGCCGAGCCGCTCAAGCGCCGTGGTTTTCTGTTCCTGTTGATGATCGCCTGGGTGCCCGCCATCGTCAAAGGCGGCATCATGTATTTCAAGTACAAGTTCGGTGAACTCGCCGATCTCGTGGGTGGTAACTGGGTCGCCGTGGACGCCTCCGGCTTTTACTCGTTCCTCAAGTGGCAGAAGTACTTCGTCCTGATCATGCTCGCCATCATCGGTACCCGGCTCATCGCCAAGGACCGGGAGGAAAATGGCCTGGCGCTCTATTTCGCCCGGCCGCTCACCCTGTTCGACTACGTGCTCGGGAAGATGCTGGTCATACTGTTCTATTACTTCTGCGTGACCCTGTTTCCGGTCTGGATCCTCTCGCTGTTCGGTTATCTCGTCACGCAGGGTAATACCGGGATGGACATGTTACTGCTGACGCCACTGCGCGCCATCGTCTTCTGCGGGCTGGCCGGTATCAGCATGAGCCTCATCCTGCTGGCCATGTCGGCTCTGGGACGCCGGGCCGTCTTCATTGCGGTGGGGTGGGTTCTGCTCTATCTCGGTTCGGAGCAGATCGCCAACATCCTGGTGGTCCTGCAGGACGATTGGTTACGGATCGTCGACTTCCCGGCCCAGTACTTCCAGGCGGGCGCCTGGCTCTTCGGCGCCGAGACCGATCCCGATTTCTCGCCGTGGGTGAGCGGCTCGCTCATCGTGGTGTACACCGTCATCGCCGTGGTCGTGCTGCGACAGCGTATCCGACCGGTGGAGGTGGTTTCATGAGCGAGGCCGTGGCCCAAGTCGCTCCCGAAACCGTGCCGAGGCTGGTCGCCCATCGGGTGAGCAAGTGGTTCGGCGAGGTGATCGCCGTCAACGACTGCAGCATCACCGTCGGCCCGGGAGTCACAGGCCTGCTCGGGCTCAACGGGGCGGGCAAGACCACCCTGTTCAAGCTGCTCTCGGGCATGATCGAGGCGAGCCAGGGCGAGGTCTTGCTCCACGGCAAGAAGTTGCGGCGCGAGGTGGGGCTGTTCCGCTGCATCGGCTTCTGTCCCGAGGCCGATGTTCTGCCCGACTGGCTCACCGGCGCCGAGTTCATCGCCCTGATGTTACGGCTGATGGGTTACAAGACCGCCGAGGTGAATAAGCGGACCAGGCAATCGCTGGAGATGCTCCACCTGTCCGACGCCGCCAATCGTCGGCTCGGTGGCTATTCCAAGGGTATGCGCCAGAAGATCAAGCTGGCCCAGGCGCTGGCGCACGATCCGGAAATCATCTTCATGGACGAGCCGTTGAACGGCATGGATCCGGTATCGCGCAAGGAGATCATCGAGCTGGTGGAGCAACTCGGCCGGCGGGGGAAAACGGTGCTGGTCTCGAGTCACATCCTGCCCGAAATCGAGGCCATGACCCGCTCCATCATTCTCATCAATCACGGCAAGGTGCTGGCCGAGGGTGATGTGACCGAGATCCGGGACAAGATTCACGATCATCCCACCATCGTCTCCCTGACCTCGCCGGAGGCCAGAAGGCTGGCCTCGTTCCTGGCCGCACAGGATCTCGTGGTCGGAGTCGAGATCGACGCCGAGGTCGCGTCGTTGCCCGCACCGATCACGCCGTGGATTTCTATCGGGAACTGCCGTCGTGGCTGCTGGACAACGAGCTACCCATCGACGAGATGCAGACCATGGACGATACGTTGCAGGCAGTCTTCGACTATCTGGTGGGAGATTGACCGAGGAGTTACCCGTGAAGGACGCCGGATCAACCGTTTCTCCCGTCAGCGCCAATCGGCCTCTGGCCACCTTGCCTGCCGCCTTCTGGATCGGCCTGTTCTCCTTTCGAGAAATGTTGCGTCGTCGGCGTCTGATCGCCCTGGGACTGGTGATGCTTTTACCGGTCATCATCACCCTGGCCTGGCGGTTGCTGGACAACGAAGGACTCATTACTCCCGCCCTCTGGCTGGCCAACCTCGGCGGAGTGTTCTACATCCACTTCCTGGTGGCGGTGGTTGCTCTGGCGGTGGGGATCTCCGCAATCAGCGAGCAGGTGGAAGAGGGCACCATCATCTATTACTGGACCCGACCACTGGAACGTCGCGCCATCTATCTGGGACGACTGGCCGCCGCCCAGACCGTGGCGGTGGTGTTCCTGGTGGCGTCGCTGGCCATCTGTTTCGTGGTGATGACCTTCGGGAACCCGGGAGCCCTCAGCTGGGACTTCGTCACCCTCTACGTGGGCAACTGTTGCGTCATCGCGGTGGGCGCCCTGGTCTACACCGCCATCTTCGCCTGTGTCGGCACTGCTCTACGTAAACCGATGTTGCTGTCGGTGCTCTGGGTTTTCGGCTGGGAGTCCGTCGGCACCAGCCCCGCCCCGCAACGGGTGAAGGAACTGACCATCGTGTTCCATCTGCGCAATCTGGTGCAGAACCGGACCGAGGGGACCCGGGATATCCCCAATCTGCTCGAGGAATTGAAGCAAGCGCTTTTGCATGAAGAACCCATTCCCGAGTGGCAGTCCGCACTGGTCTTGCTGGGGGTGCTGACGGTGGCTACCTTTCTGGGGTTCATGCTGCTGCGGCGCAAGGAGATCTTCAAATAGT
>JBDRBC010000346.1:0-2230 GCA_043823125.1 bacterium | reverse complement strand
AACGTGGACCGATCGCTGGAGGAGGTCGAACCGCTCAAGGATCTACTGCTGGCGTACAACGTGACCGACAACCAGGCCTCGGTGATGCGCGTGAGCTCGCTGGTGATGTCCTACAAGCTCATCGAGCACGGCCTGGAGCCGATCTTTCAGATCACCGGCCGGGACCGCAACCGCCTGGCGATACAGAGCGAGATACTCTCGGCCTACGTGATGGGGGTCCGTAACACGCTGTGCCTCACCGGTGACCACACCAGTCTCGGCGATCATCCGGAGGCGATGCCCGTGTTCGACCTGGATTCGGTCGGCACCTTGCAGGCGGTCGCGGCGCTCAAGAGCGGGGTGGATCTGGCGGGCGAGAAGCTCGACGGAGTGCCCAGCGAGATCTTTCAGGGAGCGGTGGTGGCGCCGGGCGCGGACCCGCTGGAACCGCAGTTGATCAAGTTCGACAAGAAGGTCGCGGCCGGCGCTCAGTTCTTCCAGACCCAGGCCGTATTCTCGGTCGAGGAATGGAAGCGCTTCTACGAACACGCCGACAAGGCCGGTGTGCCCATCCTGCTCGGTATCATCCTGCTCAAGAGCGCGGCCATGGCCCGCTTCATGAACAAGAACGTGGCCGGAGTCAACGTTCCCCAGCAGCTGATCGACTGCATGGATAAAACGGACAAGAGGGACAGGCCCAAGGTCAGCATCGAGATCGCCGCGGAGTTGATCCGCGAGATACGGCCCATGTGCCAGGGCGTGCATATCATGGCGCTGGGCTGGGACAAGCACATACCCGCGCTGCTCGAGCAGAGCGGTTTGAAGAACGGGAGCGGAAAATGATCGTTGCGGAACGAAAGCCGATCGCGAAAATCGAGGAGATGATCGCACCGTACCCCAGGGTGCTGGTCGTCGGTTGCGGAACCTGCGTGGCGGTCTGCCTGGCCGGAGGAGACAAGGAGGTGCAGATCCTGGCCGAGGAGCTGAGGCTCAAGGCGCGGGCGGAGGGGCGCGACCAGGTGTTCGACGAGGTGACGCTGACCCGCCAGTGCGACAGGGAGTACCTGGATCTGATCGCCGCGCGCGTCAACGATTACGACGCGTTGCTGTCCACCGCTTGCGGCGCCGGCGTGCAGTACTTGGCCGAGCGCTACGACACCACCCGGGTGCTTCCCGCGCTGGACACCCGTTTCATCGGCGTGGCCCTGGGAGCGGGCGAGTGGCAGCAGCGCTGCGTGGCCTGCTCCGATTGCGTGCTCGACCAGACGGGCGGGATCTGTCCCAAGACGATGTGCGCCAAGGGACTGGTCAACGGTCCCTGCGGCGGCACCAATCACGGCAAGTGCGAGGTCAATCCCGATACCGACTGCGCCTGGACGCTGATCTACAATCGGCTGAAGAAGCTCGGCCGACTGGACCTGATGCGCGGCATCGCGCCGATGAAGCGACACAAGCCCGCGACCCACCCGGCTCGGTTTCACCACATGGCCTACAAACGCCTGGATGGTGAAGCCTGAAAGGTGACGCGCGCGGTAACGATCGCAACAAGCGAATAGGGGTGTTGGGAGATAACGAGAAACCAAGCTGATCAAGGATTGTCATGGAATGGAACGTGGAATTCGCTCCCGCGAACAACGAGGAAAACGAGAGGTTTCTTCGCGAAACCTTGGAGGCTAAATCCAGGGCCGACAGGGGCCAGTACGGCGAGGCCGCGCGCATCCTGTGGGAGCTGCTGGTCCAGGCTCGCCACCTGCGCGACCCGCTGTGGGAATGCATGACGATGGTGCACATGGGCAAGGTCTACCGCGCTCTGCGTTGGAAGATCGCCGTTCAGCTTTTCGAGGACGCCGTCGATCTGGCGGACCGGATCGGCCTGGATACGGCCAAAATGATCGCCCTGGCGGAGCTCGGCGAGCTCAAGTGCCAGTGGGGACAGTTCAAGGAGTCGCTCGATCTTCTGGAAAGCGCGATGGGCTTGCTGGCGGCGGACGATCTGCAGAGCCGCCGTTTCATCCTGCTGGACATGACGATCGCCTACGAAGGTTTGAACGATCTGGAAAGGTGCGAGTCGTTACTGAACGAGGTCGTCGAAATCGACAAGAAGATCGGATCCGATGAGCTCCCGGACGATCTCGATCACCTGGAACGGATCCGAGCGGCCAGGGCATCAAACGGGTCGAAGAACGCATGATCGAAGGGTCCACGTCATGAGCGGTGCAAACGCCATAGCAACTTCAGCGGTCGATCAGTG
>JBDRBC010000345.1:0-6821 GCA_043823125.1 bacterium | reverse complement strand
TTTCGGGGATGGGTAGGCCAACGATGAAACGGGGCGGCGACCACGTGTTACGCCGAAGGCAGTCGGTCGCCGCCCCGCTCGACGAGGTCTTCGATTCTTACGCCCGGCCGGAGAATCCCGCCGAACTGACGCCGCCGTTGCCGGCGTCGATGTCATCGTCGCGAGAGTCGGGTGGCGGAACGACGATGTCGAGATCGTCGACGTCACCCTGCCGGCCGCTTACGGACGAAGGTGTTTGACGCTTGAGGCCGTCTGGTGAGTATCCTGGTGGATGAATATCGGGAGGCTGGCAGCCATGAGGTGGTCTGGGATGGCCGAGATGCTGCGGGCCGGATGTCTGCAGCTGGTGTCTACCTGTACCAGCTCGAATGGGGCGGCCTCACTCAAACCAATAGGATGGTCCTCGTTGATTCCGAATCGTACGGGGCGCACCCTCCAAAGAGATCATCAGGACGATGCATCGACACTAAAACACGTCCCCCACCGATCGGTGAAGGAGGTGCAAGTAGTGGTAGCCCCAATGGAACAGAGTACGAACCCTCGGAATTTCCCTGCTCGAGAGATCATTTTTCAGTCAAAAGGGCGGCATCATGTCAGGGACAGTATTCGCTATTGCTCCTCATGCTGCGAACTTCCCCGCATCGTGGGATGCATTGTCATTAGGCCGATCCTGAGGAAAATCCATTGATTCCCACCGAGAATCCGGCGATAGTATAATAAACCATTATTGAAGAGTAGGTTACCATTGTTGGATTCTAACCCTTCCCCCTTTTCTCTGGGGCTCCTGGCACTACTCAGCCTGCTGCTCGTTATCGGATCAGCGAGCCGGGGCCGCATATCCGTTCCTCACTACCTGCGTTACCTCTGGGGATTCTTCCTGCTGTTGACCATCGCCGACTGGGTCTCGTTCCACTACGCCATCTGGATGTTCGCGGGATTCTCCTTCCTGGCCCTCCGGGAATATTTCTCACTGGTGGACATTCGTCTCGAGGATCGCTGGGGAGTCCTGGGGGCCTATCTGTCGATCTTTTTCATGACGTACTTCATCCACATCGACTGGTACGGGATGTTTATCATCTCCATCCCCGTCTATACGTTCCTGGTGATGCCATTCCTGGTGGCACTTGGCGGCGGTGAATCTCGGGGCGCGGTCTATTCCACCGGAGTCATCGACCTCGGGCTGTTCCTCTTTGTCTACAGCATGGGGCATATCGGTTATCTGGCCTTCTTCTCGGTCCGGATCGCCATCCTTTTCGTGCTCGTGGTCGCCCTGACCGATCTGATCTGCCGGCGGGTCGCACCGAGACGGTTCCTCCTGCGATTCCTGTTGGCGCTCGCTGGCGGCCTGACACTGTCATTGCTCAGCTCGGACTGGACAAACATTCCGAGCATGCAGGCAGCCGGTTTCGGTATTCTGATTCCAGGTCTGGTCTTCTGCGGACACTTCACAATGAATACTCTGGAAGAGGATCTTGGCGTCACTCCCGGACAACTGGAACCAGGCCGGGGACTCGTGCTCGACAGCCTGAAGGCCTATCTGTTCGCGGCACCAGTATCGTTTCATTACCTCCGGTGGTTTCTCCATTGGGGAGATCTGTGACCACATGAAGCTGAAAGAAGCATTCACCCTCCGATTCCTCGTCCATCTGCTTTTTCTGCGGCCGCTGCTCTGGTTGATATTCGGCATCAACATCCGCGGCCGGGAGAACCTCGACGGATTGAAGCGATTCATTCTCATCTCGAATCACAACAGCCATCTGGACACACTTCTGCTCTTCGCCGCCCTGCCAGCCTGCCAGATCATGCAAACCCGACCTGTTGCCGCCGGCGACTATTTCTCAAGGTGGCGCTGGCTTTTTCTCACTGTCGGTTTCCTGTTTCGACCGATCTGGGTCGATCGCGAGAACCAGCCCCGCCAAGCTCTCCCGGCCATCCAGCAAGCTATCGCTGCCGGCCAAAACCTTATCCTGTTCCCCGAGGGGACCCGCGGCAAACCCGGCGAGTTGCAGGATTTTCGACATGGTGTCGGACGGATTCTCGCGGCCAATCCGTCGCTGCCCGTGGTGGCAGCCTTTATCGAGGGACCGGAACGGGCGTTTCCGCGCGGCGTGTCGTTCCCCATTCCGTTATGGAATCACGTCACCATCACTCCCCCACAGCTCCTGCGTGGGAATAGCCAAGACATCACTCATTCCCTACAGAAAACCCTGGAGAATCTGAGCGACCAGGCTCACTGCGCGCGTCAGCAGCGACCAGTCGCTCGCGCTCACATTTTCACCGTGGCCGTACTGGGGATAGATGGCTCAGGTAAGAGCACTCTGTCCCGCTGGCTGGCGCGGGCCTTTTCCGGTGCAGGCAGATCCTGTCTGATCAGCGACGAGCTGGAGATCTTCGCCGAGGGGCAGCCGAGGGACCTTCAGCCCCTGCTCACCGAAAAACTCCGCTGTTGGCTTGGCGCTCAGGCCAAGCAGGCCAGGTCGCTCGTCTTGTACAAGATTCCCAAGCTGACCGAGCTGCTTCTGCGCGACCGGCTGCTGAGCGAGGCCAGTCGGTGGTATCGACCGCAGTCCATCTTCATGGACGGGATGCCGTTATTGAACCTGACCGCCTGGGCAATTCTCTACCGGGAGGAGCACTTCACGGAGGAGGTTTGTGCAAAGATCATCTCCGTCCTGACCCGGGATAATAACCGCGTCCGGCGTCACGATGCGGTTTTCCGGCAGTTTCCGGAGCTGACCAGACTCCAGCAGCTCCGGCTCGACCGCATGCACATGCCAGATGCTGTCATCTTCCTGGACGTACCACCGGCAGTCTGTATGGAACGGATCGATTCTCGGGGTGAGACGAAACAGGTCCACGAAACCGAGGAGAAGCTGGCCAAGCTGCAGAAGGCCTACCTTCTGGTCTGCTCGGTTCTGACCCAGCAGCGGACGGTACCGGTTCTGGTCCTGGATGGCGATCGCGAGCTGGTTCAGGTGACCGCCGAGGCGCAAGGTTTCCTGGACCGGATCGGAGGAAAGATGTCATGACGACCGAACGAGTCGACGTCATCGCCACGACCGTTTCCGGATCAATCCACGACTGGAAGAAGATCGAACGCATCCAGCCCCTGTTTTCCAAGTTCGGCCTGAAGAACGTCATTCTGCACGTAGTCGAGAGCCACGGGGAGGCTCGAGCGAGAACCCAGGAGGTCATCCGGTCTGGAGGACGGATACCGATCTCGGCGGGCGGCTCCGGGACCTTCAAGAATGTACTCGAAGGCATCATCGACTCGGGTGTGGCGCTGGCTGAGATCCGGCTCGGATTTCTCCGAAAGGGGTCGGCCGATCTCATCGGCAAGGTACTGAACATGCCCGACGATATCGAGGCAGCCGCCCGGGTATTCGCCGAATCCATCCGTAGCAACTCCACCTTGCCGTGCGATGTTCTGCGCGCCGAGAGTATGGCGGGTGATATCCAACCACAACATTTTGTCGGGTACGGAGGTGTGGAACTTTTCGGCCGCATTCCCCACTTCACCGAGAACCGTTTCATGAAGTGGTACAAGGGTATTCTCGGCCAGCTATTCGGCGATCTCGGCCCATTCACAACGGGGATGATCCTGGCGCTCGGGGAGCGGTTTCTGAAAGCTCCCTTCGGCAAGCGCGTCACCTGGAATATCCGGGTGGATGGCGCCGACATCCCCCCTGACCGATATCATGCGCTCATAGTAGTCAACGGTTACCTGGGTCCCGAACTCCCGTTTTCACCGGATCCGCTCGGCTCGGGGCGGTTTCACCTGTTCGCCCTGCGAGACCTCGGCCTCTGGCAACTCCTGCATCAGGCACGACTCACTCGTAGCGGCGCCATTATGAAGGACCCGTTACGCTGGGGGCTGAAACATTTCACCGCGCAGCAAATGCTCGAGTTGACACCTTCGAGTTCGGATGCCTTCCCCGCCAACGTAGATGGATCCACACTCGAGTGCCGCCAGGCCCTGCGAATCTCTCGAGTTGATCGCATCCGGCTCATTTCCAATCAAGCAGAAGGCAACCTCACGACATGACGTCTCGATGAAGTCGGATCGTCTGCAGCAGAGCCTGCCCGACCTGCTGGATATGATGTTCGCGTCACCGTCGGAATACAAAACACCTCCCCCAGGCATAGGCGAAGGAGGTGCACGAAATGGTAGCCCCTATGGGACAGTATGCGAACCCTCTGCGCGTAGCTCCGAAAGATGTGGTATTTACCGCAAACGCTGATTATTTACGAATTGGGAACGTCCAATCCCGCCTTCCACTCCGACGGATCAAAACACCCATCACTCAGACAAAACAGGTGAGTGTCGCCGCGAGGATATAAAAACGCGGCCGATGGAGCGCAGGGAGAAGTGAACCGGTCGAACGAAATAGCTGACGAGAAAGAAAGGCAAGATCGGGCCCGATCACCGCAGTCACGGATGCCGAAGGAGGTGAGGCACAACCAAAACTAGTTGGAGGTAGAGCCATGAGAGAGCACGCCGACAATGTGCAGCACGACCTGGAACAAGGTTGCCCAGAATCCCTCGATAATCGCGAGATTTCAGATCCCAGATCGACGATCATGGCTGAGCACGAGCAACGAGTCCCCGTGAAATATCGCGGCCTTTACAGGCGCGCAATCAGTGGAAGAAGTCGAAAGGCAGCGATTCGGTATCAATGCCTCGAGTGCGTGGGCTGGATGCCGTCCGAGGTCCGGAAATGCACTTCACTTGGCTGTTCGCTGTACTTGTTCCGGCTGACGGGTTGAAGCCCGGGATTCGACCTCTTCCCACCCACACTGTCGCCAGATCGGTCTCCCCCGGTCTGGCGACAGTTGCCGAGACCCGTGATTTCAACTGGGCAGCCCAAGCAGGTGAGATCAGCGTGCGGATGGAACAAAAAGGAGGGACAGGGAAGGACTGCCCGGTTCACTGCGCCGGGTCGAAGTCCCTGAGCCATTCCGCAAGGCATTCCTTAATCAACGGCCAACCAAGTACGAACTCCGTCAAGAAGTGAACCTCATCCTGCCTGGATTATTTACGGATGGAGTTTTTAGAAGGCACAGTGCTATTCTGATGCAATATATCGGCACACCACAAACAGCTGTTCGTCCCCTAGGAGTCCCCATCCATGACCGATAAATCAGAGACTCGCGACTTTAGACCCTCGCTACTTGATAGGTTCCTGACGTCCATCGAGCGGGTCGGCAACGCCTTGCCGCACCCGGCGACCTTGTTTGCACTGTTTGCGTGCTCGATCATCGTGCTGTCCTGGCTGATGAACAAGCTCGGGCTCTCGGCCGTCAATCCCAAGGACGGATCGATTATCGAACCGGTCAACCTGATCTCTGGCGGCGGACTGCACTGGATTCTCGAGAACACCATCAGCAATTACACGGGATTCGCGCCGCTCGGGACGGTGCTGGTGGCGCTGCTGGGTATCGGTGTAGCGGAAAAAAGCGGGCTGATCAGCGCAGGTCTGAAAATGCTCGTCCACGCCGCGCCACGACGGCTACTGACGTTTGTGATCGTGCTGGCGGGCGTAGTGTCCAACATGGCCAGCGACGTTGGCTATGTGCTGCTGGTGCCGCTGGGCGCGATCATCTTCATGTCGGTCGGCCGACATCCGCTCGCGGGCCTGGCGGCGGCCTTTGCCGGTGTTTCGGGCGGCTTCAGCGCCAACCTGCTGCTGGGCACCGTCGATCCACTGCTGGCGGGCATCACCCAGGAGGCGGCGCGCATCATCGATCCTCAGTACACGGTGACGCCGGCCTGTAACTACTACTTCATGGTAGTCTCGACATTCGTGATTGCGGCGACCGGCACTTGGATCACCGAGAAAATCGTCATCCCGCGGCTGGGCGAGTACGAGGGTGCCAGCACCATCGAATCCAACGAGTTGCAGAAGTTGACCGCAAAGGAAAAACGCGGCCTTCGATGGACGATGCTCGTGAGCCTGCTGCTGCTGGCCGTCTTGCTGATCGGCCTGGTTCCCCAGGACGGTTTTCTGCGCCAACCTGAGACCGGCAGCGTGCTGCACTCGCCGTTCATGCATGGGATCGTCGGATTCATATTCCTGGGCGGTTTGCTCAGTGGGCTGGCCTACGGCTTTGCTGCCGGTACGTTTAAAAGCGACAGCGATGTGATCGCCGGCATGAAAGAGGCGATGGAATCGCTGGGACTGTTCATGGTCCTAGTGTTTTTTGCCGCGCAGTTCGTGGCCTATTTCAAGTACACCAACCTGGGGATGATCTTCGCGGTCAAGGGTGCTGAGACGTTGCAGGCCTCGGGCCTGGGGCCGATTCCACTGATGCTCTCGTTCATCCTGCTGACGGCGGTGATAAATCTCTGCATGGGCAGCGCGTCGGCCCAGTGGGCGTTCATGGCGCCGGTGTTCGTGCCCATGTTCATGCTGCTCGGCTACACGCCCGAACTGGTGCAGGGTGTTTTCCGGATCGGCGACAGCGCCACGAACATCATCTCGCCAATGATGTCCTTCTTTGCCCTGATCGTGGCATTTGTACAACGCTATGACAAGCAGGCAGGTATCGGCACGGTGATCGCCACGATGCTGCCCTACTCGATGGCGTTTTTGTTGGCCTGGATGGGGCTGCTGGTGGTCTGGTTGCTGTTGGGGTTGCCGATGGGACCGGGGGCGGAGCTGTATCTGCCCGAGTATAAATAGAGTCTGTCCCGTTATGCCCACATTTTCAAGATCTGTCCTTGGCGTACAACCAACCTTGAGACGGCCGGCATCCTTTTTGAGGTTTCTTGCCACTTATCAGCCGATCCGAGCCGATAAAAGCAACACCCGTACAGGCCG
>JBDRBC010000344.1:0-5139 GCA_043823125.1 bacterium | reverse complement strand
CTCTGCGTCACCGTGCTGGCCGTCCTGGCCGGACCGGCGCGCGCCGACTTCCGGCACCTGCGCCTCGGGGCCCGCCCCAAGGCGCTCGGGTCGGCCTTCGTGGCCCTGGCGGACGACGCCAACGCCGTCTACTGGAATCCGGCCGGTCTGACCCGGGACGATCGCCTCCAGCTCATGCTCACGCGCTCCTGGCTCTACTCGGTGTCGGATATCTACAACGATTACCTCTGCGCCGATTTCCCCTCCTACCGGGGCATCCATCTCGGCGCGAGCTGGGTGCGGTTGGGGATTGCTGATCTCTACTCCGAGAACACGTTGAATCTGGGCGCCGCCTTCCGGGCGCCGTTCCTGGCCGGGCTCTCCCTCGGCATGGCAGGCAAGCTGTTCATGCTGGATGCACCCGGGTACGAGCAGTACAACGACCCGGCGTACAACGGCGGTGATCACGATTTTTCGCTGGACCTCGGCTTTCATTTCGACAGCGGCGAGAACTGGACCCTGGGGGGCGTGGTGTACAACCTCATCTCCCCCGAACTCCAGCTCTTGACCACCACTTCTTCACCCGATCCGGTCTACACGGAATACGCCGTGGGCGGCAGTTATCTGTTCCGGGACACCATGCTGCTCACCATCGACGTGCGGGACCGGGAAGGGATCTGGAACGACGTGGTGGTCCACGGCGGCACCGAGATCTGGTTCTTCAACGCCCTGGCGTTACGGGCCGGTCTGGACGGCGGGCTCGTCACTATGGGAGTCGCCTTGCAGGACGTCCGCTGGCAGGCCGATTTCACCCTGGAGACCAACAAGGAACTCGGCAACATCTACATGCTCTCCTTCACCGTGAGGCAATGAGGTGCCCTTGCGTATGACACCATCCGGCGCCAGAAACCTGACTCGCGGGCTGCTGGTCACGACGCTCCTGCTCTGGCTGGGGATCTGTGGCTTGCCGCCCGAGACCCGGGCCGCCAACAAGATCGAGGGTTACTACGAGACCGAGATCGCCATGGAGCGGAACGACTCCAAGTGGCACTTCGGCGCGCCCAGTTCCAACGGCATCCCCAAGCATTACGCGGAATTGAAGTTCCTCAGCTTCCCCGCCGACAATTTCGAGGCGTTCGTCAAGCTGCGGGCCGAATCCAATCGCGATGACGACCGCACCCCCGAGGTGGACTACTACGCCCCGCCCTGGCTCATCGCCGAGGGGCATCTCAAGATCCGCGACGACAACTACGAGGCATTCCTGTTCAGCCGGCAGAATCGATTCTGGATCAACAGTGAACCGCTGCTGAGTTTGGTGGAGGACCACAAGCTCAAGAACGACGACTGGGGCCCCAAGTCCCAGGGCGTGCGGCTCGATTTCTGGGACGTGCAGCCGGCGCTGGGGCTCGGTTTCGAGGGCACGGTCATCTACAGCGACGACGGCGCCACCTACAACTGGGGCGGCGGCGATGTGGCCGACGGGACCGACAGCTGGATCATCCGGGTGATGCCCAAGCTGGCCAATTCCGACAAGTTCAGCGGCAAGTCCGGCGGCTGGGGCACGGGGCTGCTCGGCTTCACGGTCTTGCGGAAGGACTGGACCAACACCTCCAATCCCGATTACCGGGACAAGCACCACCTGATGCACAACAGCGTCTACGCGGTGGACCTGGCCTACTCGCCCACCGGGGTCAAGGATACGGGGATGATTCTCGGACCGCTCAACTTCGAGCAATCGCGCTGGACCGTGGAGTACGCCTTCAGCTCGACGCCGTTCCGGGAAACCGTCTTCAGCGAGCCGAGCAGCAATCACTACGCCTTCGCCGCCGAGTTCCGGAACATCCAGCTGAGCGACGTGATCCTGCACGGCTGGTATTACGACTTCGGCGAGAACTTCCGCGACTATCTGTCGGGCCGGTTCGACAACGACCGCCGGGAATTCAACCGGCAACAGAAACACGCCGAGGCCATCTGGCTCGTGCCACGAAAAGCGGTCACCGCCAAGCTGGTGTACGACACCCACCGCAAACGCACGGTAGATGAGATCGGCGGGGGGTTACGCCCCGCCACCGAGTGGTACGGCGAGCTGTACGTGGAGTTCATCAACGGCTTCAAGGGCAAGGTGGCCCACAAGCGGTATCGCGGCTACGACGCCTCGGCCGAGATCAACGACTTCTTCACCTATCCCGAGTGGTACGCCGAGGTGTCGGTGGAGAACTTCCTGGCCAAGATCCGGCTGCAGGTGCGGATCAAGGACGCCGGCACCTTCCGCGAGATCACCGCCTACGGCTTCGACATGGATGTCAACATCACGGAAAAGCTGAAGGGCTACATCCGGATGCTCAACGTGAACGAGGAAACCGAAGCGCGGCACACCATGTTCGCCCAGCTCAAGTACGATCTCGGCTTCGGCGCCGAGTTCTACTTCGAATATGGCGATGCGGGACAGTCCGATAACATCGTCCGTACCGACTGGTTCGTGGACGAGGGAAACAACGACAATCTCCGCGACCGGCTGAAATTGCTGGTCAAGACCTGGTTCTGATCCCGCTCGTAGCAGGGGATCGACGGGAGCACGTCATGATGATACGCGTCCGCAAGGGATTCTTTCTTGGTAGCTGGTCGTTCCTGGTCCTTCTGCTGGTGTTCAGCGCCACGCCGGGATCGGCCGCCGTCAAATCGGTGTCGGACGGCATCGAGTTCTCGTACTACGCCCCCGGCGCCACCCAGGTCTTCCTGGCGGGAAGTTTCAACGGCTGGAACGCCACCCAGCTCCCCTTGACCAACGACGGCAAGGGCAACTGGACCATCGTCCATTCCCTCGACGCCGGTAAGCACGAGTACAAGTTCGTGGTGGACGGCGCCTGGTTCGCCGATCCCGAAAATCCCGACACCCAGCCCGACCCTTACGGCGGCGCCAACTCCCTGGCCAACGTGGGCGACGACGGCAAGCTGGTGGCGACGGCGGCGGCCGGCGTCGAGGTGCGGCCCCTTTCCAACACCGCCCTCAACGCGCGTATATTCCTGGCGGGACGGTATCTGACCCAGTATCGGCTCGTGAAGAACACCGCTTTCAGCATCCCCTCGGGAGACTCCGCTCTCACCGGCCAGGATGGGCGGTACCGCCTGCAGCGCCCGAGCCAGCACGTGGACCTGAACTTCCACACCTCCGTCAGCGAGGTGGTGGACGCCTACTCGCGGCTGCGGCTGGACAACGAGGAAAACATCATCCAGAACAACATCTCCGGTTTCCTGGACGAGGCGTCCCTCGACGTGCACCCGGACGATTTCCACGTGATCGGTTACTGGGACATGGAGCTGTTCACCCTGGGCGATCCCATCGGTCTGGGCGGCGATGTGGACCTGCCCGGCACCCTCCTGGACGACCACCTCGACGCGGGCAAGGGCAGTACCGGCGCCCTGTTCCTGGCTGACCCGTGGGGCATCCATTTCCAGGGCTACTTCGCGAACGTGCACAATCTGGATTATTACAACGATCCGTTGCTGTTCGACGACACCGGTCGGGACCGGTTCGGACTCCGTTTCTCCAAGCGGTTCGGCGCGCTGGAACTGGGCGCCCCCGCTTACCTGGAACGCGAGCTGATCTGGATGGACTTCGGCGAGGTGGTCGGCTTGACGGAAACCGGCATGCCGGCCCTGGATACCTATCTCGCCGATTCCGACGATCCGAGCACCTGGTACGAGTTCGAGCGACGGCACAACCAGTACGGTTTCGATGTGACCTACTGGCTGCGCGACGACCGGGCCTGGGTCTCGCTGGAGTGGCTCTACGGTGACCGGCGGCAAGCGTTCGTCACCGGCAACGATTCCGGCGACAACTCCGAGAATGGCGCCATCGACGTACCGGTGCTCGACCGCGCCCTGAACACCTGGCACGCCTCCGTGGACCTGAAGCTGGGCGAGACTTCCACCCTGAACGTCGAGCACACGACCATCGACATGAGCGGCGCCGAGGCGTTGGAGAGCGAGCTGGCCCATCGCTTCCTGCCCCAGAGCGAGGCCAACAAGCGGACCTATTTCGAGATCCAGGACTCGCCGTCCCAGACCCGGCACGATTACAGCGAGGCGACCTGGAGGTGGGACAACGGAGCTCGCCGCCATCTGCTCTGGCTCCAGCGCGTGGCGCAGCAGGACGATTTCGCCGCGGTGGGCCAGACGGATCCGCAGGACACCACCGCCACCAGCCGGGAAAGCATCTCCTGGATCGTCTCCGGCAGCACCCGCCTGGGACAGCCGGACAACCGTCTGGGACAGTTCGAGCTGGAGGCCGCCATCAACCTGACCGACATCGACGTCACCGCCTACGATGGAACCACTCTGGAAATCATCACCCGCTACGAGCGGAACGTCTCGCCGAAGCTGGCCGTGGTGGCCGATGTGCGGTACATCGAATTCAATACCAGCACCAGCGGCGGCACCGTGGCCGATCCGAGCAGCGTGATCGAGAACTTCTGGGCCCCCTACGGCGGCCTGCGCTACCGTCCCAATCCCAAGGTCGAGGTGGTGCTGGCCTACGGTATCGATCCGCTGGAGTTCGGCATCGACTATCAGGGGCGTCACATCGGACGGTGGTGGTACCGTCAGCAGTATCTGTTCGCCAACCCGGACGCCAGTCCGGTGGATGCGGAACAGAGTCTGGCCGACGCCAGGATCTTCGGTCTGCGCGCGCAGTTCACTTTCTAGCGATGGAGCGCCTGATTCACAGGTCGGCAAGCCAGCGCCCGTGACGGACGAGGTTGAAACCATGACCACTCACAAGCGAAACATCGGCGGCTCCACTCGCCTCCTGACCGGTTGTGTTCTCTGCCTGGTACTTGCCGGGCAAGTCACCGGCTGTGGCTATTCCAAGATCTTGCGCAATCGGCTGGCCCAACCGGAACGGGTGGACGACGTGGAAAACGGCGTCCGGTTCCTCTACGAGGCGCCCCAGGCGCGCCACATCAATCTGTGCGGAAACTGGGACGAGAACAGCTGGTGCGGCACCCTCGGCACCGGGCGTTTCGACCACACCATCGGGGTGATGAACGATGACGATGGCGACGGTATCTGGGAGATCATCCTGCCGCTGAAGCCCGGTCGGTACGAATACAAGTACGCCCTCGACTACGGCGTGCGCTGGGAGCCCGATCCCAACAACCC
>JBDRBC010000343.1:0-4470 GCA_043823125.1 bacterium | reverse complement strand
GACTACGTGAAGTTCCTTGCGCTCGTCCAAAGCCTCCTCGGGCACGCAGGCACTGGAACATTGGGTTTTATGGCTCTTCTCCAAAAGTGTGAACTTGCCTGAAGGCCTGGGAACTCAAAGGACATCGAGGAAGCTGGGCGTAGAGCACCCCCGTCGGTTAGCCTGACGTTGTTTTCCCAAGAACGACGAAAGGAACTGACCGAGGTGCTCATTCAGACGTTTATCAGAAAACAGTTGGGATTGAAAGCCCACAAGGTGACGGCGGTCGAGCTGACTGAGGCCGGGCTGGTCGTGCACGTCGACCGGCTGGGGAACCGGCGGCTGCGGTGTGGGCTTTGCCGCAGGCCGGCTGGCCGGGTTTATGACCTGCAGAGACAGCGTGAATGGCTGGATCTGTCCATGCGCGGAGTCCGAATGGTGCTCCGCTATCCACCACGGCGCGTCCGCTGCCGGCACTGTGGAGTTCACGTCGAGGCTTTTCCCTGGGCCGAGCCGTGGGCCAGGGTCACGCGGGCGTTGGCTGGTGCGGTGGTGGTGCTGGCACGGAGCCAGAGCTGGCAGGAGACCGCCCGCGTCTATGGGCTGAACTGGAAGAGCGTGGCGGGCATCGTACGCCGGGCCGTGGAATACGGTCTGGCCCAGCGACGACACAAACCGCTGCACTGGATCGGGATCGACGAGGTCAGCCGAAAGAAAGGCCATCAGTATCTGACCGTGGTCTATGACCTGGAGCGCCGGGTCCTGGTCTGGGTGGGAGAGGACCGCACCGAGCAGACCCTGGCGAAGTTCTTCACCGGCTTGGGTGTCAGGCGCTGCGCCAGGGTGAGGATCGTGTGCATGGATATGTGGGCCGCTTACGCCAAAGCGGTCCGAGAGAAGTTGCCCAACGCCCAGATTCTCTTTGATCGGTTCCACGTGGTGCAGCACCTGAACCGGGCGGTGGACGAGGTGCGCCGCAGCGAGATGCGCCGCCTCAACCGGCGGGAAAGGGTGGCCTTCAAGAAGACCCGCTACCTGCTGTTGAAGAACCCCTGGAACCTGAGCCGCTCCGAGCAGGACCGCCTCTCCACCCTGGTGCGCTGGAACACCCCGATCGTGCGGGCTTACTACCTCAAAGAGTCGTTTCAGATGTTCTGGGACTATCAGCAGCCTGCCCGCTCCGAAGCCCACCTCCAGCAGTGGATGCGCGCGGCCAAGCGTACCCGGCTGAAGGCCTTCAAGGGATTCGTCCACCTATTGGAAGCCCACCTCGACGGCATCCTGGCCTGGACCAGGCTTCGCCTATCCAACGGCGCACTGGAAGGAATGAACAACAAGATCAAGCTGGTCAGCCATCGCTCCTTCGGCTTCCGCAGCCCCCGGAACTTCATCACCGCCATCTATCACTGCTGCGCGAAACTGCCGCTACCCGACTGGAGGTGACCACACTTTTCGGAGAGGAGCCACTTTTTTTTAGGGCGATGTGCTCCCCCATCAGCTCGGCCAGGACCTCATCCTTCCGCTGGATCTTCTTCTCCAGGTACTCGATCCGTTCCTGCTCGGCTTGCGCATTCGCCCGCGCCTTGGTCTGGAACGCCGCGGCCCCGTTCTCGAAGAACTCCTTCGTACCCGTCCGGCAAACCCATCTTCCGTGTCTTGAGGTAAGCGGTCATACTTCCTTGTGTTGATGCATGTGCGCCCAGAGTGCGTGCGCGGTCACGAGGAGGAGTAGGAGTGAGCCAGAAACACGATGTGGAGAAGGCGCGGTACTGGCAGGCGGTCATTCGGGATGCTGCACGGAGCGGCCTGTCGACGCGAGCCTTCTGCCGACAGCGGAAGCTGAAGGAGTGCCAGTTCTATTGGTGGCAGCGCCGTTTGAAGGAGAAGCGTCCGCCTGCTTCGACGCCGCGAGGCCCAGCGAATGGGCCGGCAAGTTTCGCGCTTGTCAGCGACGCACCCACGACGGTGGACGCCGGCATCGAACTCGTGCTGGCAGGCGGGCGCCGGCTGCGGATCGCCAAAGGCGTCGATGAGCCGACCCTGCGATCGGTGCTGGCGGCGCTGGAACGGCCGGAATGCTGAGCTTCCCGGCGGCCATCAAGGTGTACTTGTGCACGGTGGCCTGCGACATGCGGCGGAGCTTCGACGGCCTGTCGATGATGGCCGAGCACATCATCCGCTGCAATCCGTTCTCGGGCCACCTGCTGGTGTTCTGCAACAAGCGCAGCGACCGGCTGAAGATCCTGTACTGGGACCGGGACGGGTGGGTGATCTGGTACAAGCGGCTGGAAGAGGGCACGTTCGAGTTTCCGTTCGCCGCAACGGGGCGGCGGGAGATCGCGGCCTGGGAGCTGGGCGTACTGCTGGAGGGCATCGACCTGAGCAAAGGGCGGCGGCGGAAACGCTACGCGCTGCCGACGGCGCTGGCCGAGGCGCGCGCGGAGCTGGAAGCACCGAAACAATAGCGCGCGATCCCGTTGTTTTTCGTTGACTTATGCGAGTAAGTGTAGTAAGTTATTACTTACTCGTTCCCGCCATGGCGACCGACCCCAAAGACCTGCCCAGCGAGCCAGCCGCCCTGCAACAGATGCTGCTGCGGACCCTGGCGCAACTGGATGCCACCCAGGCGGCACTGGCGGCCAAGGAGTACGAACTGGAGCGCGTGCGGCACTGGCTCCAGCAGATGCTGCGCCACCGCTACGGACAGAAGCGCGAGCGGGTGGATGAGAACCAGTTGTTCCTGTTCGCCGCCGAGATCGCCAGCCGCGGTGAAGAACCGCCGCCCGAGCCGAAGCCGACCGCGCGCGAACCGCGGACCGCTCCGCCCGGGCACGGGCGACAGCGGTTGCCGCAGTCGCTGGAACGGCGGCGCGTGGTCTACGACCTGGCCGACCACGAGCGGCAGTGCCCCGCCTGCCAGATGGAACTGCGGCACATCGGCGAGGAGATCAGCGAGCAACTCGAGTACGTGCCGGCCTCGTTGCATGTGGTGCAGCAAGCCTGCCAGAAGTACGCCTGCCCCAAAGGCTGCACCGTGGTCACGGCCGCAAAGCCGCTGGCGCCGGTGGAGAAGGGGCTGGCCGGGCCGGGACTGCTGGCGCACGTGGCGGTGAGCAAGTTCGGGGATCATCTTCCGCTGCATCGCCAGGAGGCGATCTTCGCCCGGCAGGGCGTGGATTTGTCTCGCCAGACCATGTGCGACTGGATGCGGCAGTGCGCGGAGTTAGTCGGTCCGCTAGCCGATCTGATGAAGGAGCGGGTACTAAGTTCCAAAGTCGTGCAGACCGACGACACGCCGGTGCCGGTGTTGGACCCGGAGTTGCCGCGCACGCGCACCGGGCGGATCTGGACCTACGTCGGGGACGCGCTCCATCCCTACACGGTGTACGACTACACCCCGAATCGTTGCCGCGAAGGGCCGGATGAGTTTCTGAAGGACTTCCACGGATACCTGCAGGCAGACGCCTACTCGGGCTACGACCAGATCTACAAGGAAGCTGGGCGCGGCATCACGGAGGTGGCCTGCATGGCGCACGCGCGCCGCAAGTACTTCGAGGCGCAGTCGAGCGACATCATGCGTTCGACGGTGATGCTGGCCTACTTCCATCTGCTGTACGACGTGGAGCGCGAGGCGCGGGAAAAGCAGTTGGACGCCGCCGGGCGCCTGGCGTTGCGTCGGGAGCGGAGCCAGCCGATGCTGGACGATATCAAGGCGTATCTGGAGCGCGAGCGGCCGCGGATATTGCCGAAGAGCCCGATCGGCCAGGCCATGGCCTACACGTTGTCCAACTGGGAGGCGCTGGTGCGCTACGCGAAGGACGGCGATCTGGAAATCGACAACAACGGCGCCGAGCGCAGCCTGCGCGGGGTGGCCGTGGGACGGCGCAACTGGACCTTCTTCGGCAGCGACAACGGCGGCCGCACGGCGGCGGTGCTGACGAGTCTGATCGCTACCTCGAAGCGCCACCACATGGACCCGTTCGCGTATCTACGCGACGTGTTCACACGCATCGGCGCGCATCCGCAAAACCGACTCGAGGAATTACTGCCCGACAACTGGCTGGCCGCCCGGACGGCCAGTCCGGCCTGACCAAACCCCCAGCCTTAAGCCGCACGTGCGCCCGGCGCTCTACCTGGGTTAGCCGGACGGATACCCAGTGTCGACAAAGCCAGCCCATGCTTCCGGCAGAATTCCTCCCGGCTCATCCCGCCGGCCTCGTATTCGACGACCAACTGCTCGGCCTCCACCCGGGTCCGGCGCCGCCGTGGCCTTCCCACCGGTCCTTCGCTCATCCTTCCACTTCAACACTGGATCGCCTGCATGAACAGATGGGTTGGTCTAACGCTTACGATGGAAGTCTCCCTGACCGGCAAGGGCTACGTGATTCGCAGTGCGGCCAAGGCAACTACGGGCAAAGTGTTCCAGGCCTGTAGCGTCGCGTTGCCGCCGGTGCTGCGATCATGCTGATCCCGCGTCGACCGTGCGCAGGT
>JBDRBC010000342.1:0-8246 GCA_043823125.1 bacterium | reverse complement strand
CGCCGCCAGCAACAGCCGGGAGACGACCGGCTCGCCCAGGGCGCCGAGGGCCAGGCTGGCCAGCGTGATCCCGAGCTGACAGGCGGAGAGGTAGAGATCCAGGTGCTCCAGGATGTGTTTCACACGCCGTGCTGAGCCCTTGCCAAGATCGACGAGTTCCTGGATCCGCGCTGTCCGGACCTTGACGAGCGAGAACTCGGCGGCGACGAAGAAGCCGTTGAGCATGACGAAGAACAGCGTTGCGCCCAGGCGCCAGGCGATCCCGACGAGATCGAGATCGCTCGGTTCGGTGTGCATTGATCACTCTCCTGATCCTGGCGGTGTCGATTGTAGCGATTCACGTTTCAGGCTTTTCAAGACCTGACCAGCTACGGCGGCGAGATTCCAGGTAGCCGGCGAGACGGTGGATGATCCCGTCCTCATCTCAATCGAGACGAGGGGGTTTGATGGACAAAACCGGACAGGGTGCTCGCCTGGTAACCTTCTGGGCGACGCCCCCGATCATGAAGTCACCCTTCCCGGTCAGGCCGTGGGTGGCGATGACGACGATGTCGCTCGCCTTCCGCTCGGCGAATTGGACGATTTCCAGTTCTGCCCGACCAGCGACTACGTGCGCTGCCACCGGTACGTTCGGCCCCGCTGCCTCGTCGAAACAACGGAGCAGTTCCTCCTTGGCCGCTCCGGTGATATCGCTTCCGAACTCCAGGTCGGCGGCGCCATGGCGTGTATAGAACTCGGGCAGGACCATCTGCTGGACCACATGCAGGAGCTGCAGGCGTGCGGTGTATATCTCCGCAAGATGCTTGGCACACGAGAGGGCCCGCAATGAGTGCTTGGAGAAATCTATTGGCACGAGAATGCGTTCCACGGCAGCCAGGGGCTGGCCGTTCTTGTGTTCGCGGACCGTCAGAACCGGACACGTGGCGCGGCGGATGACCTCATCGGCAACGCCGCCGAGAATCAGCCGGCTGCCGCCGCGTCTGCCGTGACTGCCCATGACGATCAGATCGATGTCATTCTGCGCGGCGTATTCGAGGATGCCTGGAGCCGCCGCACGGCAACGGCCGTGAGCCTTGACCAGCGGCACGTCGCAGAAATCGTGCGCAGTGAGCATCCTGCCGAGACGCAGCTTGGCGATCTGTTCCATGTCGCGGAGGATATCCTCTTCCAGTTCCATCAGCCTGCTCTCATCCCCCTCCAGCTTGCCGCCGTGAACGACGGCGTGGAAGATATGCAGGGTGGCGTCACGCCGTTCGCAGAGAAAGACGGCGTGGGGCACGGCTAAATTGGAGAGGCGAGAAAAATCCGTTGGCAGCAGGATGTTGTGAATCTTCATTTCCCAACCCTTCGCACGAGACCGGATCGAACCGCATAATAGAAGACCATCAAGAAATCATCAGCCAGTCGGTAAACCCGGATCGTCAGGGTGAAAATTGACATGGACTTGAACTGGATCACAAGGTAGTACAGAGCCGATCAGGCTGAAAAGGATTGCGGGTATCCCTCCACCATTGTTGTGCAAAACGCGGATATTGACGCCAGCTCAATACTCGTGCGACCAGTTCAGCTCCAGCCCAGACTGGCTCTGTCGCGAGATGGTGGTCTCCACCTTGAAGTGGCGGTTCAGATAATATTCCAGGTTGATGAAGTAGGTGGACAGCTCGGCCAGCGCCTGCTCGTACTTGAGCAGCGCTCGCCGGCTGAGGTACTTGCCGATGACCAGCGAGCTGCCCTCCCCCTCGTCCTGTCGTTGCTGGATGGTGACCATGTCGACACCGAGTTGCTGGGAGAGCTGCGCCTCCAGCCGGGCGGTGCCGAACAGCGCCACCACCTCGGTGGCGCGCTGCTGGACGAGACCGAGCTGATCGCTGCTCAGTTCTGTCAGCGGCCGCCCGAACAGCAGGATCGACATGATGTCTCCCTCGGGCAGTTCGGGATTGGAGAGCAGCGTCAGCTTGGGCTCCCGCGCCGTGCCGCCGAACTTGACCCATACCTGGTACCCCTCGATCCTGGTCTGCAGCGAGAGGTCGAGCTCGGGATCGATCTCGTCCTCTCCGTAGAAAATCACCCGTCCCTGCTCGATGAACAGCGTTCGGCCGAGAAAGCGGAAGAATCCACGTACCGCCGCGAGGTCGCCGGTGATGCTCGGCAAGGTGCCCTGCTGGACGAGCCGCAGGTCGCCTGCCAGTTCCACTTCGAGCCCCTGCCCCCGCAACCAGAAGCCGGACGGGATCGACAGGGCCACGTCGAAATCCGGCGTCACCGGTGCGGCCTCCGTGTCGACCGTTGCTGGTGTCGGTTTCGGTGCTGAAGCTGACACAGGGGTGCTGTCCGGCGCCGGCGGTATACTGTCAGTTCGGACGTCGAAGGCCAGGCTGTCCACCGTCGCCCAGAGCAGCGCCTCGCCTCGAATCGGGTGGAGCTGCTTGGGCGGTTCCGGGATCTGGATAACCCCGTTCTCCACCTCGAAGGCTCCGCGCAGTACGGGCGAGCGGCCGCTGCCGCTGAGGTCGAGCCGGCCGTGCATGGCCACCCGGGTGCCGTCGGCGAGGGAGACCACCAGCCGCGGCACCGTCACCGCCCCCGCCAGGGATGGGTTCCGGACGGCTCCCGTGGCCTGCAGATCGATCTGGCAGCTTCCCTCCAGCCCCGCGTTGGCAGGCAACAGGGGGTCGAAATCTTCCAGGAGCAGCCTGTCCGATCGCAGGGTGAATGCCAGCGGCGCCTCTGGATCCAGTGCCGGCATTGGGGTCACGAGGGCGGCGGTGAGCGGATACGTGCCGGACCCGGTGAGTACCGGAAGCCCCTCCCGTTCCAGGGTGAGTGTCGCGGCCAAACCTGGCCCGGCGGGTGCGAGTACCGGGGACGCCCCGGTTGCGGCTGTCGTGCCGAACCAGTCGGGCGGCGCCATCTCTCCCGGGCCCGTCATCGGGATCAGCCGGCCGAGTAACGATATGGAATACCGCTCCAGCTTGGGCCAGCCGGGAAACCGCGCCTGCAGCTGCAGCCACATCCCGGGCGCGTCCGTGGTTCCTTCGAGACTGCACCGGCCCGAGAACAGGATGTGCTGGCGATTCTCAGCCGAGGACCACGACCGCTCCAGGAGCAGCGGCACCGGCAGCCGGTCCAGCTCCAGACGTCCGCTCAAGGGCCCCACCGCCAGTCCGCCCGCCGGCAACGCCGCCAGGCCGGCCGGCAACCGAACCTCGCCGGTGAGCAGATTACCGTCGGGATCAGTGACCTCGATGGTGGCCGCCAGGCCGGTGGCCGGGTCGGATTCCAGCTCGAGCGTGGCAGCGGCCTCGCGATCCGCCGCCAGGCGCAGACCACTCGCCGTGACCCGGCAGTCCAGTCGCTCGCGCCCTTCGAGCCGGGCCGTGCCCACCAGGCGCTTCGGCCACAGCTCCACCGGGATCGTCGGCAGGATCGGTTCGTCCGGCAGGACCAGATCGAGATCCGCCCGCAGGTCGTTACTGTCCTGACCTATCGTCCCATCCAGGCGGAGATGTCCCATCTCGCCGGCCAGATCCAGACCCGAGATGCGGCAGTCCCCGGTCTCGCCGTCGAGGTCCACCCGGAACGGCGCCGTGTTCGCGAGACCGTACCCGGCGAGTTCGAGAGCGAGGGTGTCGGTGACCAGTTCCAGGTCGTCAGGCCGGTCGAGACGGGTTGCCAGCCGGAGCTGGAGATCGGGTCCGGCGGCGTGCAGACGTAAGATCCCGGGCCACGGTTGCTGCCCGGCCGTTTCCGTGCGATATGCCGCCGTGACGGTTTCCAGGGCGAGGTCGCCGATGATGGCGCCGGCGGGTGCTGTCAGATCCGCCGCGAGACCGTCCGGCTGCCAGGCGACGGAACCCTTCAGTTCCGGTAGCCGCCAGCCGGCGTCGGCGGCGTGGCCGGTCAGCGAGACGTTCACCCGGGGCGCCTGCGGATCTCCCGTCACGGTCGTCTGCAACGACAGGCCGAGTTCGAGGGCCTCGCGTGGTTCGGCCAGGAAGTATTGCAGGAACTCGGCCGAGGTCAGCTCCAGGTCACCGCGTAGATCCCAGGCTGTCGAGTTCCGCCCGCCGGTCACGAAAAGCTCGCAGCCAGGCAGGGCGATCCGGCACGAGTCGATGCCCACCGTGTCGCCGCGTTGGAAACCGTCGGCTCGGGCCTGATCGAGCCAGCCAGTTCGCCCGAGATCGATGGTCGCCGTCACCCGGGGGCGCGAGTCGAGATCGTCGACGGTCACCAGGCAGTCGCCCGCAAGCGGGCCCAGGTCGTCGACCCGGGCGCCGGCCGGTAACAGGCAAGCAATGGTACGTGGACCAGGCAGGAGCCACGATCCGGTGAGCGACAGTCGCTGCGGATTCGCCGGTTCACCGCCTCCGGTGAGGTCGGCCTGCAGGCCGAGGGTGAACGGCCCGTCCCGGTTCCAGTCGCGCGTGAGGGAGTCGAGTTTCGCTGGTGTCAGGTCGAGAGCCCGGGTCAGCAGCAGCGGCGGCGCGGGCCAGCGGCCGGCGAGTGTGAATCGGCCGTTCATTCCGGCGTCCAGTATGCCGTCCAGCCACAGGTCGCCGCCGACCCCGGTCACACGCAGTGCGGTCACGGCCAGCTTCCCGGTGGTAGGACGGTAGCGGACCGCGAGTGGCAGATCATCGAAAGCCGGCAGGTCGCCGCGGATTTCGGTCTCGGCGTGGAGCCGGATGGGGGCCGAAAAGAGCGACAGTTCATCTGCGCTGTGGTCCAGATTGAGGCGGCTGGTGACGGCATATCCTTGCGCCCGGGCGAGCCAGTCGATCCTGATGGCGTCGAAACCCAGCGCCGGCGTGGCGGCGTCGATGGTCAACTCGTCCAGCAAGATGTCGCCGTGACGACCGGCGGCGGTGAGCCGGCCTTCCAGTCGGGGCGAGGTCGGGGCGCCGCTGGCTACCAGGTGGAGCCGGGCGGCAACGCTGTCCGGCAGCTCGGCCTCGGGTAGCCAGATGGCGAGCCAGCGCAGGTCCCGCAGCTGCAGGTCGCACCGGACCCGCAACGAGTCGGGCCCGCGCTGCCCGTCGGCGGTCAGCTCCAGGCCCGGCAGGCGGATGGCGAGGCCATCGACGGAGAGCTGCTCGTCACCTAGGTGGATCCTCGCCTGGCCGCCTTCACACCAGCGATTGGGGACGATGGTGCAAGCGAGGTCCACCGCTGGCGACGGGCTCCAGGCCACCGACCCGGCGGCGTTCACGGTCAGCCCCGGTTGCGGCGCCAGTTCGGCGAGCGGTTCGGCCAGCGCGGGAATGGTGGCGAGGTCCCGTGTGCCCGGAGTCGTCAGGCGAGCGGTGAGATCCAGGCCGTGGACCGTCAGGCCGTCGCGCTTCAGGTGTCCCGCCAGTTGCAGGCCGGGTGGCTCCGGGGTGGTTTGTTCGCCACCGGTTTGGATCGTGAGCACGAAGGAGTCGCGGCCGGCCGGGGCGAGATCCAGTCTCAGCGGCCAGCCGGGATGGGGCTGACCGGCGCCCTCGCCCTGCAAGCGCCCCGTCGCCAGATCGCAGTGGAGAGCGAGCCGGTCGAGCCGCCAGGTTGCCTCCGGCCCACGCAGGGAGGCTTCTTCGAGCTGGAGTAGGGGGTCTCGGCCGTGACGCAGGTCGATGTTGCCGACCAGCCTGACATCAGCGATCTGGAGGCTGTCGTCGACCACGATACGCGGCGCCGAAAAGACCAGGCGCTCCACCTGCAGGCTGGGCGCCGGCGGCAGGCTGCCCGGGCGGGGGAAGGTCGGTCGGTCAGCCGTGGCGGGCGCCGGTGCCTCGTCTGCCGGCGCCGCGTCTGCCGGTGCCGAGGGGAACCGGGCCCGCAAGGCGGGCAGGTCGATCCGGCAGCCATCCAGTCGCAGCTCCCGGATGGCCAGATCCCGCCGGAATAGCGGCGCCAGTTGTAGCGACAGGATCGCTTCCTCGACGGTCAGCAGGGTGTCCGGCCCATCGGTCCAGCACAACCCGGCCAGCCTCACGTCGCCCGGACTCGGCCAGCGCGACCGTTCCACCGCCAGTTCGCCGGGCAGCGACGAGCGCGCCGCCGCGAGCGCCCGGTCGAGCAGCCGGTTGCGGACCGGCTCGAGCAGCAGCAGGATCGCGACCACGAGCAGCACGCAGCCGAGCACGAGGCCGACCCTTCCTGCGATCTTGCCGATCTTGCGTAACTGCTCTGGCAGTCTGGCCATACGATTACCTTCGTTTCCAGACACCGACACGGTAAGCGGCACCGTGCGCCGGGATCCGGGTTTTCAGAACGGGTGCCCCACCGAGAGGTGGAACAGGGTGACCGGTTCTCCCGTCGGCCGGTCGGTCAGATTCCAGGCGAAGTCCGCGCGTAATGGTCCCACCGGCGTCCGGACCATCAAGCCCGGTCCCACGGCAACTTCGAACCGCTCGACATCCAGCGTCTCGCGATTCCGAACGACCTGCCCCGCGTCGGCGAACAGGACGCCGTGCAGGAGCCAGAAGAGCGGGAAACGGATCTCGGCGGAGGCGAGAGTCATTGCTTCGCCGCCGAGGGGGGCGCCGTCCGCGTCGGTCGGCCCGAGTTTACGCCGCCGGGCACCGCGCATGCTGCTTGGTCCGCCGGCGTAGAATCGCTTGTTGGGGAGCAGGTCCATGGAGTCGTCGATGGGCGCCGCCACGCCGCCGGCGATCCTGGTGGCCAGGACCGTCCCCGTGATGAGCTCTCGATACCAGGTGCCGGATCCCTGCAGCGAGACGAAGTGCGATTCGGACAGCATCCCGCTCGGCGCCCACTCGGCCAGGAACCAGGCGACGGTGCCCCGGGTGGGATAGACCCGGTCGTCGGAGTGGTCGCGACTCCACCGCAGCGAGAAGATGGTCAGCAGGCCGCCCTGCTCCAGGAAAGCCTCGGCCTCGTCCGTCTTGACGTGTACGTTCACGTCGGAGAGCGTCATGCCGGCCTGCAGCGACGTCGCCAGGGAGAACCGGTATGCGGCCGCGAGCCCGAACTCGGTGCTCCGCAGGTCGTAGCTCTCCTCGTTCTGATCCACCAGCTTCAATCGACCGGACACCCTGGTGCGAGATCCGAGCAGGGCCGGCCACCAGAGGGACGTGCCGACCTCCTGCTGGAAACGCGAGGCGGCGACGAACAGCTCCAGCCCGCGGCCGCCGCGCAGCAGGTTGGCGTGGCGCCAGCGGGCGCTGGCCCGCAGGTAGTCGTCGGTCCAGTAGCCGAAACCGATCTCGGTGGAGCGCGGGCTACGCGGAGCGAGATCGGCGTGGAGGTCCACCACACCCGGATCCGCCTCATGCGGCGTCAGGCGAACCTGCCGGAACAGGCCGAGTCCCCGCAGGCTCTCCTGGGCCTGCCGGGCCACCTGCGGGGAATAGATCGCGCCTCGCGGTGCGGCGACAATCTTGCGGACCAGACCGACCAGGTCGTCGGAAACGCCGGTGACGACCGTCTCGCCAAAACGGCAGCGGGAGCCGGGATCGACCCGGAATTCGAGCGCCACCTGGTGTTCCGCAATCCGGGTCAGGCCGGGCTCGACCCGGGCGAAGGGGTAACCGGCCTGCTGTAAGGTGGCGACGAGGGTGCGGGAGGCGGTGGCGACGCCGGTGTCGGTCAGGGGCTGTCCTTCCTGAACGGTGGACAGCGGCGCCCGTTGCCGATCGATGCCGTTGGGCAGGCCGGTCACGGTGACGGAGGCGATCCGCACCGGTTCGCCCGGCGTGATCGCGAGGGTCACCATCACCCGGCGCTGGTCAGATGTCGGTTCGCACTGGACGGTGATTTCGGCGTGAGGATATCCGTGCCGGGCCAGGAACAGCCGGGTGCGCTCGAGGTCAGCCTCCAGCGTGCGCGCAAAGAGTAACGCCCGCTTGCGGCCGAGCAGCCGCGACTGCCCCGACAGCGCCAGCCCCTGTACGAGCGACGTGGCCAGCTCGGGAGTTACACCCAGCACGCGCACCCGCTCCACCGTCCAGCCCTTGTAATTGGCGGCCGCGGCGAGTCCGGTCTCGCTTCCCCGGCAGAGGTCGGCCGACAGGAGGACCAGACAGCCGGACAGACAGAGCCAACGCAGCCAGAACGCGGGCCAGGCCGATGCTCTTTTCGTGGCCGGTCCGTTTCCGGCGAGCAGTGACACGAGTGTACCTAGTTTCTGTCGAGGCCATCACGCAGGCAGGGCGGATTGCGACGCTGCCGCCGGGAACCAAGTACCGCCAGGATAATGGCGGCGACCCCTTCGTACAACCACCTTAATCCCATATTGACGC
>JBDRBC010000341.1:0-26175 GCA_043823125.1 bacterium | reverse complement strand
GGCGTTCACGGAGGGTTTCACGGAGATCGAATCCTTGAAGCGATACACCGGCGTCGGCACTGGTTTCTGCCAGGGCAAGGGCTGCCTCGCGGAGATGGCCAGCGAGCTGGCGCGTCTGGCGGAGCGGGCACCCGAAACCGTGCGGCTGACCACCATCCGCCAACCGGCCGAACCACTCACCTTCCGGGAGCTGGCGAATCTGTCGGTGCCCGCCGCTGACGATCCGGGCGGTCAGGTCGCTCCGGTCGCTCCGAAAGCTCCAGACCGTACGGATGATCCGGACTCCACGGAGGGAACGACATGATCCTGCGGACCGATAACCAGATCCCGGACAGCGCCGAGGTGGTGGTCATCGGGGGCGGGGTCAACGGTCTGGCGGTGGCTTACGAACTGGCCCGGCGACAGGCCGGCCGTATCGTGATCCTCGAGCAGGGGTATCTGGCCAGCGGTTCCACGGGCCGGTGCGGTGGCGGTATCCGGCAGCTCTGGACCACCGAGGAGAACGTCCGGCTCGCCCAGGAGAACGTCCGGCACTATCGCCAGCTCGCGGCGGAACTGGGCTATCACACCTTCTTCCGCCAGGGCGGCTATCTGATGGTCACCGAATCGGAAGCTCAGCGTCCCGCCATGTTACGGGCGGTCGACCTGCAGAACGGCTGTGGGGTGCCGTCACGTTTCCTGGAACCGACGGAATGCCTGGAACTCGTCCCGGAACTGGAGATCTCCCGGGTTCGCGGCGCCCTGCACTGCCCAGAGGGCGGCACCGCCTACCCGTTTCCGGTGGTCTGGGGGTACGCCCGCCGGTGTCAGGATCACGGGGTGCGGATCTGCATTCGCACGGCGGTCACGAACATCCGGTGCGCGAACGGTCGGGTCCAGACCGTGGTCACGGACCGGGGTGAGATCGCCACGCCGCTGGTGGTGAACTGCGCCGGGCCGTGGGCACGTGCAGTGGCGGCGCTGGTGGGTGTGGATCTGCCCAACCGGCAAGAGCGCCACGAGATCATGGTGAGCGAATCGCTGAAGCCGTTCCTGGAACCGATGGTCATCTCCCTGACTGACGGTATCTACTTCAGTCAGAGCATGCGCGGTGAGATCGTGGGCGGAATCAGCGATCCCGCCACCTTGACCTGGGACTCGCCGGCCCAGTTCTCCACCCGCGGCCAGCTCCGTTTCGCGGTGCGGTTCGCCCGGGGGTTGCTCGGACTCTACCCGGCCGCCGCTGCGGTACGGATGATGCGCCAGTGGGCCGGCATGTACGACGTCACCCCGGACCATCGCCCCATTCTGGGCAACGTACCGGGATTGGACGGCTACTACCACATCTGCGGTTTCAGCGGCCACGGATTCATGCTCGGGCCGGTTTGCGGACGGCGCATGGCGCGGTTCATCACCACTGGCGAACCCGACGACATCATCACCTCCCTCTCCCTCGCCCGGTTCGAACACGGCGACATCCAGGCGGATGATTTCGTGGTGGGTTGACGACCTTCTGCGTACCGGTCAACCAGCCCGCCAGGAAACGGCACGGAATACGGACCCGTTCCATTTTGCACCGGAGCGCTTCATATCGCCCTAACGGATTGCCCCTCCGATTTAGTATTTGCCAAGTGGGAAGCCGGTTAGCACCATTTGCTCAGAGGGCGGTCGTGTCGCCCGAGACCGCCTTCATTGGCTCGTCTCTCCACGACGTGTCGACACAATCCCGGGAGCCGAGATGTCCCCGCAAGTTGCTGTTATCGAAGAGATTCTGCACCGCTATCCGCCCGATCCCTCCAGCCTGGTCATGGTCCTGCAGGATTTGCAGACCGCGATGAACCACATTCCCGTGGCGGCCATCGACGCCGTGGCGGAGCGGTTGCGAGTGCCGCGCAGCCAGATCTATTCCGCGGCCTCGTTCTACAAGGCATTCTCCCTCGAACCGCGAGGCAAGCATCAGGTGGATGTCTGCCTCGGTACGGCGTGCCACGTGCGGGGGGCGGAACGGCTGGTGTGGCAGCTCTCCGAGGAACTCGGCATCGAACCGGGCGGCACCACCGCCGATCGCGAGGTGTCCCTCGATACGGTGCACTGCGTGGGCGCCTGCGCCCTCGGTCCGGTGGTGATCCTGGACGGCGAATGCCACGGCGAGATGGAACCACGCAAGCTGACCCGAGCTCTCGAGTCGTGTTGCTCCAGCGACCGCGTCTGCAGCTGTCCTGACGACAAGGCGACCGCCCCGTCGCCACGGGCCGTGAGCCAGCACTTCGTCGACGTGGCCAGTCTGGAGCGGTTCCGGAACGAGTTGGCGGGCCAGCGCACCACGGACAGCGCGGTCATCTCCATCTGTGCCGGCAGCGGTTGTCGCGCACTGGGCAGCGAGCGACTGGTGGACGCGTTCGGTGAAGCGTTGGCGGCAGCGGACCTCAGCGACACGGTCCGGATCCAGCAGAACGGCTGTCACGGTTTTTGCGAACGAGGCTTGATCTGCATCGTGCGGCCGCAGGGGATCTTCTACCAGCGGGTCAAGCCGGCCGATGCCGTTGACATCGTCCAGCTGACCTTGATGCACGGCGAGATCGTGGAGCGGCTGCTGTACGAGGATCCGTTGACCGGTCAACGCATCGTTCACGAGGCCGATATCCCGTTCTACCAGCGGCAGCAGCGGCTGTTGCTGCAGCAGAACGCCTTGATCGATCCGTTAAACATCGACGACTACCTCGCGGCCGACGGCTACCGGTCACTGGCCGCGGTCCTCAGCGAACTCTCGCCCGCAGCGGTGATCGAAACGGTGAAGCAGGCCGGCCTGCGCGGCCGCGGCGGCGGCGGCTTCCACGCCGCGCGCAAGTGGGCAGCCGCCCGCAAGGTGGCCGCCGACATGAAGTACATCCTCTGCAACGCCGACGAGGGGGATCCCGGCGCGTTCATGGACTGTTCGTTGCTCGAGGGAAACCCCCACTCCGTGATCGAGGGCATGATCATCGGGGCTTACGCCATTGCCGGCGCGGATCCGGACGGCGATCCGGAAAGCGAGAGCGGCGCCCAACCACGCGCCGCAGGTTACGTCTACGTCCGCAACGAGTACCCCGTGGCGGTGCAGCACCTGGAGATCGCTCTGGAGCAGGCGCGCGCCTGCGGGTTGCTGGGCGAGAACATCCTCGGCTCCGGCTTCAGCTACGACCTCCGGATCAGTCGTGGCGGCGGCTCTTTCGTCTGTGGCGAGTCCACGGCTCTGATGGCTTCCATCGAGGGCAAGATCGGTGAACCGCGCGCCAAGTACATCCACACCTCCACCAGCGGCCTGTACGAGAAACCAACGGTACTCAACAACGTGGAGACCTGGGCCAACGTGCCGCTCATCTTCCGGGACGGCGCTGAATCGTGGGCGGCCATCGGCACCGAGAAGAGCAAGGGCACCAAGATCTTCTCCCTGGTGGGCAAGGTGAACAATACCGGTCTCGTGGAGGTGCCCATGGGCATGACCCTGCGCGAGATCGTATACGACATCGGCGGCGGCATCCGCCACGGCAAGGCCTTCAAGGCGGTGCAGACCGGCGGCCCGTCGGGCGGCTGCGTGCCCGAAGCACTTCTGGACCTGCCGGTGGACTTCGACGAGTTGACCAAGGTCGGTTCCATGATGGGCTCCGGCGGCATGATCGTGATGGACGAGCAGACCTGCATGGTTGACGTCGCGCGGTATTTCACGGCGTTCCTCACCCAGGAGTCGTGCGGCAAGTGCGCCGCCTGCCGCCTCGGCCTCGACCAGATGAACCGGATCCTGGAACGGATCTGCGCCGGCGAGGGCACGCCCGAGGACCTGCCGACCCTGGAAAAACTGTTCGACGTGCTGGACGACGGCTCGTTGTGCGGCCTGGGAAAAAGCGCCGCCAATCCGGTGCGGAGCACCCTGGCCCATTTCCGGGCGGAATACGAGGCGCACATCAACGACCAGCGCTGCCCGGCCGGGGTCTGCCGCGCCCTCATCAGCTACACCATCGACGAGTCGTGCACCGGGTGCGAGCTGTGCCTGAAGGTTTGCCCGGAAGACGCCATCACCGGCGAGAAGAAGGCACTGCATGTCATCGACGCGGACAAGTGCAGCCGTTGCGGTCTCTGCGTGGCGACCTGCAAGTTCGACTCCATCGTGACCGTGTGATCCGGTGCGGTCGGCGCCTGGCCCACCGCGCGCGAACCGGCCCACCCCAGCCTGTCCGGAGCGAGGGAATGAAGCAGACGATCCAGATGACAGTGGACGGACAACCGATCAGCGCCGAGCCCGGCAGCCTGCTGCTGGACTGTCTCGCTGACCACGGTATCCAGCTCCCCACCCTGTGCAACCATCCGTCGCTGGAACCGAGCGGGGCCTGTCGTCTCTGCGTGGTGGAGATCAGTCACGCCGACTGGGGCGGCTGGTCCGGTCTGGTCACCGCCTGTCTCTATCCGGCGGAGGCCGGTCTGCAGATTTTCACCCGATCGCAACGGGTGCGCAATACCCGGACCACTCTGCTCGAGCTGTACCTGGCCCGCTGCCCCGATTCGGAGGAAATCCGGAGTCTGGCCCGGCGCGAAGGCATCGACACCACGCCGTTCCCCGCTGCGGAGGGAGCGAACAGCTGTATCCAGTGCGGACTGTGTACCCGGGTCTGCAACGATCTCGGGCCAGCCGCCATCGCCCCGCTGGGCCGGGGCGTCGACAAGACGGTGGGCCCCCGCCCCGACCGTTTCGGTGAGGACTGCACCGGCTGTCTCGCCTGCGGCCACGTCTGCCCCACCGGGGAGATCGACTTCCGGTTCGAGAACGGCACCTTGACCATCTGGAATCGCGACTTCGAAGTGGCGCTCTGTTCCGTACAACCGGATCTGTGCCGCGGTTGCGGCGCCTGCGAGGCGGTCTGTCCCCTGGCGATCCCGCGGGTGACGGCGTACCGCAACGGCAACTTCGTGGCCAGGATCGCGCCGACCCACTGCGTCGGTTGCGGCCTCTGCGCCGGCGCCTGTCCCACCGGCGCCATCGAACAGCTCGGTTATCCGGACGACACCCTGGCCGGGTTCGGTCTCGGCGACGATCTGCGGGGCCGGGTGGTGACCTTCGCCTGCTCCCGCTCACCGTTGCCGGATGCCGGTGAGGATCTGATTCCGGTGCCGTGCGTGGGGCGGCTCGGCCTGGAACACCTGCTGGGTTGTCTGGCCCGGGGCGCCGACGGGGTGCTGGTTTTGTGCCGCGACCAGGCCAGTTGCCCTTACGGCCCGGGCGGCCGTCTCGGCGTCGAGAGAGTCAATCGCGCCGCGGAACTGGCCAGAGCGGCGGGACTGGGCGGCGATCGGATCCGCTTCGTCCACCCCGCACCCGGGCAGGCGGGGCCGGCTCTGGCGGTCACCACCTACCGGGATTCTCTCGCTCCCACACCGCTGCAGGATGTCTATCCGGCCGCGGACGAACCCACCGGCGGTCTCGATCGCGCCCTGGCCATCTGCCACTGGCTGCAGTCCCGGCCCGAATTGACACCACAGTTGCCGGACAACGTGCAGGACATCTTCCCGCCGGTGACCGGCGAGAGCGACACTGTTTTCTACCTGGGCGACCTGCCGCTGCTGGACCTGTTGCTGGCGGAATTGTCCCCGGATCGACGGCTGACAGACGTTTTCAAGGATGCCGTTGATCTACTTGTGGATAAAGGCGTTACAGCACGACTCGCCTTCACCCAGGAAGAAGTGGAAACCGGTTCTGCCAGCCGGGTGATCGTCTTCGGCGCGGACGGATACCCTGCGTTCTCCCGTCCGGTGGAGATCGTCACCCTGGACGAACTGGCGGGGAACGAACGACCGGCCGGACTGCTCGGTCGCCGCGCCGCCTCCCGGTTCCGGTTCCAGATCGATCAGGCCACCCGCCGCGAATATTTCGACCGACTCCAGCTGACTCCCGGCGAGCTGATCTGCGCGACAGTGTACGAACTCGCCCAGATCAGGCTGCTGCTGCGACAGGGCGCCTGGCTCCAGAACAGTTACCGTGAACCGATGCTGGCCTGCCGTTTTCGAGCCCGCGCCGGTAGTGGGGAGATCGTCACATGAAGCTGCACCGGATAACCAGACACCCGATCCTGGCCCCGCTGCCCGTTCCGGACATCGAGTTCACCTTCGACGGAAAAATCCTGCCCGCCCGACGGGGCGAGGTGATCTCGTGGCCCTTTACGCGGCGGGCATCTCCGTGTTCGGCCATCACCACAAGGACGGCGGACCCCAGGGAATCTACTGCGTCAACGGCCAGTGCTCCCAGTGCACCGTGGTGGCGGACGGCCGGGCGGTGAAGTCGTGCATGACCCCGGTCAAGCCAGGTATGGAAGTCATCAGTTTGCAGGGCGCCCCCAGCGTGGGCGAGGCGGCGACAGGCGACGTTTCGCCCGAGGTGGACGACTTTCCCGTGCAGGTGCTCATCATCGGCGGCGGGCCGGCCGGCATCTGCTCCGCCGCGGAGCTGGGTCGTCTCGGCGTCTCTGTACTCATCGTGGACGACAAGCAGGAGCTGGGCGGCAAGCTCAGCCTGCAGACCCACAACTTCTTCGGCTCGGTGGCGGACTGTTACGCCGGCAAGCGCGGCATCGATATCGGCACCGAACTGGCGAACGAGATCGACCGGCTGCCGACGGTGAAGATCTGGCTCGACGCCACCGTCATCGGTGTGTTCAACGACGGCAAGTTCGGAGTGGCCATGGGCGGCGGCTACCGGCTGGTGACACCCCGGTCGGTACTCATCGCCTGCGGCGCCCGGGAGAAAAGCCTCGTCTTCCCCGGCTGCGATCTGCCCGGTGTGTACGGGGCCGGCGCCTTCCAGACCCTGGTGAACCGGGACCGGGTGCGGTGCGCCGAGCGGCTCTTCGTCATCGGCGGCGGCAACGTCGGTCTCATCGGCGCCTATCACGCCCTGCAGGCCGGTATCGACGTGGTGGGGCTGGTGGAGGCGTTGCCACGCTGCGGCGGCTACAAGGTGCACGAGGACAAGATCCGGCGGCTGGGCGTGCCGGTCTGGACCGGACACACCGTGTTGCGTGCCGAGGGAACCGACCGGGTGGAGCGGGTGGTGACAGCGGCCATCGACGAGAAGTTTCAGCCCCTGGCCGGCACAGAGCGGTCGTTCGAGGTGGACACCGTGCTCGTGGCCGTGGGCCTCTCCCCCGTGGACGAGTTGCTGCAGAAGGCGCGGGAATACGGGCTGCAGGTGTATGCCGCCGGCGACACCGAGGAGATCGCCGAAGCATCCGCCGCCATTTTTTCCGGCAAGATCACCGGCCGCCGCATCGCCCGGGATCTCGGCATGGCGACGCCGATCCCCAGCGACTGGGAAGCGTTCGGCGAGATCCTGAAGCACCGTCCCACCGAGCCGGCGGAGTTCACCCCCACGGACGAGGACGCGCCGGTGTATCCGTTGATCCGCTGCGTGCAAGAGATCCCGTGCAATCCGTGCACCGAGGCGTGCCCCCACGACCTGATCTCCATGCCGGGCTCCATTCTCGCTCTGCCGGAGTTCGCCAGCGCCTGCGACGGCTGCAACCGCTGCGTGCTCGCCTGTCCGGGCCTCGCCATCAACCTGGTGCACAACGATTACGACCCCACCGGCGAGACGGCGCTGCTGACCTTGCCGTTCGAGTTCGAGGACAGCGTCATTCCGTTCGACCGGGAGGTGGTCACCACCGACCTGGTGGGTGAACCGGTGGGAACCGGCAAGGTCATCGCCGTGCGGAAACGTGACGATCAGGACCGCCGCAAGTTGCTGTTGCTGGAGGTCCCGGCCACCGACAAGCTGCAGGTGGCCGGTTTCTTGATCCGGCAACCCGCCGACGGCGCGCCCATCACCGACTTCGATCCCGCCGACGGCGCCGAACCGATGGTCTGCCGCTGCGAGCGGGTGAGCAAGAGCGAGATCGTCGCCGCCATCCGCGCCGGGATCCGGGACATGAACCAGCTCAAGGCCGTGGTGCGTTCCGGCATGGGCGGCTGCGGTGGCAAGACCTGCACCGAACTGATCCTGCGCCTCTTCCGCGAGGAGGGCGTGGACCTGTCCGAGGTGACCCTGCCGTCCATCCGGCCGCTGGTGGCCGAGGTGCACCTGGGTGACTTCGTGCAGAAACGGTCCGGGAAGGAGGAGTAGGGATGTCGGCGAACAGTGCAACCTATGATGTCATCGTGGTGGGCTCCGGCAGTGTCGGCAATCCCACCGCCTGCTTCCTGGCCCAGGCCGGCCTGAAGGTTCTCGTCCTCGAGCGGCGCCCAGCCTCGGGTCAGGGCGACAACAAGGCGGCCATCGGTGGCGTGCGCGCCACCCACTCCGATCCCGGCAAGATCCTCACCTGCAGCGCCAGCCTGGAGATCTTCAGCAGCTGGCGGGAGCAGTACGGCTTCGACGTGGGCTGGAAGGAAGGCGGCTACTGCTTCCCGGTGTTCGACGACGGCATCGAGCAGGTGCTCAAGGGCATCCTGCCCATCCAGAAGTCGCACGGCCTGGACATCGACTGGGTGGACGCCGACGGTATCGCCGAGCTGGTCCCGGGTATCACTCGCGACGGTTTACGGGGCGGCACCTACTCGCCCCACGACGGCCAGGTCTCGCCGCTGCTGGCGCCGGTGGCGTTCCAGATGGAAGCGAAAAAAAACGGCGCCGAGTACCGGTTCAACGAACGGGTCACCGGCTACCTGCGACAGGGCGGGCGGGTCACCGGCGTGGAAACGGACCAGGGGCAGTATACGGCGGGGCAGGTGGTCCTGGCCGCCGGCGCCGACGCCGGCGAGCACGGGACCTTGCTCGACTTGGAGATCCCGGTCACGCCCGATTCCCACGAGGCGGGCATCTCGGCGCCCGTGGAGCAGTTCCTCGACCCACTGGTGGTGGATCTGCGGCCGGGGCCGGAAGGCAAGACCGCCAACTTCTACTTCGGGCAGAACAGCGAGGGGCAGATCATCTTCTGCTACACTCCCAAGGAACTGTTCGTCGGCACCAACCGCGAGTCCATCTCCGAGTTCTTGCCCATCCTGGCCAGTCGCATGATCTCCCTGCTGCCGCGCTTGCAGAACCTGCTGATCCGGCGTATCTGGCGCGGCTGCTATCCCATGACCCCCGACGGCATCCCCATCATCGACCGGGTGGCCGGCTGCGAGGGGCTGATCCTGGCCGTCGGCATGTGCGGACAGGGCTTCATGATGGGGCCGGGCGTGGCCAAGAACGTCTGTGGGATGATCGTCGACGGCCGGTCGACCCTGCCGGATGACGTGCAGCGCTGCTTCCGCTTCGACCGCGATTTCTACGCCGCCAAGAAGGAAGCGTTGAAATAGTCGCGCCGCGTCCATTGGTGATGATACAGTGGCACCGCACCAGGACCGCGGTTGATCCTCCCGCACTGAAACGAGGAGATCCGTTGCCGCCACCGAACCTTGTACCCGCCATGTCACTCCGACGGCTTGACCCCTGGCTGGTGAGCCTGCTGGTCCTGGTCCTCTGCCTGCCGGCCTGTGGTCCGGCCGGGAACCGGAGCGGCGGCGACCCGCCGACCCTCGAGGACTGCAACGTCCTGCTCATCGTCATCGACACCATGGGCGCCGAGCATGTCGGCTGCCTGCAACCCGGCTTGAGCCACACGCCCAACATCGACGCCCTGGCCCGGAAGGGGGTCCTGTTCCGGCAGGCCTATTCCCCTACCTCCTGGACCCAGCCCGCGGTGGCGTCGCTGTTCACCTCCCTGATGCCGTCCCGGCACGGCGTACTCAATCTGCTCGATCGGCTGCCGTTCCGCTTCGAGACCTTGGCGGATCTCCTGCGCGGTCGCGGCTTCCGAACCCGGGCGGTGATCAGTCACAACTTCATCACTGCACAGTATGGATACGCCCAGGGATTCGAGGAGTACGACACCCAGGCCGTGGGCAGCGCCGGCGCCATCACCTCGGCCCTCGTCACCCATCAGGCGAAGTCGTGTCTGGACGAGCTGGCGGCCGAGCGTTTCTTCCTTTTCGTGCACTATTTCGATCCTCACGGTCTGTACAATCACCACCGCGAGTTCGATCTCACGCACGGGTACAACGGCCCGTTGAGGCCCGCCATGTCGGTGCACGAGATGCGCGGCCGGCGCCATGAAATGACCGCGGAGGACATCGACTACCTCGTCGGTCTCTACCGGGAAGAGATCGCCTACACCGATTTCCACGTGGGCGAGTTGCTGCTCCATCTGGAACGAACCGGGCTCGCGGAGAACACCCTGGTGATCCTCACCGCGGACCACGGCGAGGAGTTCATGCGGCACGGCTGGATCGGTCACACCATCACCCTGTACGACGAGCTGCTCCACGTCCCGTTGATCTGGAGCCTGCCCGGCCAGTTCGAACCGGCGGTGGTGGAAACTCCGGCTTCCTTGCTGGACATCGTGCCCACCCTCCTGGCCCTGGCCCGGGAGCCTCACACCGATCCCGCCTGGCAGGGGATTTCCCTGCTGCCCGTCCTCACCGGAGCGCAACCGACCCCACCTGTCGACCGGCCGGATGGTGCTCCGGCCAAACCCGCACGCGAGCTGTTCGCCGAGGTGTCCTTCGAGGCGCCGGAACAGTGGGCCGGCCAGGCCGACAGCGAGGATTCGGCCTTCAAGACGGCGCTGCTCGCGGGCGATCTGAAACTGGTCCACGATCTGGAGAATAACAGCTGGGAACTGTACGACCGTCGGCTCGATCCCGAAGAGTTGACCGACCTGACGCGGGAATCCCACCCCGCCCTGGCGACCCTGCAAGCCCGCTTGCTGGCCTGGGAACGGGGACGTCACACCGGAGCGGCCACCGACAGTACAGATCTGATCGCCGCCGAGGGCGACACCCTTCCCGAAGCGGAGCCCGATGCGGAGACGATCCGGAAGTTGCGGGCGCTGGGGTACCTCGACTGACGGCGGGACGACCGGGATCAATCCCGTCGCACGAGATCGGCGAGGGCGTCATCCAGATTGTCGTAGGTGAAGCGGAAGCGCCGGGCGCGGAGCGCCTTGGGAACCGCCCGCTGGCTGGCCAGCAGCATCTCCCCTTTTTCTCCCAGCAACAGCCTCAGAAAAAAGGCGGGCAGCGGCAGCAGACTCGGCCGGTGCACGGCCCGGCCGAGAGCGCGGGCAAAGGCTCGCTGGGTCGGCGGATCGGGGGCCACAGCGTTCACCGGGCCCGACAGATCGTTTTCGTGCAGGGCGAAAAGGAACACCCGCACCAGATCGTCGATGTGGATCCAGGGGAAATACTGCCGGCCGCTGCCGATGGCCCCGCCGAGCCCGAATCGGAACGGCCGTCTGAGCAGTGGCAGGGCGCCGCCGTCCCGCGCCAACACGATGCCGATCCGCAGCAGGACCACCCGGGTGGTGGAAGATTCCGCCGTCAACGCGGTGGCCTCCCACTCCCGCGCCAGTCGCGCCAGAAAATCCAGCCCCGGCTCGTTGGACTCGCCCAGCGCCGTATCGCCGCAATCACCGTAATACCCGGTGGCGGAAGCGCTGAGCAGCACCACCGGGCCGTCTTGGCGGTCGAGGGCGTCGACGAGATTCCGGGTGATATCCAGGCGGCTGCGCCGGATGCGCTGTTTGCGCCGGTCGGACCAGTTCCCGGCGGCGATAGACTCGCCGGCCAGGTTGATCACGGCGTCACACCCCGACACCACATCCTGCCACGGCCCCGTTTGCGCCGCGTCGGTCTCGAGGATCTCGACCCCCACCGGCAACAACGACCGGGCGCGGGTCTCGTGGCGGGTGAGACAGACCACTCGGTCACCACGTTCGACCAGCTGCGGCACGAGATGTCGACCGATGAGGCCGGTACCGCCGGTGAGCAGAACCTTCACTCGGCAACCTCACTTGTCAGGCAACCAAGAGATCAATTGCGGAAATGAGAATCACCCCCGCAGATCGGCTCGAACCAACCGCCTGGATTCAGCGGCGGTAGTAGGAACCGGGGGAGCGTCAACCCCGCCCAGTATACTGCTTCTCGACGGTAGCGAGAAAGTTTTCTAGCAGGCGGGTCAGCTCTTGCTGATCGCGGGAATCCAGCTTCCAGTACAGATCGAGGGCGAACTCGTAGGCGGGACCGAACAGCCCCTCCTCCAGGATAGGAACCACCACCTCGAAGGCGGTGTGGAAGGAGCCGTCCTGCAGATGGCAACGCGCCACCTGGACCAGACAGAAGGAACGTCGTTCCGGGAACTGCTCCTCGAGATCTTCCAGCACCGACCGCGCCTGGCCGGTGCGGCCGAGGAACATGTAATCCTGCGCCAGAAGTTCGAGGCCGGTGGCCAGCAGGTCTGCGTTTACTCCCGAACTGTCTTCCTGCCGCTCCAGGTGGGTTTGCATATCCTTGAGGCTGTACACGGAACGTTCGTACTTGCCGAGGGCGAAATGGCAACACCCCTCGCCGAGTAGCGCGCGCGATTTGAACCACGAGGTTTCCGGCACCTGGCGGTACAGTTGCAGGGCGAGCCCGGGTTGCTGGCGTTCGAGATGCAGGTTCGCATTGGCCAGCAGGGTCTCGATTTCCGCCTCGGCCAGCGGCGCCCTGTCGAGGGTTGGCCTCGTAACATTTTCGGGGAGATTGTTGGCGCGAGCTTCGACCGTCCAGACGGTCCAGCCAATGGGGATCGCCCAGATCATCAAGAGGCAGAGCAACCCGAGGCTCCTGGTCGAGACGACCAATTGCCCTGGAGACAGTCTGTCGGACGATGTCAACGAACGCATAATATACCCACAAGTTCGGCTTGCGACTGGATCCGAACTCCCGATCACCAAAGGCGAGGATATAAATATCGAGGCAAGAAGCCGACGGAGCGATGGGAATAAATTGCCGGCACCAGTGTTATTGCCAGCAGATCGTTGCCGTCCTGGGCCACAGTCCTCTGTCTGCAAGCCTGCATGATAATACGCCTCTACCCGTTTCGTGTCTAGCCCCGCGGAGTCGAGAAACCCGGCCCCCTGCCGCTCACACACCGATCCCAGCAGGTTGTGCGCCAGCCGCCCGGAAAACGAATACCGCGCGGGAACCGAATTCGTACCGGATCGGCATTGCCGTCCCCGGCAGGGAGGTTACATTTGAGTGAAAGACAGGCAAGACGCAGGACTTCCGAATCGGAGTTTGACCATGCAATACAACTGCTTCGATCACGAGATCAACGATGGGGTCGCCAGTGTGAACCTGCACGGCCTCGACACGCCCCCGCTGAGTGAACTGTGCGATGAATTCCTCGACCTGATGCTGCGTTTGCAAGACGACGAAACGGTCCGGACCATCGTGATCAGCGACGAGGGGAACTCGTTCGACCTGAAGCCGGATCTCGAGATCATCGCCCAGGAGAAATGCGAAGGCGAGGGTTTCGAGATCTTGATGCCCGATTTGGAAGTGGCACGGAAGATGGTGACCATGATTCAGGAGTTCGCCAAGCCGGTCATCGCCGCGGTGCAAGGGCACGTCCGGGAGAGCGGACTCGGATTGTATCTTGCCGCCGATATTCGGCTCGCCAGCAGCAGCGCCAGCTTCACCGCGCCCGATCTGAGCCGCGGTCTTTTGCCGGACTGGGGCATCTCCTATACCCTGCCTCGTCTGATCGGTCCCGGCCGGATGCTGGAACTGCTCTGGTCGCACCGGACCATCGGGGCCGAGGAAGCCGCTCGAATCGGGTTGGTGGATCGCCTCATCGAGGACACGGCCTGGGATGACGAGATCGCCACCTTCGCCCGGCAGCTCAGCAATCTGCCCCAGCCCGCCGTGCAGTTGACCAAACTTGCCGCCCAGCAGGCGGCGCAGTTCGACCTGACCGCCATGCTCTCCTACGAATACGAGGGGCAGCAGCAGTGCTGGCACGCGCGGGAAACCGTGGAGGGTATGGCCGCCTTTTTGGCCGGCCGTCAACCGGTCTTCGCCCGACCGACCGAAGTCGAAGAAGAATAGCCCAATCGAGTCACACCTGGAGACACGATACCATGGGGCAGACACTCATCGAATAAATCCTCGGCAGCCACGCAGGGCGGGACGTCGAACCGGATGACATCGTCGACGTGGCAATCGACGTGCGCGCGGCGCGCGACTTCGCCGGCGCCAGCGTGGTCAAGAATCTGGAGCAGAGCGGCCTGGCCGTGACGGATCCGGCCGAGATGGGGCCGTACGCCTTCGGCAACCTGCCTGGCTGGGAGGACTTCCCCCGGCGCGTGCAGCCGGCGATTTTCAACGGGGGGGATTACTGGTCTGAGTCCGCGACGGTGGGGTCAGTGCTGCTTGATCAGTTCCGCCTTCACGATCTTGCCGGAGGAGCTCTTGGGCAACTGGTCCAGAAACGTCACCGCCCGGGGGATCTTGAACATGGCCAGATTGTCGCGGCAGTGCAACAGGACGGCCTGTTCGTTCAGCATCGTTCCGGAGTCGGTTGACAGATCCGCGCGGACCACAAACGCCTCGATGGCCTCCCCCAGCAGTTCGTCCGGCAAGCCCACCACACACACTTCCATCACTCCCGGCAGCTCGGCGATGGTCTCCTCGATCTCCTTGGCGCTCACTCGATGGGCGCCGCACTTGATAATGTTCTTGATGCGGTCCACCACGAACAGGTAGCCGTCGCTGTCCCGCCGGGCCAGATCACCGGTGAACAGCCGCCCGCCGCGGAGCACCCTGGCGGTCTCCTCGGGATCGTTCCAGTAGCCGGCCATGATGTTGTCACCGGCGGCGACGATCTCGCCCACCTCGTCCACGTCACATTCGCCGCCGTCGTCCCGCTGGACGGTCAAGGTCACCCCCGGAATGGCCACGCCGATGGAACCGAGTTTCTCCAGGAGCCGGGCCGGCGGCAGGTACGACAAGCGTGCCGAAGCTTCGGTCTGGCCGTACATGACAAACAGCTCGATCCGTGACGGCAGCGCCTCCCGGAGCAGACGCGTTAGCGCCGGCGACATGGCGCCGCCCGCCTGGGTCAGATACCGCAGGGCAGGGAACTCGCGCTGGAGAAAATCGGACTTGGCGGTCAGGAAGGCGTAGGTCGACGGGACACCCGAGAAGCCGGTCACCTGCTCCTGTTCCATGGTGTCCAGTACCACGTGCGGGTAGGCGAACCGGTTGTCGATGACGAGCCGGGCGCCCACGGCGATATGGGTCAACAACAACGAGTTGCCGAAGGAGTAGTGAAACGGCAGCACCACCATCACGCTGTCGTCCGGGGTCAGTCGCAGATAGGCAAGAATCTGCCGGGTGTTGGCGGCCAGGTTCCGGTGCGTCAAGGTAGCGCCTCGGGGCAACCCCGTGGATCCGCTCGTGTAGAGGATTGTCGCCGGCTGGCCGACGGGGACCTCGAGGTTCGGACGATCGCCGTCCAGACCGGTCAGCTGTTCGTTCGTGACCACCTCCAGGTCCGGTGGCAGCTCCCAGCGGGGATTGACCCGGTCCAGAACGACACAACGCAAGGCCTCGCACCCAGCCACGACCTCGGGGAGATCCCGCCGCGTCTGGGCCAGGCGGGTCACCAGCCCGACGGTGCCCGAGTCACGCAGCAGTTGATTCCGGGTGCGCGCTTTGTTGGCGCTGTTGAGGGCGACGACACAGCCGCCGGCCTTGAGAATGCCGAAAAAACCGACCACGTAATCGAGACTGTTGTCGGCCAACAACGCCACCCGGTCGCCGCCGGTCACACCACGGTGACGCAGCAGATTGGCCAGCCGGTTGGCCGCCGTTTCGACCTCGCCGAAGGTGACACGGGACTCTCCGTGCACGAGAACGGTACGGTCGGGCGTCCGGTCAGCGCTGTTTTCGAGTAAGTGGTGAATCGGTTCGTACTGGGACACGTCGTCCTCCGGTTGTGACCTCCGCTGGATCCCCCGGCCAAAATCCACGGTGTGGCGCAGGCGGACACGGCGATGGCTCAGACCTGCGCGCCCTTCTTGCAGGTGACGAACTGAACCAGATTGTCCACCGAATCCAGATTTTCCGGTATCAGTTCCTCGTCTTCGATGGTCAGCTCGTGATCCTGCTCCAGATAGGCCACCAGTTCCATGACACCCACCGAATCGATGATCCCGTTGTCCAGCAGGGATATGGTGTCACCAGTGAGCGGCGTCACGTCACCGAAGAGAAAGTTCTCGATGATATACGCCCGAATGTGTTCCCGAAGATCCATGGTTTCCTTTCGCTCCGTCGAATTGTCCGCTCCCCATTCGATCCGTCACCGAGCCGGTTCCGTTCCGGACCCGATCCGGACGATTCTCTCTGCCGCCAGGCGACCTGCTGCTATTCATTCTCGGCCGATACTTGTACTGCTCAAGAATTATCCGGACTCTCTGGACTCTCCGGACACTCTGGACACTCTGGACTACCGGCTGGACAGTTGCGCCAGACCAGCATTCCCGGACCCAGGGCCACGGCCTGGATGGTGCTCTCCAGCTCCGGACCGAACTTGCGGGCCAGGATCTGACTGCTGCACATTCCGACGAAGGCCATGTTCTCGCGCGCACTGGTCAGGCGACCCGCCCGCCACTTCCGCAGCAACGCGGCCACCCGCTCAGCCTGCCAGAGCGAGGTGGACTTCAGACCGGCCTCGCCCAGCAGATCCTCCACTAGATCCGGTCCGATGCCGGACTGGAAACTGGCACTGTCCGGCGCCCGATACGGCTGCTTGGGACGCTCGACGATGGACGAAGGCAACAGGTCCGCCACGCTCGCCTTGAGCAACGACTTCTCCACCAGTGACTCCAGCTTGACCGACGCGGGCAGGCCGGCGGCCAGCTCCGTCAGCCGGTGGTCCAGGAACGGAAACCGCCCCTCCACCGAGTGTCCCATGAGCATGCGATCACCCTGTGAGGAGAGCAGATACCCCGACAGGAAAAGTGTCATCTCCAGGTACTGGGCGCGGGCCACCACGCCCCAGCGGGAGAACTCCTCGGGCAAGGAGGCGGCCAGACGCGCTTCGGGTGTTTCCGCCGCCAGTGACTCGCCCGCTTCCGGTTGCAGGAAGGTGGCCATCATGCCGGTATTCTGCCAGCGGGGTCGGTGCGAGAAGAACGGGTCGTCCGGATGCTCCAAACCGACCCCGTAGAACCGTTGCAAGAACGCAGGCGGCGACTGAGCCAGGTAGGGATAGAGCCGGGTCAACAGCAGCGGACGCCGCGCCGACCCGGGCTCCCGGCTCCAGAACTGGCGCACCTTGGCCTCGCGGAAGATGTTGTACCCCACCAGGACCTCGTCCGCCCCTTCCCCGGTCAACACCACCTTGTAATTCTCACTGCGCACCAGACCCGACAGGGCGTAGAGCGGCGTCGGCGCCGTGCGCAGGATGGGAGTCTCGGCATGCCAGACCACACTGGGAAAAGAACCAGCGATGTCAGCGCCGTCCACGGTGACGGTGCGGTGTTCAGTGCCGAGCCGTTCCGCCATGGCGTACTGCCACTTGGTCTCGTCGAACTCGGGATCGGTGAAGCCCACCGAAAAGGTCTTCAGCTGGTGGTCGGTATAGGTATGGATCAAGGCGGCGGTGGTGGACGAGTCCAGACCGCCGGAGAGATAGGCGCCCACCGGCACGTCGGCCCGCAGACGGATGACGGCGGCCTCCACCAGTGCTTCGCGTAGCTGTTCCGCCAGCCGCTGCTTTTCTGCTCGCGGCACGAAACGGTGATCGTCCGCCGCCGGCAGAAAGTCGGGTCGCCAGTAGCGACGGAGCCGGACTCCGGCCGGTATCGGAGCCGGCGCGCTGTGGTCGCTGGCGGCGAGACCGCTGCCCGCAGACGCCACCTCGATGGTAGCCGTGTGTCCGGCCGGGAGCTGGGCGATACCGGTGAAAGGGGTACGCGGCGGGATGTTGACCCAGTAGGTCAGCACCTCGGCCAGGGCGGCCGGATCCAGATGGGACCGGAAACCGGGCCAGGCGAGCAGCGCCTTGATCTCCGATCCGAACAGGATCTTGCCGTCGTGTTCAGCCAGGAAGAGAGGACGGATACCGAACCGGTCCCGCGCCAGGAAAAGCCGGCGCTGCGGTCGATCCCAGATGGCGAAGGCGAACTGGCCGTTGAAATGCTCGACACAGTCCTGTCCCCACTGCTCGTAGGCGTGCACGATGGTCTCGGTGTCCGATCGGGTCCGGAAAGCGTGCCCCAGACCCAGCAGTTCCTCGCGCAGTTCCGGGTAGTTGAAGATCTCACCGTTGAAAGTGATCCAGATGTCGCCGGTCTCGTTGCAGAGCGGCTGCTGACCGGAAGCGAGGTCGATGATGCTCAGCCGGGCGTGCCCGAGCAACACCATGTCGTCACGCCAGGCGCCGAACTCGTCGGGACCGCGATGCGACAACACCCCCACCATACGTTCGGGGGCGTTGTTGGGGATGGTCAGTGAGCCGGTCGTGGCCAGCACGCCGCAAATTCCACACATGGTATGCCACCATCAACTGGTTGCCGGCGGCTCGCAGGCAGCGATGAGTTGCCGCGCCGCCGTATCCACTTCTTCCTCCGTGGTGTGCCGCCCCAGGGAGAGCCGCACCGATCCGGCGCCGAGCGCCGGGGTCACGCCCATGGCCTGGAGCGTGTCCGACAGGACCGCGCCACCGCCGTGGCAGGCGGCGCCGGTGGAGGCGGCGAGACCGTCGCAAGACGCCAGCAACTCGCTCCCCACCTGCCCGTGAAAGGCCACGTTGAGGGTGTTGGGCAACCGCTCCGTAACGTGTCCTTGTAATACTACCCTGTCACCAAGCGCCCCCCGCAGATGCTGCCAGAGTCGGTCCCGCAGGAGCCGGATCCGGACGTTGGCGCCCATCTCTTCACGGGCCAGGGAACACGCCTTGCCCAGGCCCACCGCCAGCAACGCACTTTCGGTGCCTGACCGACGCCCCTGCTCGTGGCCGGCGCCATGGATGAACGGCTCGAACGGCGTGCCGCTCCGTACGTACAGGGCGCCGATCCCCTTGGGCGCGTAGAGCTTGTGACCGGCGAGGGAAAGCAGATCCACACCGAGTTCATTCACGTCCACCGGGATCTTGCCGGCGCTCTGGGCCGCGTCGCTGTGCACCCGAGCGCCCACCCGGTGCGCCAGCTCGGCCAGCTCCCGGATCGGTTCGATGGTGCCCACCTCGTTGTTGGCGTGCATCACCGTCAACAGGACCAGTCTGTGGTCGAGCTGTTGCGCCAGCGTCGCCGGCGACACTCTTCCCGTTATATCGACGGGCAGGACCAGAAGTGTAGCCCCCAGCCGTTGCAGGAATCGGCACGGTTCCTTGGTGGCCAGGTGCTCCACCGCCGAGGTGGCGATGCAACCGTCGTGTCGATCCTGGGCAAACCAGCTGCCAAGGATGGCGGCGTTGTTGGACTCGGTGCCGCCGCTGGTGAACACGATCTCCGCCGGCTCGGCCCCCAGAAAAGCGGCCACTTCCGCCCGCGCCTCCTCCACCGCCTGGCGGGCGGGCTGTCCAGCCCAGTGCGAGCTGGAGGGATTGCCGTAGGCCAGCTCCAGATACGGACGCATGGCTTCCCGCACCGCGGTGGCGATGGGGGTGCTGGCGTTGTGGTCCAGATAGATCTGCTTGGTCATGTTCCCTCACCCGAAGGGGGATTTCGTGCTTCCGGTCAACAGTCGCGCTGCTGGTCATGAGCTTGCCAGACGCGGCAGATCTCGGCAAGTCACATGTCTGTCATGAGCCCCGGTCCGGTGCCGGGACTGCATTATTCCGGTCAATGCAATGCTGTTACTGACTCTCGTGTTGCTGAGCGGTGCACTCGTTCACGCCGCCACCGAAACCGTTCGCGATCACGAACTGGTTCCCGAGGACTACTTCGACCTCGCGGCCATCTACTCCTGTGTTGCGGCCCGGACGGCAACACTGTCGCCTACGTCGAGAATCGCTGGGGTGAAGGCAAGGAAGGTCACTACCCCGACCCTGATCCACGTGGGCGGGGCCGATCCGAGGGTGCCGCCCACGCACAGCTTGGCCCTGTTCCGCGCCCTGTTTCACTACCTCGAGGTGCCGGTGGAACTGGTGGTGTACCCAGGTGAACCGCACAGTCTGACGACCCACGAAAACCGGCTGGCCAAGATGAAATGGGATTCAGCATGGTTTGATTAGTATTTATTAAATTTTAATGAACATGATGACGATTAATTGTGCTATACTGCGCAACTGAGTCGCGAATAGGGGTCGCGCCCAATTGGGAGGTGCGGCCCCTAAAATATTACCACCGACTTAGAAGCTCCCCCCACAGGTGAACATCACGCCATCCCGCAGGGGAACGAGGCCGAATTGCGAAGACACCGAACCATCACGGTGACGCCGGGACAGCGTGCTCAAGGTCGCCGCCGAGTCGCCAGCCAGGTTCTCCCGTCCGGAATCCCGCTCCTGATCGATACACACCAGCAGCTGTACCACCGGAATCAGCGGCAGCAGCACCAGGGTGTTCCCGTTGTCCAGCAGGTAGGCTCCGCCTATGGCCAGCCCGGCGCCCACGGCGGCGATGCCGGCCGAGGTCAGCACGAGTCGCCCATAATCACCACGGCTGCGATTGGCGAGGTGGATCCCGGTGGGCAACAGGAATGCTTCGCCGGCGAGCCCCCCCCAGAATGCCTCACCGATGCCGCACCAGCAGTCCGATGAGGGACAATCCGGACAGTCGGCGGCTTCGATGCCCCATAAAGCGCCCGCCAGGAATCCCACCGTCCCACCGAGGATCCCGGCGCCGAGCATGCCGAGTGTCGATCCCTCACCGTCATGCGGATCCACGGCTCCACCTGTCTGGGCGTTGGCGACACTCACGGTCATCGCGAGCACGACCACCGGAATCAGGATAAGCCGGCCGGGAAATCGAGAGCTGGTGCGGAACAAGCTGATCTCCTCGATAGAGTCGGTCCAGGGGGACATGCTGACGGGGTTCGAGTTCGGGCTCGGCCTGGTATAACGAAGGGGGCGCGATCGAGTTTCAACGCCCCAGGCTGGTGAGCAGCTCCGCGACCTTGTCCACCGCCTCGGCCGGGGTGGCCACCAGAAACCATTCCCCCTGGCCGGCACTGTTCAGGAAGGCCTCGCCGGGATCGAAGTCGAGCAAGACCACCGGTCGACCGAACCGCAACGCCAGGGAGATTTCCGACAAGGTGCCACCGCTGCCCCGGCAAGCCACCACCACATCGCTGGCCAGGATGTTGACTATATTCCGCGCCGCCCCCATGCCCGTGGGGATGACGATATCGATGCCGTCGGCCGCGCCGTCGAGATCGTCGTCGTACAGGATGCCGACGGTCAGACCGCCGCCGTCGTGCGCTCCCCGGGCCGAGGCAGCCATCACGCCGCTGGGACGACCGCCGTTGAGCATCACCCAGCCGTGCTCGGCGATCTTCCGGCCCAGTGCATACGCATTATCTTCCGTTTCGCGGTCCGCCACCGAACCACCCATCACACCCACCACGGTACGCCGCATGAAATCTCCTCTGCCCGGATCCGCGCCGGTCACTACTCCCCGAACTCGTAATCGTTGGGCACCACGATGGACTGTTCGAGGCGGGTGCTGTCCACGATGGGCTTGAACTCCCGGGACTGCCGGAATTCGAAATCGACGTGCCACGCACCCAGCCCCTGGGCTAACATGGTCAGGGTCCGGGTGGCGGAAGCCTGTGCCTCGGCCATGGCCTTCTGGACCAGATCGCCGGCGAAACGGCTCGCCTCGAAACGGGTCTCGGCGATGAGCTTGTTCTTGGCCTCAACGCTGAATCCGCCGGTGAAAAACCGTCCGAGCAGATCGGGCATGAGCCACGGCAACAGCTCGGTCTTGTCCTCGCTGTGGATGCGCAGGTCGCGAATGAGGACCTCATGGTTGCACGGCGGCAACACGATGCGGAAACTCTGCTCGCCATTCCGCTCCACCTTGAAGGCCGGATCGGTCAGGTCATAGCGAAAGTCCACGTCGAACTCGATGATCAACGTGATCCGCTGCTCGGACAGCAACCAGTTGAGATACTTCTTCCCGAACTCGCCCAGCCAGTGCTCCGAGGCCGTGATGACCTCCTTGGTCATGATGCGGAAGACACTCAGGTCGCCCACGGCGCGCATGCTGGTGATGAAACTCTCGAAGGTCAGGTCGGACGGTGTATCGTCCTTTTTCTTGGTCCGACGACGGCTGAGACGCCAGGTCGCCACGGCGACCACCGCCACCAGCACTCCGCCAGCGAAACCGATCAGCAACTTGTCCACATTCATCTCCAGGGCGTTTGGGAGTCCGGGGGAAATCGGCTGTCAGGATGCCAGAGGGCGGCAACCGGTTCAAGGGGAGACTCAGGCCAGCCGCTGACTGCCGCGAAAAATCGGGGAGTACAGTCAATCACTCCTTGTCCCGCGGCTGCGGCGTGCCCCGCTGGATCTTGCTCCCGTACTTGCCGTGCAGTTCGTCCAGCACCCGATCGATGGTCCGCTCACGGGTTTTCGCCGGATCCCTGAACAGCTTCCCCTGCCCCAGACCCGGTTCCTCGAGGTTGGAGACCGATACGCCGATGAGCCGCAACGGCCGGCCACGTCGTCCCAGACGCTCGGTCAGCAGTTCCCGCGCCGTGTCACGGATACAGGTGGTGGCGTCGGTGGGTTCGGGCAGGGTGTAGGCCCGGGTGAGGGTGGTGAAATCGGAATAGCGGGCCTTGAGATTCACCGTGCGGGCCACCAGTCCGTGCCGCCGCAGTCTTCGCGCCACCTGGGCGGCGAGACCGTCCAGAACCTCGCGCAACTCCTCAGCGTCGGCGATATCGGCGGCGAAGGTCACCTCGTGCCCGATGGACTTGGCCTCGCGGTAAGGCACCACCGACCGCTCGTCGTACCCCACCGCCAGCTCGCTCAGACGCCCGGCGTGGTCGCCGAACTGCTCCACCAGCCGCTGGCGGGGAACGGCCTGCAGCTCGCCCACGGTCCGGATCCCGAACCGCTCCAGTTCGCCCTGCATGACCTTGCCCACGCCCCAGAGCCGCCCCACCGGTAGCCCGGCCAGGATCTCGCGACAGTTTTCGGGAGAGAAGACGAAAAAGCCGTCCGGTTTGTCCAGATCGCTGGCCAGCTTGGCCAGAAACTTGTTGTGGGCCACTCCCACCGAGGCCACCAGACCGACCTCGTCCCGGATCTGCTGTTTGATGCGGTGTCCGATCTTTTCGGCCGAGCCGAAGAGCCGCCGGCAACCGGTCACATCGAGAAACGCCTCGTCGATGGAGAGATGCTCCACGAGAGGCGTGTACTCGTCATAGATAGCGAAGATCTGCTTCGAAACCTCGCCGTAACGACCGTGACGACCGCGCAGGAATACGGCCTGTGGGCAGAGCTTGATGGCCCGCGCAGCGCTCATGGCACTGTGAATGCCGTATTTCCGCGCTTCGTAGGAGGCGGCCGCCACCACTCCCCGTCCTTCAGGCGTGCCGCCGACCACCACCGGCAATCCAGCCAGACCGGGATCGTCCAGTACCTCCACGGCGGCGAAGAAGGCGTCCATGTCGATGTGCAAGATCGCGCGGTCGGACATGGTGTTCCCGGCGGTCGGCCCGCCTGATCCTGGTTGACTCCGGGCTGTCGCCCAGCTCGGCTACAGCACCTCGTCCCGGAAGGCGTTGAGCGAAACCCGGAAGGTGGTGATGAAACTCACGATCCGCTCCCGGGTCACGCCACCCTCGAGATCGAGGTCGAGTTCCAGGACCGGATCGCCATCGTCGTCGATGTAGGCCCGGGAATACTTCTTGGTCTTGTTCCAGTCGTTCACCCCGCGCATGTTGGCGTCGGTGCCCGCCCAGGCCACGTAGAACTGGATGCTCTCCTTGTCCGACGAGGTGAGTAGCAGGACATTGGTGCCTTCCATCTTGAAGATGAGATCATCATCCTCATCCACCGTGATGTCGGTGTACCCCTCGCTGGCGACGATCTCCTTGAGCTGATCACCGGTGATGGTCGTGTAGATCTCGGTATCGGCCTGAACCGTGTCCGCGCTCAGAACGGCGGTCAGGCAGACGGCGCAAAACAGGCTGAGGATCCAGAGGCGGGTCTTCCGGGATGCGGTAGTCATCGGGGTGGTCATGGTATCTCCTCTCAACAATGTCAGGGTCATAATCAGTCGGCCTGACAGCCACCTGTCGGGGTGGCCCGCCTAGCCTCGTACCGGGTGAGTAGCTCCGCGAAGAGCCGCGGCACCATCCGCATGCGTTCCGGCGTCTCGACATAGGCCACGCGCATCTGCGTTCTACCGGGATTCTCCTTATCTGTTCCCACACTGTAGAATCCCGCCATGGGTGCCGTCAACAAGGTGTATTGCTCGCCGTCCACTTCCACGTTGCCTTCCGCAGCGCAGTACAGCACAAAATCGAGGGCGTCGAACCCGGGCGCCACCACCTTGCGCACGTCGATGACCGAGTAGATGGCGGCGTCGGGACTGGACACCACTACTCCCGGCATGCGCTCCCGCATCTCGCCGGTGAAGCTGGCGAGCATCCCGTGGTAGTACCGCCGCTGCTGGCTGTACCACTGCTGAAGGTCTTCGTGGCTCTCGTGCGCCAGGGAGCCGAACACGAACTGGCCGACGATGTTTGCACACAGGTTGGCTGTGTATTCGGCCACCGACCGGGTGTGGAACTCCGGACTGTCGGTGACGATGGCGCCGATACGTAATCCACACGCGTTCCAGATCTTGGACGCCGTCTCGATGCTGATGCGGCGACCGGTGATACCGGGCACGTCCTGCTCGGTCAAGCCCCAGATGCTGGACGCCGGGCCGCCGAGGTAAAACATCTCGCGATACGCCTCGTCGCTGATGAGCCAGAGGTTGTGCTTCACGCACAGCCGCGCCAGGGCGATGAGCGACTCGCGGTCGTAGTAGTGCCCCGTGGGATTGTCGTACGGGATGACCACCATGGCGCCGGGCTGGTGTTCGGCGATGACCGCCTCGATCTCCTCGCTGGCCGGCAGGGTGAACTTGCCATCATCCTGCAGGTCGCGGCAAAAAGAGACCGTGGCGCGGCCGAGCCGGTTGGCGAACGCCTTGTAATTGGTGTAAGCGGCATCGATGAGCAGCAGCGGCTTTTCAGTGGACCCCGCACGGCCACAGCAACCGACGATGACCAGCTCCATGCCGAGGGACCCGCCATCGGTGATCTGTACCTGCAATCCGTCGGTGACGTACCCGCTGGAGGCGAGGATGTTCAGGAAAGCCTGCTTGGTCTCGTCCAGACCGGCGGTGGCGGTGTAGCGCACGACGCCGCCGCAAAACGGGCTTTCCGGAGCAGCCAGCGCGTGCAATCGGCGGGTCATGGCCGGGTGCATGGGCAACGACACATTGCCGATGGCGACGTTGACCGCATCGACATCGTCTTCACGTTCGAAGTACTTCAGCTGCGCCACCCGGATGGACGACGGCTGGCGATTGGCGAAGTGTGCGGACAGGATCGGACTGGTCATGATACTCCTCACTTTCTGCCCCCAAAAATCGTACATCCGACGTGGGAATCAAGGCCAGAAGCGGCCCGTCTCCAGTCACGCAACAGGCCCGCCCCCCGGCGGGAACGGGCCTGCGAAGCGTCTCGGTCTGGACGCTATCACCGCATCAGGAGTGGCGCGATCACGAGGCTGATCACGGACATCAACTTGATGAGGATGTTGAGGCTGGGACCGGAGGTATCCTTGAACGGATCACCCACGGTGTCGCCCACCACGGCTGCCTTGTGGGTATCGCTCCCCTTGCCGCCGAAGTGTCCGGCCTCGATGTGCTTCTTGGCGTTGTCCCAGGCGCCGCCGGCATTGGACATGAACAGGGCCATCAACACGCCGGTGGCGGTGACGCCGGCCAGCATGCCCCGAGCATCTCGGGTTTGCCCAGGAAACCGACCGCGACCGGGGCCAAGATGGCGATCAGGCCGGGCACCACCATCTCCTTGATGGCGGCAGCAGTGGAGATGTCGACGCACTTGCGGAAGTCGGCGACGGCGCCCTTCTTGCCCTCCTTCAAACCGGGAATCTCGCGAAACTGGCGCCGGACCTCCTCGATCATCGAGAAGGCGGCGCGGCCCACGGCGGCCATGGCAAAGCTCGAGAACAGGAACGGCAGCATGGAGCCAAGCAGCAAGCCGACCAGCACCCTCGGTTTCAATAGGTCGATCGCCTGCAGGTCGACCGCCACGCAGTAGGCGCTGAACAGGGCCAGAGCGGTCAAGGCAGCCGAACCGATGGCGAAGCCCTTGCCGATCGCGGCGGTG
>JBDRBC010000340.1:0-7095 GCA_043823125.1 bacterium | reverse complement strand
GCTTTGCCGCCCGAGTTCGCGCGGCCCGAGGTGGCCGAGATCCTGATGAAGTACTACCAGAGTGAGGCTTAGAAGTAGTCTGACCTTGCTCGGAGCTGAGATGGAAAGAACCGGCGCTTCTCTTTTGAGGGGCGCCGGTTTCTTGCTGGTTTCATTTTTCCACCCCTGCCATATAATGTGGTGGAGGGGAGGATTGAGGAGACGGGATAGATCCAGCAACAGGAGGTATCATGACTAGGTTGGTTCGTCGTCCCTGGCTGCCGGTCGTTCTATTCTTTGCGGTAATATTTCTCCCTCGAGCGCCTGCCGCCGCTGACAACACCGAAACCCGCATCCGCCTGGCCACGACCACCAGCACGGATAATTCGGGGCTTCTGGAATATCTGCTGCCTTTTTTCGAAGAACAAACCGGTTTCATCGTGGATGTCATCGCCGTGGGCACCGGGAAGGCTCTCAAGCTGGCGGAACGAGGGGATGTGGATATCATCCTGGTGCATGCCCCGGCGGCGGAGATGGTCTTCGTCGAGGCCGGCTGGGGGGTGAATCGCCGGGCCGTGATGGCCAATGACTTTCTTTTCGTGGGGCCTCCCGCCGATCCGGCGGGCTTGAAGAACGCCACGTCCCTGACCGACGCCTTGAACCGGTTGAAACGGAATCAAGGCACTTTCGTGAGCCGCGGTGATGCATCGGGCACTCACAAGAAGGAACTGCAGCTCTGGTCTGTCGCCGACGGTCAACCGCAGGCCGAGTTTTATCTCGAAACCGGCCAGGGTATGGAAGCCACGTTGAGGATCGCTCATGAAAAACAGGCCTACACCCTCACGGATCGCGGCACGTTTCTGGCCCTGGGCGATCAGCTGGAGCTGGTACCGGTCTACGAGTCCGATGCAATGCTCGTAAATCCCTATTCGATCATCGTGGTCAATCCGGCACGACACGGCCATGTCAAGTACCTCGAAGCCATGCGTCTGCTGGCCTGGATGACGTCCCCGGCAGGACAGACACTGATCGGCGCTTTCAGGATAGAGGGTGAGGTATTATTTCATCCAACTGCGGTACCGATCGAGGAGAACTAGTCAGGTATGATGATCGAAATGACAGATTCTGGACTCGGTTTGGAAGTGTTCACCATCATGGGTGTCTCGTTGCGCGTGTCTCTATGCGCCACTGCCCTGGCGACCCTGATCAGTGTGCCGTCCGGTTTTCTCCTGGCGGTATCATCCTTTCGCGGCAAACGCGCGTTGGTGACGATTATCAATACCCTCATGGCCCTGCCGACAGTGGTGGTCGGACTGCTGGTCTACATTCTCTTGAGCCGTTCCGGACCTCTCGGGTCTTTGGGTATCCTTTACACGCCGACCGCCATCATCGTGGGTCAATTCATCCTGGCCTTGCCGATAATCACGGCTTTTACGTATGCGGCTGTCAGCAGTGTCGACGGACGGGTTCGAAAAACCGCGGAGACCCTTGGCGCCAGCCCGTGTCAAGCCTCATGGATGGTGCTCAAGGAGGGACGCCTGGGTATCATCGCTGCCATCATCGCCGGGTTCGGCCGGGTTATCGCCGAAGTGGGATCGGCGATCATGGTTGGCGGTAACATTCGGGGTTATACCCGCACCATGACAACGGCCATCTCCCTCGAAACGGCCAAAGGTAATTTTATCCTGGGACTGACTCTGGGCGTAGTCCTGCTGGTTGTGGCCCTTTCCATCAATATGATTATCACTCACTTTCTGGGACGGCGGACATGAAAAATCCGCCCCTCTATCAGCTCGGACAGATCGAGCGAATCATCAACAAGGATAAGGTCATCCTCGCCATCGATTCTCTTGAATTGTCGCAAGGTGCGCTCACTGCCATCGTGGGACCCAACGGCGCGGGGAAAAGCACACTGCTGAAAGTTCTGGCATTTCTGGATAAGCCGGATCACGGAAGTATTCAATTTCGAGGCAAGCCGGTCAGGCCCCAGGATTTCTCCCTGCTTCGCCGGCAGGTCACCATGGTCGATCAGACACCATTGCTCTTCCAGGGCACGGTATTCAAGAACGTTGCCTACGGGCTCAGGGTCAGAGGGGCCCCATCGAAACAGTGGCCCGGCCGGGTGGCAGACGTTTTGTCTCTAGTCGATCTGGGCGGCTTTGCCAACCGTTCGGTAAAGGGATTGAGTGGTGGTGAAATACAAAGAGTGGCCATCGCCAGAGCCCTGATCTTTCAGCCGCAGGTTATTCTGCTGGATGAACCGACTGCCGGTGTCGATGTCGCCAGGGTGGAAATGGTGGAGAGCCTCATCAAAGAACTTCACGCCGCCATGGGGGTCAGTATCCTGTTCTCCACGCATAATCTCGCCCAGGCCTATCGATTGACCGATCGCGTCATCCACCTGGCCGGCGGGAGAACGATCCCCAGCAGCATCGAAAACCTCTTCAGCGGTCAAGCGAGCCAGGACAACAACACTAGCCTGGTGCAATTGAATGGTGGAATAACCATACGAATCGGCTCTGTGAAAACCGGCTTGGTTCGCTTCACCATTCCGGCCGCATCGGTTGAAGTGGAATCTTTTTCGGCTCTGGAAGATCAGACCAACCGTTTTGACGGTATCATTACCCGAATGGAATTGAGAGGCGCAAAGGTCCGGCTACTTTTAAACGGCAGGCTGAACCTCAGAGCGGAAATGCCGCCAGAAGACTTTCATCGAAAGGGCCTGGGGCTCGGCAGTCGCGTGACAGCCATTGTGCCGCCAGAGGCAATACAGTTGTTGTGAGTCGAACCACGAACCAATTATCAAGCAGGGAATGACCACATGATAACCCTCGAAGAAGCCATCGATAAACTGAAGGCCCGGGTAAAACCATTACCGGCCGAAGAGATGCCGGTGCTGAAAAGCTTCGGAAGAATCTTGCGAGAAGATATCCGCAGCCCCCTCTCTATTCCTCCCTTCGAAAAATCGGCCATGGATGGGTATGCCGTGAAGGCAGCGGATATTTCCGGCGCTTCCGCCCGAGAGCCGGTTGCCCTGGTGGTCCTCGAGGATATTCCCGCCGGACAGGTCGGTAAATACCGCCTGAAAAAAGGAACGGCGGCTCGTATCATGACCGGCGCCCCTATGCCGGGTGGGGCTGATACGGTAGTCATGATTGAAGATACGGTTGCAGCACCAGATGGGGTTATCATCAAGAAGACCCTGGCCCAGGGCACCCATGTGGTGCCCACTGGTGAAGATGTCAAAAAAGGGGAGCGGGTCTTGCGGGCCGGCAACCTCATCGGCGCCGCCGAGATGGGGATGATCGCCTCCACTGGTCGCAGCAAGGTCGAGGTATCGATCAAACCAAAGGTCCGGGTAATATCGACCGGCAGCGAGGTATTGAAGCCGGGGAAAGCCCTGAAGCCCGGCCACATCTATGATTCCAATGGATATTCCTTGACTGGCCTGGCCACCAGATGGGGCGCTGAGGCCAGATTCCTGGGCATTGCCCCTGATCGCAAAGGTGTGCTCGAGCGTAAGATCGCCCAGGCCGCCGACGCCGACCTCCTTGTTCTGTCAGGCGGCGTCAGCGTCGGTGACTACGATCTGGTGCAGAATATTTTGCTGGGTTTGGGGATCGAGCGGATCTTCTACAAGGTTCGGATGAAACCGGGCAAACCCACCTTTGCCGGGATTCGTGGCAAGTCTTTTGTCCTGGGCTTGCCGGGCCACCCAGTATCATGCATGGTCACCTTCATGCTTTTTGCCGGGCTGCTTATCGATACCATGCTGGGCAAGGCAGAAATCGGGCTCCGCCGCGGCCAGGCCTGTTTGACGGATCGAATCCGACTGAAGCCGGATCGGAGAAAATTCCTCCGCGGGATTCTGGAGGACGCCGATGGCCGTCTAATGGTCAAGCCCTTTCATGCTCAGGAATCGAGCATACTCAGAAGTATGGTCATTGCCAACGTGCTCATTGATGCACCGGAGGGTGTCACCGAGCTGAAGGCAGGCAGGCTCGTGGATATCGTCTATTTATAGCAAGTGCTTTCCTCGCCGCGAAAGTCTGCGGTGGAGGCACCGGGGCCGTCCGCTGAACTCCCGCAGTACCTTCGATACCCACCCCCTTGACCTCCACGGCGGCATCTACAAGAATGTCTGCAGGGGGAAACGGCGGGATTTGTGTCACTGCGGTTTCTGATTCGACTTATCGATCCCCCTCCGCTCCAGTCCCTGAGTAGAGAAGTGGTGTTCCTTCTTTCGACCATACTCGAGGTGCAGGCAGGGCGCATGAATCAAGCAGATGGTCCTCACTTCTGGCCCTTCTATTCGTATTGTTCGATTATCTGTTCACCATGGGGCTGGATTGTGACGGTGGTGGTGGTCGTCGTCCTCAGCAGCCGTTGTGCACCGATCCCCTCAAACTCGAGGTGTTCCCGCTGTCGGGGGCCTGGATGAACTTTTCCTGCAGCGTGACCATCAAGCCCACCGGAGGCACCAAGCCGTATTCCTACTACATCCCGACCCTGCCCTACGGTATACATTTCGCGGGCAGTGAAGACAGCCTCGTGATCTACGGGACGCATTCATCCGGCGGCTCGTTTCCCATCAACCTCACGGTGACCGACGCCGACACCAACCAGGTCACCAAGCAGTTCAATCTGCTCATCGTCCACGAGGTGAATCTGACGGGGACCTGGTCGTACAAGGTGTCGGGGCATCGAGATCTCAACGGGTGCGAGTGCGAGACGGATGATAGGTGGACGCAGACCTACACGCTGAACATCGCGCCGGAGGGAGACGACTTCGTTGCGAACGGCTCCCTGGCCGGTGATGGGTACTGGCGATCCGTCGACAGCGGGACTTGCTCTGGTGGACTCAGCATCTCCGCACGTGCGGAGGTGAAGACCGCTCACGAGTGATCGCGGTTACCCGGTGAAGTGCCACCCGAAGTCCGAAGACACCACGACCGTGGCCGGATAAGGATCGGACAGCCGAGGCTGCAGGCGACACCTGGGATTGAACCACCACAGACATCGGAACCGAACGATCGATTCGGTTTATCAAGGGCGTTTCCGTTCCCATATAACTTCAATGCCTGAGGAGAAAAACCATGACGTTCGGATGAACGGCAGCAGTCCTCTGTACGCGAGTTCGCAATACGGCCGTGATATTCCTCGCTGTTCTGGGACTGGTGGCGGGATTACCACTGATCGTGGTCGCCGGGACGGCTGACGTGGAGAGAGTATCCAATCCCGCCACCCCGTTGAGCCCTCCGGAGACAATCCAGGTCGAGGAACTCTGGCGCCTGGACGGGGAGTCCGAAGACATGGTCTTCGGCAGCATCAGTACTGCTGTCGCTGACCTCGATCGTACGGTCTATCTGCTCGACTCACAACTCAAGGAGGTCATCGTCATCGACAAGAACGGAAACCTCGCCGCCAGGATCGGTCGTGAAGGGGAAGGACCAGGCGAGTTCCGGGCTCCCGTGGACCTTTTCGTCAATCCCGAAGGTAAAGTCGGTATCGTCCAGAGTATGCCCGGCAAGTTCGCCATGCTCTCGCCGGATGGTGACCCCGTGGGCGACATTTCCATGATTGACCTCGGGGAAGGCGGCATCGAGGTCTTGCGCTCCGCGGTCTGGGTATCCGAGTATCCTGTCCTGGCGTCGTCGCTGTATGACAACTCGGATCCGATCTTCCGGACGAGATGGGACTTCATCTCCGTAGTCGATCCGACCACCGGCAAGGTCATCCGCTACCGCGAACGGTGCCGGAAAAGGGACCGCGCCAATGGCCGCTTTCTCGAACGTGAACGGACCTTGTACAGCTGGCCATGGGAATGGACCATCGGCGGTGACGGTACGGTCTATGTGAACGAGGCCTTCGACGCCTACGAGATCCACGTCTACGATCCCTGCGGCGATCCGGTCCGTATCATCGAGCGGGAGTACGAGACACGAGTTCGCGAGCCGGAACTCGTAAAGCGGATGCAAGCATACTACGACGAGGCGACCAGCGGCCGACGAGCAGCTGGCGGGGCGCCGCTCTCCTACGAAGTCGCCGATAGCGACCAGGATATCGAACTCCTCTCCGCACGCGACGACGGCACTCTCTGGGTCCTCTCCAGCCGCGGCGCCTACGACACCGGCGAGGAGGAACTGGGAACTTTCGATGTCTTCGATGCCGACGGGAGATTCGATCGCCAGGTTACGGTACTCGGCGAGGGCGACTTCATGGTGGATGATTTCTTTCTGACCAGGGATCTACTCATCGTGGCCAGAAATACTCGGGTCGATCTGCGCGAGGACGCTGACGCGACCGATCCAGACGAGCAGGAGAAGGAATCCTACGAGGTGATCTGCTACCGTCTCTAGGGTTTGTCCTAACAATGTGACATCGTCGAGTTTGCGTATTCCTGTGCTCTGGGCGATCATGGTTAGCGTGAATACTCGTCAGAACAGATCCCGATCGTACCAGCCGGAACTCGCCACCGATCGGCCGGAGCAGGCAGGTTGGAGAAACCTTGAACGACCGCGTCCGCCGCCTGCGCGAGGAAAACCTCGCCACCCCACCCAGTATCGACGCCGAGCGCGCCGTCTTGCTCACCCGGTGTTATAGCGAGATGTCGGACGACCTTTCCGTGCCGATGCAACGCGCCCACTCGTTCCACTATCTCTGCGAGCACAAGACCATCCACCTCGGCCCCGACGAATTCATCGTCGGCGAACGCGGCCCGCGGCCCATGGCGACACCGACCTTCCCTGAATTGACCTGCCACAGCCTCGACGACCTGCGGATCCTCGACAGCCGCGAGAAGACGAGCTACGGCGTGGGCGAGTCGGTCATGCGCGCCTACGAGGAAGAAATCATCCCGTTCTGGCGCGGCCGCAGCCAGCGCGAGCGGATCTTCGCCGCCCTGCCGCCCGAATGGCACGCCGCCTACGAGGCCGGCATCTTCACCGAGTTCATGGAGCAGCGCGCTCCGGGCCACACCGTGGCCGACGGGAAGATCTTCCAGAAGGGGATGCGACAGTTCCTGGGTGATATTATGGCGGCGCTGGCGGCGATCGACGGTGACGATGCCGCGGCCCGGCGCGAACAACTCCACGCCATGGACCTCGCCGCCGAGGC
>JBDRBC010000339.1:0-3054 GCA_043823125.1 bacterium | reverse complement strand
CACTGTTTCATCCGACGGCACGGTTGTGTCCGAGGAAGCCGTAGGCATCGTCTCCCCGGACGGAAACATGTTCATGCTGGTTGACACTGGCGCGACAGGCGGCATCGGCTTCGCCATCGGCGTGAAGACCAGCAGCGGTATAACCGATACCGGCGTGACCAGCAACTACGGCATGTACATGTTCGGCACGGACTACGACGGCGAGGGCGGCTGGTACACGAACACCGAGTACGGCCAGCTCACCATCGACGGAGCGGGCCACGGCGCCTACGATATGATCGATAACTCATCGGGCTCCCCGGACACCGGCGACCCCGTGTTGTACACCCTGTCATCGGACGGAACGCTCGATATTGAATATGACGACAACAACGGGATCATCACGCCCGACGGCAGCATCATGATAATGGCGGACGCGGTGCTGACGGAGGATTATTACATCCAGATAAGCATCGCGATGCTGGACGAGGCCATGACGGCGCTGCCGGTTTGCGGCAACGGGACTGTCGAGACGGGCGAGACCTGCGACGACGGCAACACCACCGCCGACGACGGCTGCTCGGCCACCTGCCAGGAGGAAGGCGCGGGTCCCACCGGCGTCCGGCTCGACGCTGGCACGTCGCACACCTGCGCGGTGAACACCAGCGGCGCGGTGAAATGCTGGGGCTACAACGAGCGCGGCCAGGTGGGCGACGGCACGGCCACCATGGCGGTGCTGGTCCCCACCCAGGTGTCCGGGCTCACCAGCGGCTACGTCGAGGTCGCCGCGGGCGAAGGCCACTCCTGCGCGGTCTCCAGCGCCGGAGCGGTCAAATGCTGGGGCTGGAACAACCACGGCCAGCTCGGCAACGGCTCCACCACAGACTCGCTGACACCCGTGGATGTCTCGGGCCTCACCGGCGTCGTGAAAATATCCGCCGGCTGGGACTTCACCTGCGCTGTGCTTTCCGACGGCACCGCCAAATGCTGGGGCAACAACCAGAACGGACAGCTCGGCAACGGCTCCACAGCCACCTCCACGGTCCCGGTCGCAGTCACCGGCCTGACCGGTGTTGTGGACATCGAAGCGGGCGAATACCACGCCTGTGTCCTGCACAGCGATGATACGGTCCAGTGCTGGGGCAAGAATGAATACGGACAGCTCGGCAACGGCTCCACCACCGACTCCACAACCATCGCGGGCAGCATCTCCGCCCTGGCAGGAATCGCCACCAGCGTGGCGGCCGGCGCCTATTCCTCCTGCGCGGGCACCACATCGGGAGGCAAGTGCTGGGGCGCCAACAACTATGGCCAGCTCGGCGACGGATCGACCACCAACTCCACCACCCCGGTTAACGTCACGGGCGCATACCCGTACGTGGCCATCAGCGGCGGCATGAACCACTTTTGCGCCATCTGCTCCTCGGCCGGCGTGTGGTGCTGGGGCTCCGGCTGGGCCGGCCAGCTCGGCAACGGCGCCGAAACCAACTCCTCTTCGCCCGTCGCGGTATCCGGCCTGACCGACATCGTCCAGCTCACCTCCGGCGGTTTCCACTCCTGCGCGGTCGACAACACCAACCAGGTCTACTGCTGGGGCCTCGGCTCCGAAGGCCAGATGGGCAACGGCACTAATACTGAGAGAAACTCGTCCCCGATAACTGTATCGGGCATCTGATCATATAGTTAGCAGACACACAAAGGCCGGGCTTCCGCCACACCGGGGGCCCGGCTTTTTTTTCGACCGCCCCATTCCCTGACCTGCAGGGCGCGACCGCTGTACCACGTCTTCACCCGTAAAGCAAGTTTACGGGTGGCACACGTTTATGGAAATGTACAAGCTATAAATGAGAGGGTGCAACCCACAAGCTCACTTGTGGGTGCTCCTTATATCAATCACGGAAAACAATGTGGAACTTCGGCGGCATGCTGGGATACCGCCCTGCGGGGATTTTGCATTGAAATGGATGTTTTTTGCAGGGCGCGTTCCCCGCACCGCGCCGTTTGACTTCTTGTTTGTTTTTCGTGATTGATATACTCCCGGAAAAATCCGATTTTTCCGGCAATATTATTACCTGTATGCAAAACCAAACATGGTCGAGAAGTTTTGGAAAAGGAGTCTGAGGAAAGAACCTTTTTTAAAAGGTTTTTCCTCAGTCGGCGAAGCCGAAAGACCTGTTAAGGTTTTATCTTTTCAGAAAATCGGCAGAATCCGGCCGTCCGCCGAGGGTATCGGCACATCGAACAGCGCGGCGATAGTCGGCGCCACGTCGATGATGCTACACGAGCCGGGTATCACGTCCGGCGTAATCCCGGGACCGGCGAACAGCATCGGCACCACCGAGTCCTCCGCGCACAGGCTTCCGTGCTGGCCTGCCTCCACGCGCTTCCCGAAGTGGAACCCGCGCTCGTAGTTGGCCAGAAGCACCATATCCGGGCACCGTTTGCCCGACAATCCGCGCAGACGGCGCGCCGCGTCCGGGTATCGGCCCCGGTTACCGGCCCGCCCGAAAAATTCGACCGCCTCCACCGCGCCGCCCGTGTCGCAGACGACGTACCGTCCTTTCTCGTGGTCCCTGACGAGAATCAGGTCGATCCAGCCCGGCGGCATTCCCTCGAACCTGCGGCCGCTGACCTCCGTGATCGCGGCTGCCGTCCCGAGCAGGTCCCGCTCGAGCCCCGGCAGAGTGTGCCAGCGCCCTGTTTCCGAGTTGCGCAGGTACACCAGGCATGAGCCGCCGTGGTTGAACGCCACCGCCGACGCGCGCCGCGGGATACCCGTCTCGTGCGGGTCGTGCGCCGTCCTGCCCGCGGCCGCCAGCGCGCGCGCCACCCTTTCCGGCGTCACCGCGTGTTCCCTGTCCGGCGCCACCCCCGCCTGCGCGTGGTCCGCCGTCAGCACGAAGTAGAACTCCTCCAGCGGTTGCCTGCCCCGGAGCGCCTCGAGCACACCGCCCACCAGCGGGTCCAGTGTCCGCACCAGGTAATCCCGCTGCGACTCCGGCCCGTACCGGTGCGAGTGGCAGTCAGTGCCGGGCAGATAAATATGGATCAGCCGGTGCAGCCGCTTCGAGCCCC
>JBDRBC010000338.1:0-3037 GCA_043823125.1 bacterium | reverse complement strand
TGGCCAACAATCTGTCCGAGGTCCTGCCGTACTACTACGATCGCAAGTATTACGGCTACGATCGCGACAGGGCCCATGGCAAGGTGCGACGCTAGCAGCCCCTGTCTATTCAGCACGGTCAGCCCACCAGGGCGGCCTTTTTTCCGAATCGTCCAGATCCAGCCGGCAAAGAAACCTGGCAACCACCAGGCGAGGATGGGTCTGTTGGCGCGTCCTGTGGCCTCGGTCGCGATTAAGGTTTTTGATCTCGGCGGCCCGGTATTAGATTTGCGGAACCGACAAGTATTTCCCCCGATCGTACCCGACCCTGCCAGGGAGGTTGTTTGTGTCTGCCGATAACAATATCGATGCGGGTGGTGGTGCCTTTCGCAAGGCGATGAACGAAATCGCCGAACCGTTCCGCGGCCTGGTGACGTCACCCCGGGCACTGTGGGGACTGTATATTTCTTACCTGCTGGAAGGCCTGGTCTACTTTGGAGTCCTGACCATCCTGGGTAAGTATCTGTCCGAAAACGTGGGGCTCTCCGATCTGCATGCGGGCTGGGTGTACAGCGGTTTCACCGGTGGGATCACCTTGGCGATGCTGTTCCTGGGAGGTCTTTCCGATAAACTCGGGATCCGACGGGCGTTACTCCTGTCGCTGGGGATCATGATCTTCGGCCGCGCCTTGCTCGGTATCTCGGGCACCTTTTTCGACCACGGACTCGGTGCCGGATCGCCCATGTTCCTGGCTGTGGTCCTGGGCTTGTTCATCATCGTCATCGGGTACGGCACGTATCAACCGGCCGCTTACTCGGCCGTGAAGCGATTCACGGACAAAAGAACCGCCTCCATCAGCTACGCCATGATCTACGGTTTAATGAATCTGGGAGCGTTTTTCTCCGGCGGTATTTCACCCCTCGTCAGGCGGTATCTGGGCGGTATCGTCTCGGTATACTGGGTCTATGCCGTGTTGACTCTCCTGGCCTTTCTGACGGTGCTTTTCGTGATGACCAAGAAGGTGGTGAAGCGCGACACATTGACCAACATCGATTTGGATGCGAAGGACGAAAACGGGGAGTTGTCAGCGGTCGATAAACCCAAGGCGAAACTGTTGACTCCGTCTTTCCTGCTGTTCACCGGCGGTTCGGTCGTCGCGGCGGTTCTGGTCATTTACATGGCCGTTACCGCACCGATTCCGGCCGGGAAACAACATCTCCGGGAAACCGGCGTGACCTTGCGCCAGGTGGCCACGGAACTGGAAGAGTCCGCAACCGCGTCGGCCTGGACCGCGGCCATCGATCGGGGCATCGCCCGCTTGCAGCCGCTGTCCGATCAGTTGTTGCCCCCCAGCCAGTTGCAGGAGGGTGCTCGACTCGACACGGAGGTGTACGAGCTGACCAGAGCCCAGTTGAACAGTAACGTCGCCTACCTGTCGGAAGTGCGGAGTGTAACTGCGGACTCGTTGCAGGCCGGGTCAACAGAGGCGCTACGTGTCCGCGACGAGATCCGCTACCTGGCGCTGGTCTACATGGCCGTGGCGTATTCCCTCGTGAGCCCTGTGGACGAAGCGGTGCTGCTCGATCTCCAGACACGCTACAAGGAAATCGGGCAGGATCCGATCCCGTTGACGGCCGACCAGCAGCGACGGATACTGGCCCTGGTCAAACTGGACTTTCCGGAGCTGAGTGGGGAGCTCGACGCGGTCATCGGACGGTCGGCCGCGAGTATCACTGCTACCGTACCGGTCCTGGGGAATCTGTTCACTCCGTTGCTGGCCGGCGATCAGGACTTCGTTCGGCAGGACATGCTACCGCGGGTCGGGTCGGTGACACCCAAGGTGCAAGAGATCATCAAGACCAGGCTCCTGCATCAGGCCGTATTCCTGTTGCGTGAGGTGTCCACCCAGTTTGCTCCCCCGGAAGAGTCCGTGGGTTTCTTCAAGCAGCTCTGGTGGAAGATCACCGGCGCGCCCGTAGCGGAGACAGTGGTCCACTTCATCCAGAATCAACATCTGGTGGGGAACTGGCTGGCGAGTGAGGCCGCGTACACCAACGATCTCGAGGTCTTGCTCGGCGGCGCGGAAGATGTCCCGTGGCAGGTCCGGATGAAGGCGTGGGGCCAACGGTACGGTATCTGGATCCTCGTCTGCCTCGTCTGCTTGTTACTGCTCGGTTCCATTCTCCTGCGGAAGCGGCCGGAGCATCCGTTCAACAACAACCGTTTCGTATTTTTCATCTTTGTCCTGATTCCGGTCCAGACCCTGTTCGCGCACAACTGGTTGACCATTCCGTACTATATCGATCGGGCCTTTGGCGGCACTTCGGTGGGCGACAATTTCGAGTTCTTCTCCAACCTGAATCCGATCCTGATCTTCTTCCTGGCGCCCATGGTGGCGGCCTTGACTACCCGGGCCAAGGTCTACCCGATGATGATCTGGGGTACCCTTGTCATGGGCGCACCCGCGTTCTTGCTGGCCCTGACGCCATCTCCGACCTTCCTGCTGACCTATATCGTGCTGATGTCCATCGGTGAGGCCATGTGGCAGCCGCGTTTCCTGCAGTGGGTGGCCGAGATCGCACCGGAGGGACAGACCGGCGCCTACATGGGCATCGGGCAGTTCCCGTGGTTCCTGACCAAGGTCGTGACCGGTGCCTATTCCGGTTATTTCCTGTCGCAGTACTGTCCGGCGGTGGGACCGCAGAACACGCAGTTCATGTGGCTGATCTACGCCTTCATCGCCATGATCACTCCGGTGGCGCTCTGGATGGCCAAGGGGTGGATGGTGAGCGACAAGGGCAAGCAGACCATCTAGTTCCCGGCGAAAGGAAGAAAAGCAGCCCCTGCCGGTGAGCAGGGGCTGCTTTCTCTGACGAGTGATTCGTCGCCGCGAACCGATCAAACGTCCAGGGCCGACTCCAACTTTTCACGCACCGACGCCCGAGCAGCGGCGGCCGATTCTTCGCACAACGCCAAGGCGGTGACGGCGCGTTCCCGCGCCGTGACCGGGAACTGCGGATCCGCGCTCTGATCCAGCTCGGCCAGGGAGGCCAGGTTG
>JBDRBC010000337.1:0-2561 GCA_043823125.1 bacterium | reverse complement strand
CCGGTGCCCGTACCGATCCTGACGTGAGCATCGGCGGTGATCACCGGGGTCACGTAGAGACCGTTGTCATAGAAGACCGTGTTCTCCAGGAGTCGGAACTCGGTATCCACGTTGTGCGGGCCGCACCGGAACTGCAGCCGGTACACCACTCCGGGGCCGGTCACGGTGGTGCCGGGACAGAGCAGGCTGTGATTGATCACCACGAACGCACTGTCCGGGGCGATGTTGAAGATGTGCCAGCGGTTCCCGCACGCCTCGGTCATGAGCGGGCCCTCCTGCGCGGACAGGGGAGACATCTGGAGGAAGGTCAAGCAAGTCTTGTCGAAGGCCAGGACAGCGTCGTAGGCGTTGAATTCCGAGCCGGCGGCAGTGATGGTCAACTCGACGGTGAAGGTGTCTCCCGGCTGCTGCTCGATACTCCCCGGGAGGACTGCGAGGTGAATGTCCGCGCGGGCGGCGCAGGATGGAGAGAGAAGAGCCAGGAGAACGAGCCAACCAACGAACGCCAGCAGGGCGTCTGATTTTCGCGTGAGGTGTCTGAATTTCCAGTTCATGTCTTGGACTCCGCAGGTTGTAGACGCACCAAATCCCCAGCCCGGACCACGATCCCGGATCGTCGTCGGTTGATTCAAACCGGGCGCTACTCGCACCACGTTCTCATCGATACATCGCCTTCACCTGTCCCCAGCGGTACCTGGTATCCGCCACGGGACAGTTCGACGTCATGGTCGCCTCCTCGCAGGTATGGGGAATGGGCTGGTTCAGGCCCGTGCGGAGTCGGCTCTGTCTCACCGAGAGAGGGCTGACTCCGATCCCCTTCAGTAAAAACACCATTCGTACGATAGCCCCAGGGCCGCTCACCGAGCAGCCGAGGGTCGCTCCGTCCACGGAGATGGAGTCGGCGATGGAGCAGTAGTTGATCCAGTACAAGAAGTTGTCGCAGGCTGCTCCGGACAACAGAGCGCCTGCGGTCACCGTGGTTGGCTCGACAACCGCCGAATCGAATTCCAGCACGATTGAAAATCCGCGCAAGTCGGTGATGGTGTCATCGATGAGCAGATTGACCACCAGGGAATCACAGGTTTCGAAGACGCCATCGTCAGGATCGAAGGACAGCACGGCATCCTGGCCCAGGGCCGGTGAAACGATGCCGACGACAAGCAGCAACAGACACCATATATAGCCTGGTCCGAGAAATGGAATCACCTGCAATTCGCAGCGGAAGCGTCCGAAACGGGAGTTCTGTTGAGTGTTATTCATGACTCGGTGCTCCACGTCACAGGTTCGGGTTGATCGCCGGAGCGGCCGTGTAGGTCACGACCGCTCCGGCTGGCCGGGCTACTTGATGAGTGTGATCTGTCGGTTCTGGACACAGTCCGGCGCGTCGAGTCGCAGATAGCTGCCAGAGGAAACCTGCCGCCCGCTGTCGTCGGTGCCGTGCCAGGTGAAGGCATGGGGACCGGCGTTCAACTCCTCGTTCAGCAAGGTCCGGATCAGACGGCCGCTCAGCGTATAGATGCGCAGGGTCGTCTGGCCATCACGCGCGAGAACGAAGGAGAACTCGGTGGCCGGGTTGAACGGATTGGGAATGTTGGGATTGAGTACGCTCCGGCTCGGTAACGCCATTGGCACCGGACTACCGGAACTGGTCTCGATGAACACATTGCGGTTGGTTGCGTCCCGGGCGAGGATCTCGCCCACCGCAATGCCCGGATCGCCCACGGCCTTCACGCGGAAGGTCACCCGCGCCAGGGTGCCGCTGCCGGAGATGCCCGCTTGACGCACACCAAACAGCGCGGCGTCGACGGTGCCCGGCTCGGGGGCCAGGACCAGACTCTGCCCGCCGTGTTGCGCCAGCAGGTCGCCGGCCTGCAGTCCGACCGGTTCCACGATCCGGCTATTCCAGACCAGCGGCACGCTGAGTCCCTGAATCTGGCCGTCGCCGGTCATGAACAACTCCACCTCGAGCGTGGCGTTCACCTCGCCGATCTGGCCATGCCTGAGCGCGATCTCGTTGCGAGTCGCGGGTGTCAGGTGCGGCCACTCCTTGCTCACCTGGTCGTGGTTGATGGCGAACATCATCAGGTCCTCGAACTGGACCCAGCTGTCGGTGGTCGGCAAGGCGTCGACGCTGTAGTTGGTGGTCGGTCCCACGTCGAGATAGTTCACCCCGGTGCCGTGCGGCAGGCTGATGCCGTAGTTGTTGCCGAGATGCGAGATGTCCTCGGTGTAGACCTTGTTGTTGCCCTGTCCGAGGACGGCCCCGTCGGAGACGTCGCCCAGATGGTAGTTGAGCACGCCGCCAACGATGGCCGTTGCATCGCCGGTATTGCCGCACAGGTCGGTGACGTAGGCGGCGTAATACCAGAAATCACGGTTGCCCGGTTCGTCCACGTAGCCCGTGGCGATGGCTGGCAGGGTGGTGACCGGGATCCAGCCGTTGCCCACGGTGATGGGTGCAGTCGGGACTACGCCGGTGTCGTCGTCGTACTCCGGATAGTCTCCGTAGCCCTTGCGGTAGACCTCGATGAAGTCGGCATCGCCAGTGGGGGCGGTCCAGG
>JBDRBC010000336.1:0-3547 GCA_043823125.1 bacterium | reverse complement strand
CTATGCGAAAAGCCGAACCAAGATACGGATGTGGCAAATTACATCCTGTATCGGGGGGATAAGAGCTTCGTCATCCTGAATAGCTACCCCTACAACGTGGGACACGTGATGGTAGCTCCCTACCGCCACGTAGGCAGTCTGGAAGAGCTATACTATCGGAATCAGGAAGATACGGCCCTTGTGGTCGGACTCACGTAACGGTGGTTCCGGAGAAGCCGGGGCGGTTCAAGGAGGCGATGGCAAATGAAAGAGTACGCAACATGGTTGCTGACCGTATGCATCCTGGCATTTGGATCGGGGCCCGCCTTGGCCGAGAATTGTGAGATCAGCGGGTTCTACTCCGACATGCATTTCATCGAGGAGGCCGGTGACTGGCTGGGCATAGAGGTCTTCATCGGGTATCCGTAAACAGCGTCGTGCCGGATGTCGGGCTGCGACTCGGGCAGAACTATCCCAATCCGTTCAATCCCTCGACGATGCTGGAATTCGAGACGACCGCCGCCGGCCACGTCCGGCTGAAGGTGTATGACACGACTGGCCGTCTGGTGACCGTTCTGGTGGATGAACCTCGTGAGTCGGGCCGTCACCAGGTCGCCTGGGATGGCCGGGATGCGGAGGGCCGGATGTCGGCGGCCGGGGTCTACCTGTACCGGTTCGAATGGGGCGGCTTCACCGAGACCCGAAGCATGGTTCTCGTTCGCTAGATCCGCCAGGCCTGGGGGCGCCTTCTCTCACTGACGACCGGCGATCCCCAGCACGCTCAGTCCCTCGTCGCGCTCCGCGACATATTCGGTAACCAGCGACCGCCAGTAGTCAGGAAAGTTGCCGGCCTGCTCCTGCGCATGGGCGACCTCGAGCCCCTTGCCGTACAGCTCGATGGCTTCCCGCCACGACTGCGCCGCCTGATCGGCCGGACACATCACGTCGCGAGCCATGGCCCGGTGCAGACGGGCAAGAACGAAGTAGGAGGAAGCCAGGTTCGACCATTCGACGGCGTTGTTCGTGTATTGCGCCATCATCTCCTCGCGCATCCGGACGCTGGTGTCGCCATGCCGCAACGCCTCGTCGTAGGCCTGGATCTCCGTGTACGTCTGGCACAGCCGCATGTGCGTGACGGCGAGGGTGTTGGCGTATTGCAGATTTTCGGGGTTGCGCTGCTGGAGCCACTCGCGAACCGCCAGCGCGGCCTGCAGAGGAGCGACGGCCTCTTGCGGGCGGTCCAGATCGAGCAGCAGGCCCCCGATGGAGTTCTGCGTGTGGGCCAGGTTGCGGCGCGTGTTGTGATTGCTGGCATCCACGGCGTAGAGGGCCTTGCCAACCTTCAGGGCCTCTTCGTAGGCAGCGAGGGCCCGTTCCGGATCGGTTGCCATGTTTGTCTCACCGATCATGCGCAGGCAAGATTGCAGATTACGCTGAACGCGCGGGTGCCCGGGGTTCCGCCCGACGAGGTCGCGCAGCAGCATGAGCCCCTTTTCGAGCGCCGCCAGGGCGCCTTTCCCATCGCCCCCGAACTTGAGACCGTCCGCCAGATACAGCAGGCAGTGCCAGCGAGCCAGGTTCAGCTCGACATCCTCCGGCGCCGCGGCGAGCAGTTTCTCGATCACCACTGTCGCCGTTTGGACCTCGGCCAGGCCCGGGTCTGTCTCACCGGCCCAGATCAACCACCAGCCCAGTTCGCTCCGTACGCGGGCCTGGTCCTGGAGCAGATCCGGACTCTCGGGTTGATCCGTCACCAGCCGGTCCAGCATCGCCAACGAACGCCGGCTCAGATCTATGGCCAGCGCGTTGTCCCCGTTCCAGGAGCTGACGACGGCCAGCCGGCCGGTGATATTCGCCAGCGCCCGGTGTGCCACGACATCTTCCGGATTCAACGCCAGCAACTGTTCCCGCAGGGCCAGGGACCGGCGGTAGCTCTCGGCGGCCCCGGCCAGATCGCCCAGGTTGGCGAAGTGGGGATCCCCCTGGATCTCCCCGATCCGTTCATAGGCCTCGGCCAGCTCGGTCTTCAGCCCCGGATCGTTGGCGGCGTCTCGAGCCAGGTCGTCCAGATGGGACAGGGCGTTGGCCACCAGCAGCTGGCGCACCGGCGTGGTTCCCGGCACGTCGCGGATGGCGTCGTGCAGGTCGAAAAGCAAGGTGTTCGCCAGGTCACGCACCTCGTCGAAACGGCGCTGGGTCTCGGCAGCTTGCCGGCCGGTCATCACCATCCCCGCCACCAGGGAGAGCAGAATCAACACGCCGGCGGCGATGGGCAGACGATGCCGCCCGACATACTTGGACAGACGATAGCGCACGGTATCCGGACGCGCCTGGACCGGTAGGCCGCCCAGATGGCGACGCAACTCATCGGCCAGCTGCTCCACCGAACCGTAGCGCCGCTCCGGTTCCTTGCGCAGAGCGGTCAAGATGATGATGTCCAGGTCGCCCGCCAGACGCCGGCGCAACCGCTCCGGTGAGGTCGCGCGGGAACGGGATATGGTCTCCGGTCCGATGTGGCGAATCGATCCGTCCTGCTGCTGTAGCTCGGTGACCTGGCTGATCATCCGGGAGGGGCGGGGCGGCTCGTCTCGACACACGATGCGCTCGACCTCGCCTGCGGTGAGCCTCGCCAGCCGGTACGGCCGGTGACCGCAGAGCAGCTCGTAAAGCAGAATACCGAGAGAGTAGACATCGGTCGCCGTGGTCACCGGATCGCCACGGAACTGCTCGGGACTGGCGTACTCGGGTGTGAGCACCCGCAAGCCGGTGCGGGTCAGCGGCGAGTCGGTGAGGGCGCGCTCGTCGATCAGCTTGGCGATGCCGAAATCGAGTAGCGTCACCCTGCCATCGCCATCGACGAGTATGTTCGACGGCTTCAGGTCGCGGTGGACCACCAGGTTGCGGTGGGCGAACTGGACCGCCTCGCAGATGGTCGTGAAAAGCGCCAGCCGGTCGGCTGTACCGAGACGAAAAGTATCGCAGTAGTCGGTGACGGGTTTGCCATCGATGTACTCCATGATGAGATAGGGCAGCCCGTCATCGCTGGTGCCGGAATCCAGGAGACGCGCGATGTTCGGATGCTCGAGGCGCGCCAGGATCTGCTGTTCGGCGGTGAAACGTTGCAGTTCATGCTGGCGGAAGCCTAGATGGAGCAGCTTGATCGCCACCTGCCGCTGGTGTTGTCCGTCCGCGCGCTCGGCCAGGTAGACGGTGCCCATGCCCCCCCGGCCGAGCACCTCCAGCAGCCGGTAGGCGCCGATGCGCTGGCCGACCGGGACCGGTTTCGGCGCTCTCGTCTCACTGCCGTCGGAACCGCCGGTGAACGGGCTGACCAGCGCGTCATTCGTCGCCGCCCGATCGTGGGCCTCGCACAGAGAGAGAACTTCAGCACGCAGCCCTGCATCGTCTCCGCAGGCAGTGTCCAGGTGGGCGCCGCGTTCACTCGCCGGAAGGTCCAAGGCGGAGTCGAGGATCGTCTTGATCCGCTCCCACTGTCTGGTGGTGTCACTGTTCGCGCCCACCGCTGCTCCCCGCGGAAATCGTGGACTTCAGACGCTGTAAAACCCAA
>JBDRBC010000335.1:0-16289 GCA_043823125.1 bacterium | reverse complement strand
GAAATCCTCGCCGGCCGGGTGACACACCCGGATCCCTCGAGCCTTCAGGCCGAGCAGCATCCCCGCGGAAACCTCGACCAGGCCGCGGATCGACTCCAGCTCCTTCCGGCTCAAGCCCGAGGACGAGGACCTCGCCGCCGGCGTCGCCGGCGACGCCGGGCTGCTCGAGGACGGCAGGGCAGGGCCCTTCTCGGCCGAGCCCCCGCCCGACGCCGGCGGCACCACCACCTCGGCGAGCAGATCGTCCAGCTCGTCGCCGTCGCTCACGACTCACCCCCGAACCGCTTCGCCAGCTCCAGCGCAGAGCGCAATCGAGCCACGTCAAACGCCAGGCTCCGGCCCTCGGACTGCAGCCGCTTCAACGCCGCCGGCGCCAGCTCACGAAACACATGCCCAAACGACGAGGCCTCGACCAGGCCGGGCACCGGCTCGAGCCGAGCCGAATCCACCGCGGCCTTGAGCCGCCCGCCGTCCACCAGCTCGCCCAGGGCGCGCCCCCCGAGCTCACGACCAACGGTCGACAGGAACTCGGTAAAGCAGGAGCACAGCTCGCGAGCCGGGGACAACACCTGCTCACGTAACCACTCGGCCGCCGACTCCGATCCCACGAACACCCGGAACTCACCCCCGTCCCCGGACTTGGACCACACCGACTCGATGCTCTCCCGCCGTGCCTCGGACCGAACCACGTACGCCAGGGCAGGGCGGCTGCCCCGCAGCCCGGAGAACAGCTCCCGGTACGCCCGGTGGTTCCCGCGGATCCGCTTCAGCGGCTTGGTCCCCCGGTCCACCTCAACGAAGATCCGCCGGCCACTGCCCAGCACCTCGAGCTCCACGTCCGGAATCACACGCACCAGGCGACGCCTCGCAGCCCTACGGCCCGGCACCGCCTTGTCCGTCACCTCCAGCTCGTGCCGAGGAGAATCCAGCCAGCCGAGCCAGCTCCGGACCCGGGCCCGCTCCTCCGCACTGCCCTTCGACGACACCGCGCAGAACAGCTCGGCCACCTCCAGCTGGTGAGGGATGCTCGCGGGCTTCAGCTCCTTCCCCCGAACCGACTCCACAGCGCAGTCCAGCAGCCGAGCCGCCTCCACCGTTCCCTCCGGCGTCAGGCTGAACACAGACTCCACCCGGCGGTCCGGGAACGTGAACCGCACCCCACGCACCAGACCCGCTCGCCGCCACCGAGCCACCACGTTGGCCAGCACAGGGTCAGACTCCGTGCCCGGCACCACATACCGCCGCACCTGGGCGAATCCCAGGTACCGCACCCGGCCCAGGGTCTGAAGCATCTCCTCACGACGATCACGACCCACCCGGATGCAATCAGACCGCCCGCCCTTCTTCCGAGACACACCCCGAGACACTTCCTCCGCTCCGACCGCCTCAGAGCCCCTCTCGCTTGTTTTCTCCTCTAGGCCCACCCCAGCGCCCGCACCCGGACCCGTTCGCGCCTCTCCGCCCGAATCCGCCACTCTCGCACCCGATCCGACACCAGACCCAGACCTCGGATCTACACCTACACCGGATCCCGACTCCGACACACCCACCACACCGGACCCGACCGACTCTCCCGCCTCCACAGATTCTACACCACCCACCACCCCAGACCCGGACCCAGAACCAGACCCCACACCCGAACCCCCGCCTCCCCGAACTCCTCCCCCTTCTTCACTCTCTGATCCTTCCTCCAACTCTCCTGTCCACCTACAAGATGGATATCCACTACAACCCAGAAATCCCTTCCCATCAGAACCCCGCCGCCTAACCACAACCTCTGAACCACACCTTGGACACTGCTTCACTACTGACATGAAATGCTCCAAAACTGAAACCACACCTACCAACACAATATGCCTGCCATTTTTGCCCCACCCCTTGACCTCTCTACCTCGTTGGGGGAGAGAGGTCAAGGGGTGGGGCAAACATACAGCAGGCTACAATATGTAGATTTGGTGGGGTGGCGGCGAACATCAAAGCGATATCAACGCAAGTATCTAAACATCGGGTTTCATATGGTGCTGCCTCTCGTGCTTCCCACCGGCGGCGGCTCCAGCGAGGGCTTTGACCGAGCGCAGAGGAGCGCCATTGGCGCGACGGAGCGGACCGGCCATCAGGCCGGGCAGGGACCCCGGCATCAGCCGGGGGACCCTGCAGCTCTGCGGCCTCCGTCAGGCCCGGGACTATCCTGGCCCACCAGGGCCTCGACCAGGCCGCCCACCAGCGAGCCTTTTTAAAAGAGGTGTTCCCCAGAGGCTCTATGCTGGGCAAAAAGCACGGCCTGTCGAAGGGTGCTCGGCCGTCGGTACGGATCCTCCATTGGAGGGTTGTTCTGGGGAGCCATTGGCGACCCAGAGGGTTGGGGGGCAGGGCCGGGCATTGCCCGGCCGGGGGCCGTAACTGCAGCTTGCAGCGGGGTGGGGGTCCTAGGGGGAGGGGTGGTGCTTCGCGCGCGTGCGCGTCTCGCGCGCTGGTTGTTCTTGCACATAAGAAGCACTTAGCAGGTTTTTTGCGGCGAATTCGCTAATGATTCAGGGAATGTCCATGTATGGCACTTGATCGAAAAGACGGGAACTCTTGATCGAAAAGACGGGAAAAGACGGGAACTCTTGATCGAAAAGACGGGAACTCTTGATCGAAAAGACGGGAACTCTTGATCGAAAAGACGGGAGCCGAAGTTGTGAACGTACGTTCAGCTTCTACAGGGGGAGATTGAGCTGGCAGGGATGGCGCCGCGCCTCGAGCACGTAGTCCTGACCGTCCTGGCTCTCGCGGAGCTGGACCTGGAGCTGGTACTTCTCACCGAGAATCGGCTTGCCGGTGAGCTGGCGGACAGCCTGCTTGAACGGGCGGCCCCGAATGCTCTTGTACGGCTGCGGAGTCATGCCCAGGCGCTCGCAGAGGGACGTCAGGGTGCAGTTGAAGCTCTCCTTGGAAGAGAGCTCGTGGTCGAGGATGGGGTAGAGCAGACGAGCTACCTCGGCGCGACGGCCGCGGCCGCCGGCGCCGAGCGATTCGTACGGACCGAGCAGGAGCTGCTTGACGTTCTTCGACAGGAAGCCCTCGGTCACCGTCCGGGAGAAATAGATGGTCACCTTGGAGAAGCCATCCGGCTTCGGCCGCCGGGTCTTGGGGTCCACCTTCTTCTCGCGCCACTCCACGTCGGCCAGGAGCTTGAGCGACCGTTTGTCCGAGGTCTCCTGCCAGGAGTACTCGTGCTCGAGCACGATCGGGGTGGAGGCAAGATCTTGGAGGAGAGTCTGCACGCGGCGGTAGTGGTCGACAGAGTCGTTGCCTCGAAGGTAGGTCACCAGCTCGTAAGCGGTCAGGCCGAAGACACCTACCGTGATCTGCTCTCCATCTTCGTCCTCGCGCTCCATGATGGGGTACCCCTGGTCACCCCAGAGCTTGAGAAGCTTGTAGAACACCTCCTGGTGGATCTGCTTGAGCGCGCCTCGAGGACGGTCCTTGTCGTGGAGCCTCCCAACGCTCACACGCTGGATGACCGGCTCGCCGGACCTGGGGTGAACCAGCTCGCGCTCGTACGTCCAGGAGTCGCCCTTGAAGGTGTTGGACACGAAGATCGGGCTGCGCTCCACCTCCAGATCGGCACGGAATGGCTGGGTCTCCACCTGGGGCATCTGAACCAGGTCGCACCGACCCTCGGCCTTCTGCCGCTCGATGTCGGCCCGGAGCTTCTCCTCGTCCCGGGCCTCGGCCGAGGCCATGAACCGATCCAGCCTGTCTTGGAAGGGATTGTCACGACCCATGATGACCCCCCTCCGCCGCCCGCCGCTCGGAAGCGTGGGGCCTCGGGTTGAGCGAGAATCCGATGGAGACGTTCCGGCCGCCGACCGCTTCGAGGAAGGAGTAGTCGTCCACCAGGTGGAAGGCCCAGCGGAAGGTCAGCGACTCGATCACCACCGTAGCGTCGACCAGGTCGCGCAGGCCGAGACAGAACGAACGAAAGGCCTGGCCAGAGTACCTGCCGTAGATGAAATCGATCAGCCCGCGATCGTGCACCTCGAGCTTGACCGGGCCCTCCCGGAACTCCTCGACGGTGTTGCCGAGCTTCTCGCAGGCCTTGAGCAGTCCGAAGAAGAGATGCCGGTGCTGGTGCCGGAGCACGGCGCCCTTGACGGAGACGAGGGAGACCTGGGACTCGCCGGTGACGGGATCGGTCAGACGGCGGGAAGCCGACCAGGACTCGCCCTCATACTCGTCCGGAGCGAAGATCGCGTCCGCGTCAACGCCAATGACATCGCGGAAAAGCCTTGCCGGGAGCGAGGGAAAGACCAGGGGACGATCACAGGATTGACGTCTGGGCTCCGGGGATGTATCCTCGGCCACGCTTCAACTCCTTGATTCCCGCTGGTCGGCAAACCATAAAGGCGGGAATCTGTCTCTTGCGACCGGCCAAGAGGCTAGCAGGCGAAGTCAGAGGCGCCAAGGGCGGAATTGTCGCCCTTCGATGGGGAGAGATTCCGCAGTCGAGTCAGGCCCGACCGGCCTGGTCCTGACTGGAGGCCTCGCCAGCGCCGGTCGAGGACGTCGCCGAGGACGTGGACGAGCCCGAGGTGGAACTCACCGCCGTGGAGCTGCAGCGGATCCGCGAGATGATCCGCTCCGGGTCCTCGGGCTCCAGCCCGGGGAGCAGGCCTTGCCGGCTAGACCGGATCGGCCCCGCGGTCGCGGCCGAGGTCCGTGCAGCGGGCCTTCTGGAATTCGATGCGAGATGTCCCGGGGCCTCGGCCGCGGTTCGTGCTCGGTTCGTCGAGGAGCTCGAGAAGCTCATCCGCAAGGGAGAAAATGCCGCGAGAGCCGTGGAGGCAGCGATGAATGCGACCAAGGGAACTGCCCGATGATATCCGTTACCTGTCCGGTATTTAAATGGCGGACGTGTAAACCTATTTCATGGGCCAAAGGCGGACATGATTAGGTGGACGCTACAGTCTTGGATCCCCCGGTTGTTTATCTTCGCTGCTCCCCTCTTGGTAGCCACTTCCTCACAAGGACGCTGCTCCAATCATTGTCAACAAGATTTTGGAACGAGTGTTTGAGGTCACCGTATCTACCTCGCTTCGGCTGGCTTGGTTTGTCAACGGGGCAAGTGGCGCCAGGGAACTCGGATCCCTGTTACGGACAGATGCCAGTGTCGTCATTCCCCTCGATCAGAGCCACGCTGCTCCAGCCGAGATTTCGCATTCGCTTGACAAAAGCCTCGGCCCGGCAAGTCGGCAGCATGGGATTGTTGAGGAAGAAAATGCGATCTCCTATCTCGACCACTCCTGCCAGCCCATCCAGGTTGCGCAGTTCGGCGTTGCTATCGATCACGACTTGGTCGCCAACCCGTCTCAACCCTTCCAATCCGTGCAAAGCCTGCAGGGCGGAGTTGCCAAAGACGCGCAATACGCCCGGCACAGCCGCGACGCCCTCAAGGCCCCGCAGGTCTGTAAGGTGCGCGCTGCCGCTGATGCTGAGCCAGCCGTCGACCTGGGTGAGACGTCCGAGCGGTTGCAGGGACTCAAGGAGCGGGTTCCCCTCTATGAACACCTCCTGCACGGATCGCAGGCCATCGAGTCCGTCAAGACCGACCAGGGCAGGATTATCCTTGATCGACAGCCTGCCGCGAAGCTCCTCGACCCCGTGAAGGCCAGACAGATCTGTTAGCACCAAGTTGTCGGTGACAACGATTCTGTCGGTCCTCGTCAGGTCCGATAGCCCCTCTATGGAGACGAGCTGCGTGTTGTCCTCGACATGGAGGCTGTCTACGAACGCGATCGGCCCAAGTCCAGAAAGATCCGTGATGTGCGGCTCGGCCCCTGCCCGGGGCTTCACATAGAGCGGGCCCTCGATGCCTGAGCAGTATCGAAGCACCTCGATGTCGTCAGGAGTACTCAGGGTCACGGCTTGGTGGTACACGAACTCCGGACAGTCCCCTTGAGTGTCCACGCACTGCGCTGCCTCTCCCTCGTCGCTGCACAGCTGGCAATCGTATGCACAGCGTGTCTCAGGCATCCAGCAATGGTGGAATGCTGTTTGCGGCGACTCTTCGCAGATCTCCAGTGTCTCGACACTGCAGCGGAGCTGTCCCTCTTGGTCACACGAGTTTGTGCACAGGCACTCGGTTGATAGGGGAGAGGCATTGCATGCCTCGCCCTCGACGCAGGCAAAGGTGTGCCGACACCAGCAGCCCTGCCCGTCGGATTGGCTGTCGGCGAAAGCGCAGACGTCGTGGTGTCGACCATCCTCGGAGCAAATGGGACTTGACCTGGGTTCGCAAGTTCTGCAATGGCATTCGTCCTTGCAGCCGCCGAGCCCGAAGGCAAATGTCGTGAACAGGATCAGCAGCACCAGGACGCGTTTCATCGGCTCCCCCAGCAGATTGCATGATAGCGCGGAGGGGCAACACAGGTCCATCAGCGCGAAGCGAGTCTACTGCGCGTGTTACGGAACCCAGCAATCAGGGCGCAACCTCTCGATGACTGCCAAGGCCAGAAGAAAGCGAAATCACCGATCCAACTTGGGTAATAGGAACTCGCTCTAGTACTCGCTAATTCCGCCGGGTCCAAGGCTTGCTGCGTTACAAAGCCGACGTGCACGAATGGCAGGAGCTAGGCAGCTAGGCCTTGACCGCTGCACCGAGGCCCCAGCTCGACCTGTGTGCTGGTGCCACAATCAGCGCTTTGTCGAGCGGAGTCTTCCGAGATCAAGACCATCGATTGCGGCGGATATTCCACTTGCGCCAGGAAGTCCCTCTGACTCGACCTCAAATACCACGGAGCCTATTTGGAACAACCCCGAAGCCGAGGCTGTACCAGTTTCTGTCACTACAACGACCTTAACTCCTCTGAATATCTGAATCATGGTATCTTCATCATTCTTCCTGCCGCCAATTTTATTCTTCGTCCTCAGATCTATCAACGCAGAGGGCCAAGCAGAACTACTTTCCGAGGCGGTAACCACGACCTTCCTTGACTCGCCGCTAAATACCCTGGCCATACGGGCGAACCCACAACCTTCGCCAAGAGACCCTGCCTTGTGATTTTTCCCATCCGTCGATAGCCCTGCAATCTCATCAGGCAGCAGTTCGACGAGCCTCGAGGCAGAGATCTTCGGCGATGAATCGCAGTCGATTTCTACCGGAGCGACTCGCGCCGCTTGGCCACTACCGTATCCCAGTGGCTTTGGCCTCTGAATCAACTCTTTCTCGCGAACAACTCGATCGCGCATCCTGTCATCCGTGCTGCCCACCGAGATCAGTTTGGATTCGCCTTCTCCTCCATTCGACTTACTAGTCCGACTACGGTGCAGTTCGGAAGTGTTATCGCATCCAACGCACAACAAGGGCAGTACAGCGCAGACTAGATAGAAGAGTCTCTCATTGGCCCTCGTTACGCTTGCCCTAACGGTCCCCACCGCTTTCCCCTGTTCATTCGTTGCCAAGAGAACCGCGGAGATTACTTCTCAGCGCTTCTTTCCAAGAATGCAAGACACCGGAATGAAATATAGATCATGACCCCACCGGTTACCTGGTACAGTTTCATGGAGCCAGACTATGTTGTTGCCCTTGACGACTGGGCTGAAGTCGTTGCCAGGCAGGCTGGTGACTCTGCGCTCCTGGCCGGTCCCAATGACCTTCAAGTAGATCTCTGCCTCCTGGTACCAAAAGCCAGCGTCTCGGCCACCGTGTCGTAAGTCTGTCCAGGCTACAAGATCACCATCAATGCTCGGCTGCTCCTGCCAACTCGGATCACTAGTCAGTCTCTCTGTGACGCCAGTGGAAATTGTATGCGAGTAGATATTTGAATTTGTGTAGGTCTCGTCTGCGTTCCACGTTCCGTCCCTGGTGTCCATCCAGACCAGTCTATCGTTGCTGATATCCGGAGAATCCTGAAGTTCTTCATCCTGTGTTATCTGCTGGGCCTTTCGCTGCGAGAGGTCGTACAGCCAGATCTCTGCACTCTTGAGGTATCCATCTCGAAAAGCCACCTTTGAACCTGACAGCGCTACGCCACCTTGCAGGCTGCCTTCGGCGGACACGGAGAATGTCTCCTTGGATTTCAAATCTTGGGCGAATATACTGACACTCTTGTCCTCTGCGTGGTACTCCCAGACAGCATGGTCGCCATTGACCTGGATGTTCTCCTTCAGACCCACTTTACGGAACGGTATGTGGTTAACCTTGCCAGTCGCCAAATCGAGCATCTCAAGCGTTGAATCAACGAGCTGAAGACTCATCCCCTCCTTGTACTTTTGGTGGCATAGATAGCCAACGGATGACTCGAACAATTGAGGCTTCGCGATGAAAACCCAATTAGCACCTGGTACGCTCTGGCAATCGACCTTCGCAAAGTACCGCCCTAAATCGGACAGCCTCACGACCGTCAGCTTCCTGTTGATTATATCGGGAGCCCAGTCCTCTGATCTGTTGATGTACACAACCGCATTACTGCTCAAAGAGATCCCCCAAGCAGCGTTGTCTGTCGGCGCCCTGGAAAGCAAACAGGGTACGCATGGCTCGCAACTGATGTGGTCAATAATAGCCACTTCATCGTCTGATCGATCACTAGAAGAGTCGGAATTCGCATCGTCTTCGCTCTCAAGCTGCTCTGAACCGGCGTCCCTCGAATCCGCATCACTGCTCCTTTCATGCTCGGAGTCGCTAGGAGGCTTTGACTCCTTGCAGGAAGAAAGCAGTGCGGAACCCAAGCAGAACGAAACAGAGCAAACGAATGCGAGCGGAGCTTGATTCAGTCTCATTCAATGACCCTGGCGATGCCAATTGTTCTGCGGTCGGTCATACCGAGCACTAGTCCACCGTGGTGCTTGGTGCCGGCAGAATAACTGCCGAGGCTGTGACTACCGGACACAACAGGATGCTCAAAGCTCGTGATGTCGATGAACACCGGATGGCCCTTCTTGTCGATGGCATATACTGCCGACCCTACTATTTTCATCGAGTCTATTGCTCTACTCGTTTCAGTAAATCCGATCTCTGCAACTGATTCCGCATCGCGATCAACACGAAGCATGTGCAAACCTCGCTTGTCTGTGGCAACCAGAATCCTATCACTGATCATCTTGATTGCTCTTCCTTTCTTGACAATCTTGGCACCAGCGCGAGCAATCGACTGAATTGACTCTGGAGAAGAGATGTCTACAATGTTTACGTATTTCTTGCCAACGAAGACAGCGATATCACCATTCGTATCGACAGATTTCACGTTTCTGTCCGCATAAGACCAGTCTAGTATTCTGCCAGTGCGCCTACTAATTACTCCAAAACCCCAGCGGTGGCCGACTAGAATCAAGTCACCGTTAACTTTGATATCAAGAACTCGGCCGAGAGGGATAAACATTGTTTTCGATGGCTGCTGTGGATTCGTGATGTCAACAACAACAACGCCAGTTTTTGTTGCTACAAATATCTCGCTCTCGCTGACATCGAATGCGTTGACGCCCGGACGGAAACGAATGCTCGCCAGGATATCTGCCGCAGCGCTAGCAGCGCTGCAAGTAGTGCTGTCATCATCCGGACTGCAGAACACCGCACCAATAGGGTCCCACCAGTTCACCCCTGCGGTGCATAGCCTACCGAAGTCCGCCTCGATTCTACCATCGGAGTCACAGTCGCCATCACTTCTCGGCAGAGAACCTGTGACGTCGTGTACTATAAATCCAGCCCCTGGTGCCGCGGGATTGAGACTTCTTAGGGCAGGCACAGCTTCTCCGGGCGGACCTATTCCGCCGACTATAGCAAGGTGACCAGGCTCTGGATTGTAATATCTTGCTGCCGAGTACGCCGTCGACGTCGTGCAATCGTCGGCACCGAGGCACAGCGCCAGAAGCAGACTCCATGACCCTGATGCCAAATCGTATGACCAGGTATCGTTCAAATACTCTCCCTCGCCATGCCAGCGCCAGCGGAGGTAGTCTACCTCGATCGTAGAAGCGGAGTCCTCATCGAAATCTGCAGCGAGCATTCCCGCACCAATACCGACGAATCCGTAGTGAGTTGGATACCCTCCGGACTGGGGAGCAAGCGAGCCGAGATCACCGAGGCTTTCCAGCGAAACGCTTACTGATACGCCGTTTGCCTCAAGAGTGACAATCTGGGACTCTCCATCAACGGTTACTCCGTACTCATGGTACGAACTCCAGTCGACCTCGATCGCCGCCCAGTCGTCTGGTACATCCCCGCTTTGGATTAGGTAGTCTGTGTCTTCCACAAGAACGACGTACCTTGCTCCACCCTTCTCGACAAAAGCGAAAGGAATCTCGACATCGCTGAAGATACCGAACAGGGAGCCAGTATACTCGCCCTCCCTGTTCACGTTGTCTAGCCTCAGACGAGTGGTCATGACTATTGACTTTGCGTCTCTCATGTACGGTGAAGAGGCATAGTACATCAGTTCCTCTGCGCCGGATGAAGTGAAGTAGCTCACACCGTCAGCGAAGTGAGAGTAGCCGGTTCCTGACTTGAACCAACCTGTCGGATTGCTTTCTACGTGGGATTCTCCTTCGAGCGCCGAGCCCGAAATCCCACCGTTTTGCCCGTCGCCCCCGAAGAGCAGCAACTGGTTGTTGTTAGAGTCAATCGCCAACGCTGCTCCAAGACGCGGCGAGGGTCCCGTCGAGCCATCAGAAAGAACCATGAACTCCTTATTCATGAAACTCCAGGCCAACAGGACATTCTCATTCCCTGTTGCACCAAGGCCTCCATATATGTACCAAGTGTCGCCGTCGACTACACTCGAGTAGTAGGAAAGGCCCGGAAACCCTTCGAGATTCCCGATAGCGATCTTGCTCCACTGCTTTGTCTCGAGATCAAACGCCCACATTTCGTCCGATACCCCTTCGGATGTCCTGCCGCCAAAGGCTAGCAGCCGGTAGTTCAACTGGTCGTAGACGAGTGCCGCGCCGGACCGAGGCGTGGGCCAAACGTCGAATGGAGTCCTCACGATTTCACGCCATAACACTTGTCCGAAATCATCAGCATGGCGAACAAGCAATCGATCGGATGGAATGCCAGTGCTCGACTCTCCTCCGAATAGATATGTTACCGGACTGCTTGCCGGATCATCAAACGCTACAGCACCAGAATGCCAATCACTGATTGGGTCTGTGCCCAGCGCATAATCACCCAATCGGAATACATCGGATGCAGTGAGTGCATTGCCATAGAAATTGACAGTGACTATCTCAACAATGGGGGGATCAAACGGATTAACATCGATGAGGCCGGCTTCACGGATCATTTCCATTACGACATCTTGGTCGCGAGTGATATCGAGGTACTGATACGTGCCGACCGACTTGAGTGAGTAGGATACATCGATTAGCAGGGGATCGTCCGCACGCTTCCCCCTGTAGCCACAATGTTCGCTGATGTTCTCGCCCGATGGTAACTCGAGATTTGTTGGCTTTGTGCGAAGCACGAAAGGATATAGTTTCTTGTGTCCCTCCTCGATGTACGCATCGAAATCAACGTATGGAGTTCGATCGCGCCATCTCCAGGTAACGCTGTATTCCTTCAAGTCGGCCCACTGTTTCCTTACACCCAGGTCGGCACAGAACGCACCATTTGGCGGGCAATGTCTCCCGTCGTTATGCCGCCAGATAATCGTACGCCAGCGTCCGACTTCATCACTCCCGGACTGATCGCAGTAGTCATCACCACAGTCATAAGTGCCATTCGAGACGTCACATTGGCACTGCGATGCCCGAATCCTGCTTCCTTCCTGAACTCTATCATCAATCGGTGTGCCATCTTCAGGATCAAGTTCAAAGCCATGTTCCTGATATTTGAATTCTGCCTCCATGCCACAGCTCTTGTGCAAATAGCCATCGATGACGGCAGTGATGCACTTGGTGTTGATATCAGTTATGTTCGCGCATGGCGACTTCGCATCGCCATCAGGATCGCAAGCGGCACCGAACTCATCTCCGTCGCAGTTCTCCTGCTCCGAATTGAAAACATCCGGGCAATTGTCAATCCAGTCAGGAGCTCCATCACTATCTAGGTCACCCGAACAAATCCTCTCTTGATTCGGATTGTATCTAGTTGGACAGTTGTCGTTGCACTCGCGGTTATTACTACCATCCTCACAGGTCGTCCCATGGGAGCACGTTACGTCGCAGTAGTCCGGATGCCATCCCTTGAAGCAAGCTGCGTCATGATAACAGCAGTCTACGACACCATCTGCATCCATGTCGGGCTGGCATATCCCGTCACAAGCCCGAATGAAATCGGGGGCACCATTGCCCCCCAACGGAATCGTCCTGCAGAACCTCAACTTGGCGAGTGGTTCGGGTACGTAGTTCACTAGATTGGCGTTAATTCGATAGTACTTGAGCAACATTTCTCCGGTCTCTCGCTCGGGAGGATTAGTGCCAGGAATGACATCACCCTCTGGGTAGACCTCCGCTATCACAAAATCAGTGTCCGCTGTGAACGCCCAGTCATCATAGTATCGAACTTTTTCGTCCCCTCGGCTTAGCGCAGGATTCGCATCCCATCTGACGTTTGGAATGCTGTTTTGGTGGAAGCCACTTTTACTGCCGAGGGTAGAGGTGCCATGGGTATGACCAAACAGTGATGCGTGGAATGCATGGTTCGCATCCATTTCGCCGACAGGAGAACGGTTACCGCATTCGTTCAGTGCATCCAGCCACTGCGGCCGCGGTACCGATGGATCTTCTGGACTTGCCAGAAGACCGCAGAACTCTTTGTGCCCATCGAGGGTTGGATTGGGGTGATCGGGATCATCATGGTCGATCTGACAATGCGGCGCGGCGTGCGAAAACGCAATCCTTGCCTTCACCTGGTCGGGATCCTCCCAGAGGAGGTTCTGATACAGCCATCTGTACATTGTGCTTTGGGGGTTGTAGATTGACCATCCGCGCTTCTGCTGATCACATTTGCAGTCTACCAACCAATCCCAGCAATCAGTGTCACCAGCGGGGAATCCATCAATATACGCAAGGTCATTCGTGACCTCCATGAAGTAGAAATGACTGGACCCCCACCATAGCGGATAGTGGTGCTTTGCTGCCGAGTCTGGATCACATCCTTCAGTGTTTCTGAGGTATCTGTGGCTGGCACAATGGTACGGGTCGGAAGCACATGTTGAGAGCGTGTCGTATGTTTGCCAGCCTGCGAAGCTCTGGCGTTCGGGCAGAAGAGGAAAGTACTTGTATATCTTTGTCAAATCCCAGTCTGTAATGTCCCCATTCCAACGGTGGATACAGAGATCGTGATTTCCTGCAATCACGTAGAACGGCAGCGGTAGTTCCCTGGTAATATCCCTGTAATAACGGTATCCTTCATCATAATCAGGGTGCTGCATCAGATCTCCAAGATCAACAGCAAAATCCAGACTATGGTGCTTCGAGTAGCTACTTGCCCATCTCATAATCGCAGCCATCGGATTGAAAGAGTCCTTCCAAGGACTTTCATTGTGGTTGGCCTGAACATCCGCGATAACCAGGAACGAGAATGGCTCAGTGCTTGACTCATCTGGGAGTGCAGGTATCCATCTGGAAAGCGCCGGCGAGTACTTTGTGACGTTGCTAGCGTCCTTGCACTCAACCCTTATCGGAAATGTCCCTTGCGTAGGAATCAGATGTTCTTCCTCTATTTCGATGTACGCAAAGCCATTGTTGGGAGTCCACACGAACGGTGCGCTGCTGCTTTCACCAGCGAACACATAGCATTTCCAACTCGTGTCACCCCTTCGTGACCAGTGCAAACGCAAGACACGTGAGTCAGCTCTCGATTGCCAGGAATAGATGAATCCGTCCGTAGCCTGCGCCCAGCTAACGCATGGCTTGTCACCTCCAGGGCCGGGAATTCCGGTCGGGCATTCGCTTGGCAGAGGTACGCCAGAATCCTCCGGACAAATGCACATCTCGCCAATCTTTCTACCCTCAATAGGCAGGTCATCCTGAATTGGTGGAGGAACAGGGTTCGGAGGATTGTAGTCGCATTCGTCTCCGATACCATCTTCGTCATCGTCTACCTGGCCAGGATTGGATTTCTCCGGACAATTGTCACAAGCATCGCCGAAACCGTCGAAATCTTGATCTGCCTGCTCCGGGTCCGGAACGTAGCTGCAGACATCGCAAACGTCCCCGATACCATCGTCGTCTTCGTCAGCCTGAGTCGTGTTCATCAACCGGACGCAGTTGTCACACACATCACCTATTCCATCGTACTCCCAGTCGAATTGATCTGGATCGCTGATGGCTGGGCACGCATCACACACATCGCCAATGCCATCTCCATCGCTGTCTACCTGACTGGGATCCTCATCAACAGGGCAGACATCGCAGGCGTCGCCAGAACCGTCGGAATCCGAGTCGGTCTGTTCTGTGTTCTGAGTAAGAATGCAATTATCACAGGAGTCGCCAACCATATCGAGATCGGTGTCTTGCTGATCGAGGTTGCTTGCGTATTGGCAGTTATCTTCTGGGTCGGGCACTGTGTCATTATCATCATCAGGATCGCATGCGTCTCCGACGCCATCGCCTTCACTGTCCTCTTGGCCTGGATTTGGTTCGTCCGGGCAATTGTCATCGATGCAGGTATTCGCCGGATAGCCTATGTCTCCGAAGTCGTCATCGTCGGAGTCAGTACAAATATCGCAATCGTCTCCCATTCCATCGACATCCCCGTCAGCTTGTTCGGGATTGGGTAGATTAGGGCAGTTGTCAAAGTAGTCGGGCACGCCATCTCCGTCTGCATCGTTTTCGCAGACGCCTCCGTTGTCGATTTGTCCATCGCAGTCATTGTCCAGCCCATCACATAATTCGAAGACGAAGCCTTCCCGCTTGTACTCCCAGCGGATGAAATCGATGTGTGAAACGACGGGCTGCTGTCCGGAGCCGGAGATGAAGGCCAGGCCGTCTCCAGGGGTTCCCCAGACGACCGAAGGGAAGTCGTCTCGGGGCACGCTGAGTGTTGGGGTGTCGTCGATGTGGAGCTCGATGTTGTCTGATAGCACGCTGTCGATCACCGTATACTCATGGAACTGGGTCCAATCGATTTCGACGATGCCAACGATGACCCCCTGCCCTTGCCCGTCTATTCCGGCAAGGCCAATTGCCCGCTCGCCGGCGCCGTGGTCCAGCAGTCCGATGAAGATGCTTCTCACGGCTGTCGAGAACCCGAATCCCGTCTCCATTCTCCAGTCTGGCAGGACAGTCGGCTCGGTTGTACTCTGCCTGATCTGTGAGGACATCCGTACATCGACGCCCATGTCCGGGAATGCTGGCATGTATAGCAGCAACTCACCGGGGGGATCCGAGGTCGTGCTCCACACGGCGACGTCGAGGACGCCGGCGTTGGGCACCAGGGTGAACCGGGTGTTCTCTTCCACGTCGGGAATCATCCAGGGCGGGTCTGCCTCTGTCGGGAGGACATCTCCTTCGTAGGCGCCCTCGCCGCGTCCTCGAGTCTCGCAGTCTTCTACGCAGACGTCGTACTTGTAGTAGTCGTAGGTTGTCGTGCCGTCGACCGTGCTTGCTCCGACCGAGAACATGGCCATGGCCCAGGGCGAGTCTTCAAGCTCGCCTGGCAGCATATCGGGCAGGTTCTGGTACTGCCCCTGGTAAGTGGCGGTGTCGATCATGAGCTCGTAGGTGCCAGTGCTGTAGTCAATCAGCAGATCGATCTCGTGGTACTCACCGTCGTCCCAGGACAGAGCGTATGTCGGCAGCGAAGGGTCTCCGATCCCGTTGTCCATCAGCTCCTGGTCGGCGAAGGTGAGGTAGGGGCTTCCGCCTCGCATGATGAGTCCGAAGAGTACCCGCTTGTTCAGATCGCCGTATCCGAAGAAGTTGCCGGAGGATTCGTTGAGGAGAACGAAGCTGTCTACTCTCACCCGTACCGCGAGCCGGGCCCATGTACCCTCTGAGAGCAGCCCGTTGGGCTGGAACAGGCCGTATCCGTCGCCATAGTCTGTCATGGTGAACGCATCACCGATTACGACGGTCTCGCCATTTCCGTCTTCCATCCAGCTCGGCCAGGTCTCGAGTGGGTGTACGTCCCCTTCAAGATGTACCTCGTAGGGAGGGTACGCGCAGGGTTGTGCCTGGGCGGCAGTGCTGAGTGGCGACACCACCAGCACGGCCAGACACAGAATCTCAATCCAGGGAGCTCTCGTTTCCTTGCGACCGTTCCTCCGCCAACGTGCCGCGTTGTCGCGCATGGCGCCCCCCTCCCCGCTTCAATCCAATGGATGAACCTGTCCGGATTTTTCTCTCTGGATTCGTGTCTGCTGCGT
>JBDRBC010000334.1:0-19692 GCA_043823125.1 bacterium | reverse complement strand
TGGGGCAGCAAGGCCGACTGTTCATCGATTTGGTGGACCAGGGCATCCAGCAGCCGGAACGCCCCGGCCGGGAGGCCGAGCGGTTACAGGCTCTGAACCAGCGCGGGGTCGTGCTCGAACAAGAGCTGCGGCGGCTTATACTAGCGTACGCCTCCATCGAGAGTGGGGCGCTCTGGACCGATCTGGCCCATCTGAACGGCCGTCAACTCGCGGCCCGATACGATTCGTTACGGCGACAAAAACCGAAGGCTCTGCAACTCATCAGCGAAGACCTGGCACTCGGCGATCTGGTGAGCGACGTACAGCAGGCGAGTCGTCGGGTTGCTGGTATGGGTGAACTGGTGGCCCTGTTCGCCTTGTCTGAACAGAATTCGACCTGGGTCGATTCCGTGGAAAAGGCTGCTCACGCTCTGTCCGGTCATCGGCTCCCGTTTGCCGGAGCCGCCTACCGGAACGGGGCGATGCATCTGGTGCGCCTGAAGCGGGCTGAAGAAAACCTCCGTTTCGAGACCCTGGCCTACGCTCCGAATTACGGGGATCTGGCCTGGCTCCCGGCCACCATCCTCGAGGCCCTGGAGGTCCTGCACTCCGACATCAGTCGGTACGGGGCCAACATGATGCCGCCGCTCGTGACGGCGACGGTGGATTACTACGATGGGTTGCGGTGGCTACGAGACGAAATCCAGCAGGGCAAGGGCGAAAAACTCTCGACGCGGATCGCTGAACTGGCAAGCAACCGGGCCGTCTCCTTCGATCCCGCGAACTACGCAAACCATGTGGACAGGGCGCGGGTCGTTGCGCTCTCGAGTTTGCTGGCGGGCGGCAAGGAGTCGCAGGACCTCCCGGACCATCTCTTCCCGTCAGGCGATCGGGAAAGCAGCCTGTCGTTCCTGAACCTGCTCGACTGTCAGCCCACCGCGGATGAGTGGCGCGAGATTGCGCACCATTCCGCCCAGCCGTTTTTTGCTCGCTGGGCCGAGTCCCAAGCAGTGGCGGCGAATCAGGCCACGACCAGGCTGGCTGCGGCATTCGATGCTTTGTATGTGCGGCTGCAACAGACGACAGAGAATCTCCGGCGACGCGCGGCCCTCGGTCAGGACTGGAGCAGTGTCGCTCTGGACCTGGCGAGACAGGTGAAGGAAGCCCGTATCCGTTATCGGGGACAGTTCTTTGGCGAACCGGATTATCAAGACCGACTGACCCGTCTGGACAGTCTGGCGACGGCCCTGTCGCGTCCTCTGCTCTTATCGCCTACCTCGGTGACGGTGCGCCTCGGGCCCTCGCAGCTGAACACGTCTGCCGAAGTCGTGGTCGAATTCGCCGGACCGGATGGCCAGGTTCTGCAAAAATCCTCACCCATCTCCCTGGGACCGTCGGCGCCGGCCGGCACCGGTTGGGTTGGCACCTCGTCTCTCGCTCTGGCGGTGCCGTGCCGGTTGGGTCACCCGTTGCAGGTCGTGGTGCGCCGGGCTGCGGATAATCGGTCCGTGTGCGAAGTGGCGTACGGGGCCATTGGCGAAGAGGTGATACCTGGCGCCTTGACCAGACCGCAGCCCGGTTTTCGGCCCGGTTCGCGGGTTCTGACGGCCGACGCGGCAGCCGGCAGTGTCCACTTCAAGTTGCCGGACAGTTTCTGGAAACAGCTCGAGTTACCCCACCTCCGTTGAAACGATCCCGGCGACCATATCGCCGATCATGCCGCCGGCCCCAGATTCTTGCGTGATTTCTGGGGCCGGCGGCAACTATCCGGTTTTGGTTGCGTAGAGTCCTGACCCCCAGCAATTGCGGCCAAAACAGGAGGTGGCACCGTGGGAAAAAAGAGTCTTTTACTACTCTGGTTCATCGTTTTCACTTTCTTCCTCACCACAATGTGTACCACGGTCTTTGCCGGGGATCGGTATCGGGACGCCGAGCGGGTGATCGTTCTCGACGACGATGGCGAACGGGTGTCCGTTTATCTCGACGGTGACCTGTTGCGCATCGTCGATGAATACGGTGATGAGGAGATCGCCATCGATCTGGATGAGCTCGGAGGTGTCATCGAGGATGCCCTTGATGGCGCCATGACGGGCATCGGTGATGTGCTGGAGCAGCTCTCCAATCTCCAGCTCGATCTGCGGCTGGGACACAACGCCAACAGTTTTGCCATCTACGACGACGACGACGAGATCTACATCGACTTCGAAGAGATCATGGCAGAAGTCGGTTCCGCCCTGGAAGAGGCCTTCGAGGATCTCGATATCAATCTGGACGACTGGACGGAAGAGTGGGCGGACGAGTTCGCCGATGATTGGCAAGACTGGGCCGACCACCGGGAAGAACACGACGATCAGTTTGACGACCGGCGTCACAACAGCCGTCACACCCATGCCCGGGATCGGGATGACCGGGATGATCGGAACTCCAGATGGGATCGCAACGCCTGGAACGATGACGACGGCGACGACGAGGCCAACGACCGCCGTGCCTCGCGTCGCTACCGCCCACGCCGTTCCGCGGACGATCTGGATGACGAGGAGCTTCAGGAAGAAGTGGATGAACTCCGGGACGAAATCAAACGGCTGCAGCGTAAGCTGGAACGGTTGCAAGACAAAAAAGGCGGCTGATCGCCGCGTCCGAGATAACTGACACCACCAACGCCCGCGTCGGCTCAGATCAGCGACGCGGGCGTTGTCAATGGGAGCTCGAGAATCTCGGGAAGCTGGCTGATGGTCCAGTCGGCCGATGTGAATTCCACCGGCTTGCCGAATCCGTACAGGCACCCCACCGTCCGGGCGCCTGATGACCGACCGGCCTCGATATCGTGAATCCGATCACCGATGACCACCGACTGGGTGAAGTTCCGGGCCAGATGGGCGACGATGCCGGTCTTGGTGCGGGCGACCCGGTGCCGTACCGCCAGCTCCAGGGAGACTGTCCGGTTGAAGTACCGGTCGAGTTTGTGAGCGCGGACCACGGCGTCGAAGTAGGGGGCGTTGGCATTGGAGAACAGGGCCAGGGGATGGCCGCGCTCCACCAGGGTTTCCAGCGCTAGCTCCACACCCGCGTACAGCTCGGTGTCACCCCGTTCCAGGGCCGCGACCTCGGCCCGTGTGGAACGGACCTCGAACTCGCCCACGAATCGATCCTGGATTCCGCCCGGCACGGTCAACGGATCGAAGACGGCGCGGAAGAACGCTGGCGTCGGCAAGCCGATGGCCGCGGCGATCCGGTCGCGATCCAGGGGAGGGACCGGCAGATCGAAGTGACGGTACGTGGCGGCGAGTCCTTCGCGGACCGCATCGACCACCGCCTCCCGACCGTCGAGCAGGGTGCCGTCCATATCGAAGATGAGCGCGACTTCCGCCGCCGGCAGTTGCCGTGTCCGATCAGATTTTTTCGCTGAGGATGGCAAGGATCTCGTCGTCCTCCGGGAAACGGTTCAGTTGTTTCTTGGAGAAGATCAAATCTCCCTCGGCGACCACTTCAAAGACCCCGCCTCCGGAGGGGATGAGTTCCACGTTGATGCCGAACCGGTCCTCGATCGCGGCCGCCAGACTGACAGCCTTGGGATCGTAGTTTCACTCCTTGCAGAATTCGATGGAAATCTTCACGTCCAGACCTCCTTCAACACGGTCTTGCTGTCGCTACCGGTACAGGTTGCCGGCCTTCTTGCGCTCCTCGAGATGCTCGAGCATGTCCCGGGTCATGGCGTCGAGGTTCCACCTGGGCTGCCAACCCCATTCCTCGCGCGCAGCGGAATCGTCGATGGAGTTGGGCCACGAGTCGGCGATCTCCTGCCGGAAGTCCGGCTCGTACGACACCTCGAAGTCAGGATAGTACTTGCGAATGGAGTCGGCGAGTTCGGTCACGCTGAAGCTCATGGCGGCGTGGTTGAAGTCGGAATGGTGAATCAGCTGGTCGAAATCCGCCTCGGCGAGCTGGATGGTGCCGTTGATGGCGTCCGGCATGTACATCATGGGCAGCCGGGTGTCTTCCTTCACGAAGCAGGTATAGCGGCCCTTGTCCACGGCCTCGTAGTAGATGGCCACGGCGTAGTCGGTGGTGCCGCCGCCCGGCAAGGTCTCGTAGGAGATGATGCCCGGATAGCGCAATCCCCGCACGTCGAGGCCGAACCGCTTGACGTAATAGTCGCAGAGCAGCTCGCCGCACACCTTGGTGACGCCGTACATGGTGGTGGGCTTGAGTATGCTCTCCTGGGGGGTGTCGTTCAGTGGCACCCCGGCGCCCCATACCGCGATGGAACTGGGGATGATGATCCGGGCCATCTCGTACTTCAAGCCCAGTTCGAGCAGGTTGATTGTGCCGTTCATATTCACGTCCCAGCAGAGCTGGGGGTTCTTCTCGCCCACGGCGGACAGGATGGCTGCCATGTGGTAAACCGTGTCGATATCATACTTTGTGACGATTTCTTCAATCGAATTGACATCGTTCACATTGATGAAATGGAATGGACCGGAGTTCTTGAGTTCGTCCGTTGGTTCCGTCTTGCGGCCGGTAGCGATGACGTTCTCGGCGCCGTACTTTTCGCGCAACGCCAGGGTCAGTTCCGAGCCGATCTGCCCCACGGCGCCGGTGACCAGGATCTTCTTCATCTCTGTCTTCATGGGTAAAATCTCCTCGGTTGACGGGTCGGTCGGAGATGGGATTCCTGGCCAGCAATTTAGCGGGACAAGCCGGCGGATGCAAAAGAAAACCGCCCGGTGACGGCAGCGATACGTCAGGATTCCCGGGAGGGGCCCGGAGCTGGCGCGGGGGCGGTTGCCGACGACCCGATTCCCGAGGAGAATACGTCACGCCCCTTGACGGGAAAGACGGTGCAGTCTAGCTTTGTCCCCTCTTGGAATCAGAGTCCGGACCTTTCATAAATTGCCCAAGGAGCAGCCATGTACGGGAAAATCAAGGCAGACTTGATCAAGGAACTCGGCGAGGTCAGAGAAGCCGGGCTGTACAAGGAAGAGCGATTCATCCACGGCCCGCAGGGAGCCGACATCGACGTGGAGTATCCCGAACAATCTCCCACTGAGGATGTCGTCAACTTCTGCGCCAACAACTACCTCGGCCTATCGAGTCATCCGGCCGTGCTCGAGGCCGCCCACGACGGTCTGAAGACACACGGTTACGGCATGTCCTCGGTCCGGTTCATCTGTGGCACGCAGGACATCCACCGCGAACTCGAGGAGAAGGTCTCCCGGTTCCTCGGGATGGAGGACACCATCCTCTACTCCTCGTGCTTCGATGCCAATGGCGGGCTGTTCGAGGTCGTCGTGAAGGCCGAGGACGCCATCATCACCGATGCGCTGAACCACGCCTCGATCATCGACGGCATCCGGTTGAGCAAGGCCAGTCGGTACATCTACAAGCACAACGACATGGCTGATCTGGAGACGAAGCTGCAGGAAGCCAAGGACGCTCGCTACCGCCTGGTCATGACCGACGGCGCCTTCTCCATGGACGGCACCATCGCCCAGCTGGACAAGATCTGCGACCTGGCCGAGAAGTACGATGCGCTGGTGGTCTGCGACGACAGCCACTGCACCGGCTTCCTGGGCAAGACCGGCCGTGGCACCCACGAGTACCGCGACTGCATGTCGCGCGTGGACATCATCACCAGCACCCTCGGCAAGGCTCTCGGCGGCGCTTCCGGCGGATTCACGTCGGGTCGCAAGGAGATCATCGAGATGTTGCGGCAGCGCTCGCGGCCGTATCTCTTCTCCAACAGTCTGGCGCCGGTGGTGGTGAAAGCGGCGGTCAAGGTGGTCGACCTGCTCACCGAGACCACGGAGCTGCGCGACAAGCTGGAGCGGAATACCAAGTACTTCCGCGAGAAGATGACCGAGATCGGGTACGACATCACCCCGGGTGATCACCCCATCGTGCCGATCATGCTCTACAACGCGAAGTTGTCCCAGGACATCGCCCGCGACATGTACTACGAGGGCATCTACGTCATCGGCTTCTTCTTCCCGGTCGTCGGCAAGGGGCTTTCGCGTATCCGCGTACAGCTTTCGGCCGGGCATAACCAGGAGCACCTGGACAAGGCCATCGCGGCGTTCAAGAAGGTGGGCGAGAAGTACGAGATCCTCGGCAAGACCAAGGAAGAGATCATCGCCCAATACGGCGAGTGACCTCGGCCGGATCATAAAAAGGGAAAAGGGCTCGTGAGAGCCCTTTTCCTTGGTAAACCGATTGTATCAGCCAGCGGGCCGACCACTGTCTGGTCTCAGTTGAACCGTCCCCGCTGGTCGGGATCCAGGTTCCAGACCGGTTCATCCCAGTCGCTGGGCTCCCCGGCTCTCTGTTCTTCCTCCGCCAGCAGGTCGTCGAGGGACACCATTTCCGGCGAGTTGTTGAGCGGAGGCGTTGCCGACACCTCTTCCGACTCGGCCATCTCCGCTCGCATCTCGGTCAGCAGCTGTTCCATGTTGTCGATGGTGGAGGGTAGGACCGCTTCCGTGGTCAGTTCATCTGCAGTCAGCTCATCGGTCGTGGTGACGGCCTTGTCTGCCACCGGTTCCTGTCCGTTCTGCCTGACGTAACGCAGGAGCAGCTCGTCGCCGAGGTCGAAATACGCGCGGCTCCCGGGAGACTTGCGGTCGTAAATCACCGCCGGCTTGCCCCGGAGCGCCATCTCGGTGAGCCGGGTGGTGCGAGGGACGGCCGTATCGAACAGCACGTCCGCGTGATCCTCGCTGAGTTTACTCAGCACGTGCTTGCTCATGCGGGTGCGATTGTTGAGCATGGTCACGAACATGCCCTCGAGGGCAAGGGGGCACGGCCGATCACCGGTGCGATCCGCTTCCGGATACACCTGATCCCGGAACGAATTCACGAACTTGAGCAGCGGCCCGATGGAATCGCGACACAACTCCTCGGCCTGGACCGGCACCAGATAACTGTCCGAGGCGAGCAAGGCGCCACGCGTGAACGGGTTCAAGCCGGGGGGACAGTCGATGATGATGGTGTCGTAGAGGTTGCGGGCCCGGTCGATTTCGCGCACGAAGGTGTCGACCTGTTCTTGCATCATTGTCGTATAGTTTTCTTCTTCCTGCAGGGTCGTGATGAAGGGAGTGACAAAAAATAGATTCTTCAACGGTGTCGTGTAGGTCAGGTGGGTCAACGGGGTGGCGGCGTCGAAGATCTGGCGCAGGTTGTGATGCAGATCGTCGGGTCCGTACCCGAGACTCCGCGCCACGCCGCACTGCGGATCGACCCCCACCAGCAGTACCGAGTGGTCGGACAGCGCCAGCGCGGCGCCGAGGTTGACGGCGGTCGTCGTCTTGCCGACCCCGCCCTTGCGGCTGACCAGACTGATCACCCGGGCCGAGAGGGTGTCCCAAGGGGTCCGGCGTTTGAGCTGGCTGGTGCCGTTGCTGCTCGCGGTGTTTTCGTTGCCTGCAAGGTGTGCGTTCCAATCCTGATTGCCTGATTCCACATCACGCGGATCGTTGTTATCGCCCATTGCAGCTCTCCTTCCGGATATGTGGTGGCATGGCCATATTGGTTGCCGAAGAAGGCGAATATATACCAGGAGTCCGTTACTCGGACAAGCCCTAAAGTCGCGGCCTGGTGGGGGAAATCGGCCCGGTGATCAACACATCGTCAGGACTTGCTTCACCAGTATCTCGATTCCGTCGAACACTTCCGAGATCCGTTCGGTCAGCATGTAGGCCGGCGTCGTGACGATCTTGTTCTCGGCGTCGATGGCGATCTCCATCACCTGACGGTCCACATGCACACCCCCCATGGCGTTGATGGCGGCGGCGGTCGCGGCATCGTTGCCGATGGTCAGTTCTATCCGTTTGTCAGCGCCGAAGACCTTGGCCAGGATGACCGGAGCGATGCAGATGGCGCCGATGGGTTTACCCGCGGCGTGAGCGGTCTGCAAGAACGACGCGACCTCGTCGTTGACACGACATGCCTCGCCCTCAGTGGCGAAGTTGCACAGGTTCTTGGCGGCGCCGAAACCTCCGGGTAGCAATACCGCATCCAGGTCGCCGGCCTGCACCCTGGTCAGCTCCTTGATGTTGCCACGGGCGATGCGGGCCGCTTCCACCAGGGTGTTGCGAGTCTCACCCGCCGCCGGCTCACCCGTCACGTGGTCGATCACATGCATCTGGGGAGTGTTGGGAGCGCAGATCACAGCCTCGGCGCCGGCGCGATCGAGGGCCAGGAGTACGGCGGTGGCTTCGTGGATTTCCGATCCATCGTAAACGCCGCACCCACTGAGGATCACGGCTACACGTTTCATGATGACCTCCTCGTCGATTCAGCCGTTGCTGTGTATCCCGCCGGTCACGGCGGGGAAAATCGTCTCGGGCCGTTGCCAGACCCGGTTCTGCTCTTGTACGGGGATGCGGTCTGTCTTGTCAACCCCCGTGAATCCCGGGCCGTGGCCTCGGGACGGTAAATCGAGGTTGTGCTACCGGATCTACCCATTACTTTTCAGGGGTGAGCCATCCGGGCCGTCACACCCCATCACGGGGTACGGTTCGGTTCGCCACAGGGTATCTCTGGAGGAATACGTTGGTGCACACGGAGAAAATCGCCGTCGGTGGGATGCTGCAGACCAAGGGGCTCGTCATCGTCCAGGTCCTGGGCGCGCGCAAGGGCCCGGGCGTGGCCGGTCGGACCCTCTCCATCCTGGGTAACAGCGGTATCAACGTCATCGGGGTGGCCTCCTTCCCGGATGTCAACGGACGCGGAAATATCAGTTTCGCCATCCGCAAGCAGGATCTCGACCAGGCCCTCGGTCTGCTCCAGACCATCAAGGAAGAGATCGAAGCCGAACGGATCGATTACCGCCGGCACTGTTGCGTGGTCTCCATTTACGGTCCTCACTTCAGTGAGCGCCCGTCCATTGCCGGTCGGATGTTCGACGCCATCGCCGCGGCGAACATCGACATCAACATGATCAGCACCTCCATCTCCACGGTTTCCTGCGTCATCGACGAGGATCAGCTGCAAGCCGCCGTGGAGAAGCTCACCGAATATTTTCTCGTTCCGTGATTTTCGAGCTGGTTGCCGGATAGTCGACTCGCGGCCAACAGATGTGGCCGCTTACCGGTTAGCCGCCGATCAGTGTTGGAAACCACTCCCGCCGATGAACTCCCGCAGCAACGAGGTGGGAGGGACCTGGCGAGCGTCGATGGGCAGCAGCAGGGTCAACATCTCGATGAGGCTGCGCGCCCGGCTGTAGTTGGGATCATCGGGATCCACTGCCGCCAGACGTGGTTCCGCCCACAGCTTCAGCACACTCAGTTCGTACGCCAGACCGGAGTTGAAGAAGACATCGGCGTTCTGCTGGAACGGGAAGATGTGCTTCTCCTCGCCGTGCCGCACCTTGGGCCAGCGCTTCAGGGTTTCCGAGGCCGGATAGCCGCGGAACTGGGCGTCCCGCACTATACGCCGGTAGAGCCGGGTCAAGGTGGTGGGGATGTAGCTGAAATTGTCGATGTTCATGTGACAGAGCGCGGACACGTAGACCTGCAGTTTATTCTCCCCCGGGATGGCGGGGGTCAGGCCGGGATTCAGGGCGTGGATGCCCTCGACAATGAGGGGATTGCCGCGCGGCAAGGTCAGCGATTCGTCGCGGAGCCGACTGGTGCCGGTGTGGAAATCGTAACGGGGAAGCCGGACCGGTTCGCCGGCCATGATGGTCTGGAGCTGCTTGTTGAACAGCTCGATCTTGATGGCGGCCAGGGACTCGTAGTCGTAATCGCCATCCGGGTCCTGCGGCGTGTCCTGGCGATCGACGAAGTAGTCGTCCAGGGAGATGGCGTACGGTTCGAAGCCGAGCACCCGCAGCTGGATCTCCAGCCGCTTGGCGAAGCTGGTCTTGCCGGAGCTGGACGGTCCGGCCACCAGGATCAGGCGCCCCGCCGCCGGCAGCTCGGCCACCCGCTCGGCCGTCTGCACGATGACCCGGTTGTGCCGCGCCTCGCAGACCTGGATCAGCTCGTCCGCCCGGCCTTCCATCACGTAGTGATTGAGCCGGCCGATGTCTTGGACCTTGATCCGGTCCATCCAGCGGGAATACTCCCGCATGGTTTCCAGCAGTTTCGGTTGCTGGTTGATGACCGGGACCCGGTCCGGTTCGCCGGGCAGGCTGGGTACGAGAACGAATCCGGGCGACTCGGGCAGAATCTCGAACGCGCGCACGAGACCGGTGGACGGCAACTGCAGTCCGTAGAACAGGTGATCTGTGCCCTCCATCCGGAACAGGGTTATGGAATCCCGTCGAATGTACCGGGCGGTGCGGAAGCTGCTGCTGTGTCCGGATTTCTGGAGCAACCGGAGCAGATCCCGCATGCCGTACACGTGCGGGGTCAGGGCCAGGTCCTTCTTGATGAGCTTCCACATCCGCTCCCGCAACTGGTCCAGTTCCGCCGGCTCGAGCGGCGCCTCGCGTCGGAGTTCGCAGTAGATGCCACCCTGATAGCTGAAGTCGATGACGAGCTGGTTGGCCGGAAACAGTTCTCGCGCGGCGGCGGCGAGCACGAAGCAGAGACTGTGCAGGGAGGTGGAGTGCGCCTCCGGATCGCTGAGCCGGATCAGGTTGATCCGTTCCTCCCCCCAGAGCGGTTCGGCCAGACAGGCGCGCCGGCCGTTGATGGTGGCCAGCACCACCGGATCGTTTCCCCAGATGTCTTCCCCACCGGACCGGTGCAGCTCCTCGCGCAGGGTGGTGCCGGGTTTGATCTCACTGCGGGTGCCGGTGATGTCGATCCAGGTGGTCTTATCGTTCATGTCGTCTCTCCTGAATTTCGTTGGGCAAGAACCGGGCGGATCGTTGAGGATGACCCGTCGGCACTCTAGCATATGGCATCGAGAGGGACAACGCAGGGTTGAGCACAGACTTGAGCCGTCACTGCAGCAGCTGGCGAATGAACCGGACGATCGTTGTACGATAACGCCGGGGAACCGGAAACCACTTGCAGCTTGCCGTCTGAGCACTAGCTTTGGTACAGTGCTCGGATTCGCGCGAGATCATCATCTTCTGGCAAGGAGTGGCAATCTATGCACGGGATTGTCGGTTGGGGCTCGTATGTCCCGCGCTTCCGCATCAAGGCGGAAGACATCGCTAACCAGTGGGGAGCAGACGCCGAGGCGTTCAAGCGCGGCCTGCTGCTCGAGGAAAAAACGGTTCCCGGACCGGATGAGGACACCATCACCATCTCGGTCACCGCCGCCCGGTATGCTCTGCAGCGGGCCGGCATCGATCCCCGGGATATCGGTTGCTGCTACATCGGCTCCGAGAGTCATCCGTACGCGGTGAAGCCTTCGGGTACCGTCGTGATCGACGCCCTCGGCTGCGGCCCGGAATGCCATGTGGCCGATTTCGAGTTTGCCTGCAAGGCCGGCACCGAGGCCATGTACGTGGCCTATTCCCACGTCAAGGCCGGCGAGATGAAGTACGGTCTCGGCATCGGCGCCGATACCAGCCAGGGCGCCCCCGGCGACGCGCTGGAGTACACGGCGTCGGCGGGCGGCACGGCGTACATCATGGGCTCGGACAAGGTCGCCGCCGAGATCCTGCACACTTACTCCTTCACCTCGGATACACCGGATTTCTGGCGTCGCGAGGGGGAGTTCTACCCGCGTCACGCCGGTCGTTTCACCGGTGAGCCGGCCTACTTCCACCACGTGATCAACGCCACCAACGGCATCCTGGAGCGCAGCGGCATGAAGGCCGAGGATTTCCGCTTCGCGGTCTTCCACATGCCCAACGGCAAGTTCCCGCTACGGGCCGGCAAGATCACGGGCTTCAAGAAGGAACAGCTGGAGCAGGGCTGGGTCGTGAACCTGATGGGCAACACCTACTCCGGATCCTCGCCCACCGGCCTGGCCGCCTGTCTCGACATCGCCGAGCCGGGCGACAACATCCTGGTGACCTCCTTCGGGAGCGGCGCCGGGTCCGATTCCTTCATCATTCGCGCCACCGAACGGTTGCCGGAGATCCAGAAGCTGGCGCCCGCCACGCGGGACCAGCTCGCCGATCGCCGCATCCATCTCGATTACGGCAAGTACGTGGCTTACCGCGGCAAGATCCGCATGAACGTGACCTAGAAAGGGGGGATCATGAGAGACGTAGCAGTTGTCGGAGTCGGACTGACCAAGTTCGGCGAACTCTGGGAAGCCCCCCTGCGTGATCTCTACGCCGAGGCGGTGGCGAACTGCCTGCAGGACGCCGGGGTTGGGCGCGACAAGATCCAATCAGCTTACATCGGCTGCATGACCAGCGGCCTCTTCGTGGGCCAGGAGCACCTGGCTTCCATCCTGTGTGATTACGCCGGTTTGAATCCGATCACCGCCATGCGGGTGGAATCGGCCTGTGCTTCCGGTGGCGCCGCCTTCCGCGCCGCCTACCTGGAAGTGGCCAGCGGCGCCAGCGATTTCGTGCTGGCCAGCGGGGTGGAGAAGATGAACGACGGCGCGGACGCCACCTACTGTCTGGCCACCGCCGCCGATCAGGAATACGAGGTGTATCACGGCGTCACCTTCCCGGGGCTGTACGCCATGATCGCCAACGCCCACATGCACAAGTACGGCACCACTCCCGAGCAGATGGCGGCCGTGGCGGTGAAGAACCACCGGAACGGGTCCAAGAATCCCCACGGGCAGTTCCCCATGGAGATCACCCTGGACACGGTGCTCAGCGCCGTGCGCGTGGCCGAACCGCTGGGACTGTTCGACTGTTCGCCGGTGACCGACGGCGCCGCCGCCCTGCTGCTCTGTCCGGTGGAAGTGGCCAAGGAGCTGGGCAAACCCATCGTCAAGGTCATCGCTTCCAGCGGGGCCACCGATTCCATCGCCCTGCACGACCGTCCCGACCTGGCCTCCATCCCGGTGGTGGGCAGGGCCGCCGCGGGCGCCTACGCCCAGGCCGGCGTCAAGGCGACGGACATCGATTTCTGCGAGGTCCACGACTGCTTCACCATCGCCGAGATCGTCTGTACCGAGGAACTCGGCTTCTTCGAGCGGGGGCAGGGCGGCCCGGCCGCGGCCGAGGGTCTGACCGCACTGGACGGCAAGATCCCGGTGAACACCTCCGGCGGCCTGAAGAGCAAGGGGCACCCGGTGGGCGCCACCGGCGTGGCTCAGCTCGCCGAGGTCGTCTACCAGTTGACCGGCCAGGCCGGCGAACGGCAGATCAAGGACGCTCGCCTCGGCATGGCCCAGAACATGGGCGGTTCCGGCGGCAGCGCCTTCGTGCACATCCTGGAGGTGAGCTGATGATCAACCCACGTTACCATCGCGAAGTCCCCCAGCGATTCCGCCTCGAGGCGGGCAAGTGCACGGACTGCGGCAAGATCCACTTCCCACCGCGTAAGGTCTGCAAGCAGTGTGGCGGCCAGAACTCCGAGATGGTCACTCTGCCCAAGCGGGGCAAGGTGGTCACTTTCACGACCATCTGGATTCCGCCCGCACAGTTCGAGGATCAGAAGCCTTACGTAACCGCCATCGTCGAACTGGAAAACGGCGTGCGACTGACCTGTATGGTGGCCGAGGCGCCGCCCGACAAGGTCGAGATCGGCACCGAGGTGGAACTCATCTTCCGCCGGATCCAGAAGGAATCCGAGTGGGGGATCCTGCAGTACGGCTACAAGGCCCAGGTGATTCCGGCCTGAGTCATTACCGGTCGCCATCGGCTTCGGGAACGGAGCTGGCTGGAACCGGGAAACAACGCGAGGCGCCACGGGATCGACCCGTGGCGCCTCGTCTTTCTCGAGCTGTCTTGGCCGGGATCACTTATTCCGATTTTTTGGCCGGTTCCTTTTTCGTCGTTGACTGCTGCTGGTCTTTCTTCTCGACCTTGTCCACGGCCTCGGTTATTTTTTCCGGCTGGGGACTCGTGTTGCCATTGCTCCTGCTGGCGCCGCCCCGGGAATCCGTGGCGTAGAATCCGGAGCCCTTGAACAGGATGCCGACGCCGCCGCTGATCAGCTTCTGGACCTTGCCCTGACACAAAGGACAGCGCTGACGTGGGGCGGCCGTCATGGACTTGAATTCCTCGAAGGTGTGACCGCAGCGCTGGCATTCGTACTCGTACGTCGGCATGGAGTCGGTCTCCTCGAACTGTACGGGACTCACTCCCGCGGATGAAAAGAGCTTCATTATTTTCGGCGTTGACCTGATAATATCGTCTCGTCGGGTTACGGGCGCCAGGGGGAATCGTCCGCGAATAGTCCCGTGGCGGGTTGCGGACGGGAGATGAATGGTTTTACTGGGTAGTGGTTTACGACACCCGGAGTTCAGTCATCCTTTATGCATAGATCCTGGATTCAGCAAAGGAAGGTCGATATGGCGGTTCGAATTGGTATCATGGGCTTTGGCCGGCTTGGTCGAAACATGTTCCGCATTGCTCATGACAATCCTGATGTGGAATTCGTCGCGGTGAGTGATATCGCGGATGCGGAATCGTTGCGGTACCTCTTGCAGTACAGCACCATCGAGGGACAGTTTCACGATGAGGTGCGGCTGGATGGCGCCTATCTGATCTCCGGCCGGCAACGGACCCGGGTCATGAAGTGTGGCCACCCGCGTGATGTGCCCTGGGATATCCTGGGCGCCGACATCGTCATCGAGGCCACCGGCCAGTTCCGGCGCCGGGATGATCTCGAATGCCATCTCGATTCCGGCGCCAAGGCGGTGGTCCTGTCCACCCCGCCGCTGGACCGGATCGACCGGATGATCGTCAACGGCGTCAACGACGACGAGCTGTCGCCGGACGATCGGATCATCTCGGGCGGCAGCAGCAGCTGTCACGCCCTGGCCCTCATGCTGAAGATCTTGCACGAGAAGGTCGGCGTCAGACGTGCGGTCATGACCACCGTCCATGCCTACACCAGTGATCAGCAGCTCAGTGACGCCGCCAAACCTGGCCTGCGCTGGAGCCGCTCGGCGGCCCAGAACATCATTCCCAACAACCGCTGGGCGCCCCAGGCGGTGGAGGAGATCATGCCCGCCCTGCGCGGCAAGATCAGTGGCATGGCGCTGAACGTGCCGGTCCCGGCCGGTTCGAACATCGACCTGGTGACCGAGCTGGAGAAACCGCTGTCGGCGGTAGAGGTCAACGCCATCGTCAAGGAAGCGGCGGAAGGGGACTACCAGGGCCTGGTTCAGTACACGGACGAGCCCATCGTCTCGAGCGACGTGGTCGGCAACGGACACTCGGCGATCTTCGATGCCAAGGCGACCCTTTCCCTCGGCAACGGCATGGTCAAGACCGTGTCCTGGTACGATAATGGCTGGGGGTACGCCTACCGTATCCTGGAACTGGCGATGATGCTGTCCAAGCAGCTGGAGACACAGGAGGTGGCGACATGATACAGGTCGCAATCAACGGATTCGGTCGGATCGGGCGCGCCGTCTTCCGGCTCCTCAACAACATGAATGACGTCAAGGTTCTGGCCGTCAACGACATCGCCGATCCCAACGCCCTGGCCTACCTGCTGCGCCACGATACGGTCATGGGTCCGTTCCGGGGCAACGCCGTCATCGAGGGCGACTTCATGAAGACCAGCTATCAGCGGGTCAAGATGATCGCCGAGAAAGATCCCTGTCAGTTGCCGTGGCAAGAGCTGGGAGTGGACTATGTCATCGAGGCCACCGGTCGCTTCCGGACCCGCGAGACCATCGCCCAGCATCTGGAAGCCGGCGCCAAGAAGGTGCTGTTGACGGTGCCCGCCAAGGACGAGATCGATGCCACCATCGTCATGGGTGTGAACGAGGGCGAACTGAGCGCAGAGCACCAGATCGTTTCCAACGCCTCCTGCACCACCAACTGCCTGGCGCCGCTGGCCTACGTGCTGGACAAGGAGTTCGGCATCGAGTGCGGCCTCATGACCACGGTGCACGCCTACACCAACGACCAGCGTCTCGCGGACGTGCCCCATTCGGACTGGCGTCGGGGGCGTTCAGCGGCGGAGAACATCATTCCCACCACCACCGGCGCCGCCCGGGCCGTGGGCAAGGTTCTGAAGCAGCTCCAGGGCAAACTGGACGGCATGGCCATGCGGGTGCCCATCCCCGACGGCTCCATCGTGGATCTGGTCTGTTTGATGCGGGACCAGGTGACGGTGGAGGGGGTCAACGAGGCCGTACGCTCCGCAGCCCAGTCCCCACGGTTCAGCAAGATCATCCACTATTCCACCGATCCCCTGGTTTCCAGTGATATCGTGGGCGATCCGCACTCGTCCATCTTCGATTCCGGGTACACCCAGGTGGTCGAAGGCAACATGCTGAAGACCCTTTCCTGGTACGACAACGAGTGGGGCTACTCCAACCGGGTGGTGGATCTGCTGCAGCTCATGCACGCCAAGCAGACAGGTGAAAGCGATTCCATGGGAGCATCCTCACCGGATGAAATGGCTAAAAAGTAGAGATTGTATCAATAGTAACCCTTTGGGCGTCGCGGCCTCCGGGGAGAGGTCGCGGCGATTTTTGCAATATTCTACGTTTGGTGCTCTATATAGAGCATGCAACATGTGACTTGATATGTGCTTACTCCTGTGATAGAATATATAATGTGGTGGTTTCTCCCCGATACCAGCGGGTGTGGGGGGTGGTTCCGCCGTCCACCTGTTGGTCCAATAACCGGATCGAGCGCGCTGGCTCTCTGGAACATGTGGTGTTCTGCTCGACGCCGTTTGGCTGTCCGTGAACTTCAGGAGGTGCATCTTATGCGCAGACACTTGCTAATGCTTCTTTGTCTTTCTCTCCTGCTCGTGGCGAATACCGCCCTGGCGGGTAAAACGGTCAGCGTGACCCGGATCGACAATCCCGATCCACAGGTCTATACCATGGGTGGGGCTACCCGGAGCGATTGTCAGGTCGGCAACCTGAACGATCCGGCCTGGCTCATCGGTGACTGGGTTTGGGGTGAAGAAGGGTACAAGTATCTTTTCCACCCGCAAACGTCCTGTAGCTGTCCCATCGGTTTTCAGCTCGAGACCATTCATATGTTGATGGATTTCGGAGTGGAAGACGTGCCGGTGACGTTCGAGGCGTACGTCGACCTGGAGGAGGCGGTCTGGGACGACCTGCTGGGGTGCTATTACCCGGGACCCGAGACCTGTGTCTCCCCGGTGTACCAGTTCACCATCGATACGGCCGGGACGTACGACATCGCCATGTCGATCTTCGACCACTGTGATTGTGCTTACATGAACTACAACTACTTCCTGTCCTTCCATTTCGTGACCACTTTCGATTCGGCCATGTTGCCGAGCCTCGTCTCCGACGAGTTCCCCGTGGGATGCACGAGCTGGAACGACTACGGTTTCGGGTGGCAGGATCTCGTGAACGACTTCGGTTGGCCCGGCGAGTTGATGATGTGGGCCGACGTGGTCTGTTGCGAGTTCCCGGTGGGCACGGAGAACGGTACCTGGGGTGAGGTTAAAACCATGTATCGGTAACTCGACCGTTGCCCGTTTCCTGTGTTTTTCCCCGAGTGGGGGGTGTCGACCCTCCACTCGTTTTTTCGCCCCCTCCGGACCTGGATCAAGTGGTGGCGATGCCGGTCCGACCGGGACCACCTTGTCACTCCCGGGGGAGTGTTGATATATTAACGTCCGGGTTGCCGGTCTCGAACCCAGCGGATATCCGCCCTGCCGGCAGTCCCCTCTGATTGAAACCCCGGCGCTCCGTGTCGGCGATTCTCTTGCAGACAGCACCCCCACCGGCATCCGCCACCGGGAGTAGACGATGCTCAAAGCCGCCACCCTGTTCCTGGTCTGTCTCTATCTCTCAGTGCCGGCCCCTTCGGTCGCCGGGGAGCTGGCACCGGGTCTGGTCCATTTCCTGGCGGACAAGACAGGTGACGACGAGGTCAAGGTGCTCGTGTCCTTGCGGGATCAGGTCGATATCTCGGCGTTACAACACGAATTCCGCCTCGCAAAGACCTCGCGACCCGCTCGGCACCGGATTGTCGTCGAGCAGCTCCAGGTCCTCGCCGAACGCACGCAGGGTCCGCTGATCGACGAACTCTCAGCCCGCCAACAACAGGGACAGATTCGCGGTTGGGCGACCCACTGGTTGCTCAACTCCGTTGTGGTTACCGGTACGGTGGATGCCATTCTGGCTCTGACCGAGCGGTCCGATGTGGACCGGGTGGAGCTGGACCTGAAGGTGTCGCTCGAGGCGCCGGTTGGCCACAGCGCCGTATCCGCCAAGACCGGGGGCGCCAAGGGTATCGGCACCACGGAAGGTGTTCTCGCCGTCCGTGCCCCGCAGGTGTGGCGCGTGTTCGGGATCACGGGACAGGGAACCATCGTCGGGTGCCTGGATACCGGCGTCGACGGTGAGCACATCGCGTTACGTGATCGCTGGCGAGGAAACTTCGCTCCTGCCGCCGAGTGCTGGCTCGATATCGTCGACTTCGGCGACGCGACACCAGTCGATCGTCACTATCACGGCACCCATGTCATGGGTACTCTGTGCGGAGTGGCCCCCGACGACACCATCGGCGTGGCGCCCGGCGCGGTCTGGATCGCTTGCAACGGGATCAACCAGCCCATAGGCTCGGAACTCGACAACGACATCATTCGCGCCCTGGAGTGGTTCGCCGATCCGGATGGTGATGCGCAAACGATGGACGAAGTACCCGACGTGGTGCAGAACAGCTGGTCCGTCAACGAGGGTTTCGAGGGGTACTACGACTGCGACAGCCGCTGGTGGGACGTCATCGACCACTGCGAGGCGGCCGGATGCGTGCTGGTCTTCGCCGCCGGGAACAACGGGCCGCAACCCAACAGCATCGGCAGCCCTGCGGATCGGGGGGCAACGCCGACCAGCTGCTTCTCCGTCGGCTCAACTCTCAGGACGCCCCCGTACGAGATCAGCAGCTTCTCCAGCCGCGGCCCGACCAACTGCGACTCCGAGTATCCCATCAAACCGGAACTGGTGGCGCCAGGAACCGAGATCTACAGCACCAAACCCGGCGGCGGCTACCAGCTCCTGAACGGCACCTCCATGGCGGGTCCGCACGTCGCCGGTGTGGTGGCGTTGATGCGCACCGCCGATCCAGATATCGATGTGGTCACCATCAAGGAGATCCTGATGGCCACCGCCACCGATCTGGGCGAGACCGGCGAGGATGACACGTACGGACACGGTCTGGTGGATGCCTACGCGGCGGTGGTGGCGGTCCTCGGGCCTATCGGAGTGGCAGAGGGACGGGTGACGGACCCGACGACCGGTCTGCCCATCACGGGTGCCGAGGTGCGGGATGTCGGCGGCTACAACCGCCAGGTGACCGACGGCGACGGACACTACCGCTTGATCCTCACCGCGGGGGAACACCTGCTGGAGGTGACGGAATTCGGTTATTTCGAGGCGACACAGTCGGTGTCGGTCCTCGCGAACCAGACGACGACGGCGGATGTCCAGCTATCCACCAAGCCACGGGCTCTGCTCTACGGACACGTCTTCGGCCCGGACGATTTCGGCGTGCCGGCGGCAACGGTGACGGCCCTGGACACGCCCCTCGCCCCGGTCACCAGCACCAGCGACGGCTATTACGAAATCTCCCTGCCCATCGACGACGTGTACACGCTCCTGAGCCGGGCACCCGATCTCGGAGCCGTGGAGCAGACCGTGTATTTCGCAGGGGTCACCGAATTGAATTTCCGGCTGCCCATCCTGTCGGTGGAGGACTTCGAGACCGGGGATTTCGTCTCCTATCCCTGG